>JALYIM010000195.1 GCA_030775785.1 Acidobacteriota bacterium
CCGGTGACCAGTACGATTCGCTTGGCACTCGCCGGATCAGATCCCTTTAAGATCGCGTAGACATTCGTAATTTGAGTTGGCTTGGGGATACGCTCGGTCGGGCTTTCGATAAAGCTATCAACTTTGACTTCCAGACATCCACCGCAATCGCGGGAGTAACTCTCGAACTCCGCCTTGATCCAATCACGCGCCGCCCCAACGCCATGGCCAGCGGCAATTGATGCAGAATCCTGAGCGGAAAGGGTAGACCTGTTCTGGAAGCTGACCAGTCTGGTGATGTTCGCGCGTATGTGCTCCGCCGAGACCCTTGCGATAGCAGCAGCAATTTGTTGGTCCGCAGTAATCACGGGCATCGTGTCTTGCGCGGACGTGCGGGGCGTTCCAGCGAACAGACAAACTAGCGACCAAACGTAAAGCAGAGAAATCGAATAACGATGAGAAAAGGGGCTGCAACGAAATATAATCATTCGGCGATCCTTGGACAATTTGAGCATTTCCACGATACTGAAGCAGCCTTGGGGTTACAACGGTCATCGGATGCTGCCAGCGAGAGTGTTATGAGGGCTTGACCTGAGGGCCAGAAGAATTAAATATTAAACAGGAGCATCCAGCGAACGGAGTCATTATGATTTATTGCCCGGAGTGCGATACCAATCTCGACATCGAAGAAGATGATATGGACGAGGGCGAAGTAGTCTCTTGTCCGGAATGCGGCAGCGATTTTGAAGTGATCACGGTGAATCCCATCGAACTCAAGCCCGTTGAAGAAGAGGGCTACGAAGAAGACGAGGAAGAGGAAGCCGAGGATAGTGATTACTCCTAGAAACCTTCACCCGCCTGCACGCTCAGCCTTTTCCTTCCTTCGCTGTGGTTCTTTTTCTGCCCGTCGCGCAATCGTCGCTGCCATTCTCTCTTTGTTTTATCTGCCAGCATGTTGGGGCGCGAATTCATCTTCGTCGGAGCATAACCGCGAAAAGCCCTATGCCTTAATTTTCGGCACCGTGTGGGGCCCGGATAATCGTCCGCTGTACCGCGTTAAAGTCAAGCTGCGCCGCTCCGAAGACAAAAAGTGGCGGTGGGAGCAATATTCCGACCATAACGGGGAATTTGCAGTTCGAGTTCCCTCCGGCAAAGCAGAGTACATCGTCTGGGCCGACGTCCGGCACTATAAACTGGTCAATGGAGAAGGCTTACACCCTTCCGACGAGATTAAGGTCCAGGTCGAAAATGAGGAGCGAGTAGATACCGGGTTGCATCTAAAGTAGTAGGAAAGTCAGAGCATCACCAAACAATGAGATACCTCGTTTCAGGAGGCGGATTATGAAAGTACATCGCATTCTGATCCTCGCGCTAACTCTCGCGCTCACTTTTCTCGCCAGTTTTTCCTATGCAAGAGATAAAGAACCTGGCGGTTCGGGACGTATGCTGACGGGCCGGGTGGCGGATAAGCAAGATAATGCCTTAAGCAGCGCAGTGGTCTATCTCTCGAATACTCGTACCCGCGCGGTGAAAAGCTACATCGTCGGACCCGACGGCATGTACCACTTCCCGGAGTTGTCTCCGAACATTGATTATGAAGTCTATGCACAATACAAAGACCAAAAGAGCGACGCCAAGACCGTGAGCCAGTTCGATGATCGGAAGCAGGTCAACATCAACTTGCGGATTGATACCAAGTAAGCGGCCTTTCTGGCGCAATAAAAAAATGCGCCATCGCTGGCGCATTTTCCTGTTCGCTCAACAAAAAAATACTTTTAGTTATTTTCCGTCCCTGCGCGCTTCCAAGTTATCAGATCTCCGATAGTAGACCCGCCAGTGCTGGAGGAGCCTGGAGACTTATAGGCCTCCACTTCAGACCTGGAGGCTTCTTCGCCTACCGCTTTGATGCTGAGTCCCACTTTCTTTTCTTCGGGATTCATTTTGATGATCTTAAAATCGTGCTCGAGGCCGGGCACGAGCGTGATCTGCTGGCCATTGGCATCCACAGCTTCGGAGTTGTGACAGAGGCCTTCGACCCCTTCCGCAATTTCCACAAATGCGCCAAAACTGGCTGTACGCAGCACTTTCCCGTGAAGCACATCGCCGATGTGATGTTTTTCAAAGAACGATTCCCAAACGTCGGGCTGTAGCTGCTTCACTCCCAATGAAAGACGCCGCTTATCGGGCTCGATCGCGAGCACAATGGCCTTCACATGATCACCCTTTTTCAAAACTTCTGATGGATGCTTTACTCGCTTCGTCCAGCTTAAGTTGCTGACGTGGACGAGCCCATCAATGCCATCCTCGATTTCAATAAAAGCTCCGAAATCGGTGAGATTGCGTACTCTTCCCTCGACGGTCGCACCCACCGGATACTTATCATGCAGAGCGTCCCAGGGATTGGTAGCGAGTTGGCGCATTCCCAGTGAAATCCTGCGTTCCTGCGGACTCACATTCAGCACTACGCAATCAACCTGGTCCCCTACATTCACCAGCTTTGAGGGATGCTTCATGCGCTTCGACCACGTCATTTCGCTGACGTGAACCAAGCCTTCAATTCCCTGCTCCAGTTCTACAAACGCGCCATAGTCCGTAACACTGATGACCCGTCCGCTGACGTGCGCCCCCACAGGATAGCGATGCTCGGCATCAAGCCAGGGATCGGGAGTGAGCTGCTTGAATCCCAGAGAGACACGTTGCTTTTCTTTGTCAAATTTGAGGACTTTTACCTGGATTTGATCCCCGACATTTACCAAATCGCGGGGATGGGTGAGGCGTCCCCAGGACATGTCGGTAACGTGCAGAAGGCCGTCAATGCCCCCGAGATCAACGAAGGCCCCGTACTCGGTCAGGTTTTTCACCACGCCCGTCAGCATGGCGCCTTCTTCGAGATGTTCCAGCGTTTTGGAACGCTTCTCGCTCTGCTCTTCTTCCAGTATCTGCTTGCGCGACACAACAATGTTTCCACGCTTCTTATTCAGCTTGATGATTGCGACTTCGAGGACCTCGCCTGTGGCGTTGTCGAGGTTGCGCACGGGGCGTAGATCCATTTGGGAGCCCGGGAGAAATGCACGCGCACCCATGATGTCTACAGTCAGGCCGCCCTTGATGCGCTCAATCACCGTCGCCTGAATGGGGCGCTTCTCGTTGTGCGCCTTTTCGATCTCGTCCCAGGCGCGCAGGCGTTGCGCCTTCTGGTGAGAAAGGTTAATGTATCCTTCCTCGGTTTCACCCTTGTCGCGCATTACATCAATTTCATCGCCGGGCTGGAACTTAGACTTTCCCTCGTGATCAAGCACCTCTGACAGCGGCAGCATGCCTTCCGACTTGGCACCGATATCCACCACGACGTGCGTGGCTGTGATCTTCAGCACCGTGCCTTTGATCACGTTGTCGTCGCTAGCTGCTTCTTCGCTCTCGGTGGTGAAATTCTCCAAGGCAGACGCGAAATCGTCGTTGGCTGCGCCGAATGATTGATTGTCGTCCTGGCTCTGGGTGTGCGTTAGCTCAGGGGTATCGTTGCTGCGGTCAGAGCCCTCTGACGAATCCGCGGGCTGTTCGGTGATCGTTGTGGTCGCGGAATCCATATTGTGGGCGTTATTGTCGTCGAACAAGGTTATAGCCTCTCCAGTAAATCCTTGCGGAACGGATGCGGGCTGTTTAGTGGACTGCTGGCGTGAGTCTTAGGTTGTGTTGAGCTCGTCCTGGCGAACGGGCCTGAACAATCCCAGCGGTCGGACGTTCAAAAGCAAACCCGCGTCCTAAAGGGAACACTTCGACTATAGCAACCGCATGTAAACAGTGTCAAACGCAAGCGGGAGTTCGGAAGCAAAGAGCCTGAAAAGCAGCCAAATTGTCGTCAAAATTCACAGAGTTCCAGGATTCTGCTACCCTGCCCTGCAATGGATTATCTCTGGACACCCTGGCGCTACGCCTACATTTCGACAGCGGAAAAGACCTCGGACTGCATCTTTTGCGAGTTGCTAAAGCTGAATAACGACGTGGAGGCGCGCATAGTGTTGCGCGCGCAACACTGCTTTGTGGTGCTGAACACTTATCCCTATACCTCGGGTCACATCATGATCGTGCCCTACGCGCATCTCGATCAGCTATTGAAATTGCCTGCTGTGGCAGCCCACGAAATGATGGATTTATCTAAAAAGTTGGAAGAGGTATTGCGAGAGGTCTACAAACCCGACGGAATTAATCTGGGGATGAACATCGGAAAAGCAGCAGGCGCGGGAGTGGCGGGACACATCCACATGCACGTGCTGCCACGCTGGATCGCCGATGCGAATTTCATGTCAGTAGTCGGTGAAAGCAGAGTTCTTCCGGAAACCCTGGAAACCACTTACCAAAAAATCAAAACCAAGCTTACATGATGACGGCTTTGGGTGGCGCAGGACGCCCTCGCCCCCGAAAGCTTGAACCATACTCGCTAGGCTTCTACGACTTTCACCATTTCCTCTTCCCCAATGACCTTCACTCCCAGCTCTTTAGCTTTGTCCAATTTCGATCCCGCATCAGCCCCAGCCACGACATAATCTGTCTTCTTGCTCACGGAGCCTGACACCCGGCCGCCAGCATCCTCGATCATTTTCTTAGCCTGATCGCGACTGTAGTTCGCCAAACTTCCGGTGAGGACGAATGTCTTCCCTGTCAACTTCGTCCCACGCTCTCTCTTTTCGCCGGCTAAATTCAACCCCAGGCTCGCGAGCTGTTTGACCAGAGCGCGATTGCGCGGCTCTTGAAAGAATTCGACGATGCTCTGGGCAATCCGGGGTCCAACTTCATTCACCTGCTGGAGTTCTTCCACGTCTGCGGCCGTCAACGCATCCAGGGATCCGAAATGTTCTGCCAGAAACTGCGCGGTCCGCTCACCTACAAAACGAACGCCAAGGCCGAAAATCACCCGCTGCAGCGGCAGTTTCTTCGAATTTTCGATTTGATCTAGGACATTCTGGGCAGACTTCTCACCCATCCGCTCAAGGCTGAGCAGATCTGCTTTTTTGATCTTGTAAATGTCTGCAACGTTCTTCACCAGGCCGCGGTCCGTTAGTTGATTGACCAGCGCCTCACCCATGCCGTCAATATTCATCACGCCACGAGATGCAAAGTGCAGAATCGTCTCCCGTGACTTTGCGGGGCAATTCGCATTCACGCAACGATGGTCTACCTCGCCTTCAGTTCGCACCACATGGGTACCGCAGACCGGACACTGCTCCGGCATGTGAAAAAGCTTCCGCCCGCGGGGATGATCTTTGTCATCTACGACGCGAGTCACCTTGGGGATCACATCTCCGCCACGCTCGACTTCCACCCAGTCACCAATGTGCAGGCCGAGCCGCTCAATCTCGTCCATATTGTGCAGAGTTGCGCGACTCACCGTGGTACCCCCAATGGGAACGGGTTTCAGGGCCGCCACCGGGGTTAGTTTTCCTGTTCGCCCGACTTGCACGAGAATGCCTTCGACCTGAGTAATGCCCGAACGCGCGGCATACTTGTAGGCAATCGCCCAGCGCGGAGCTTTGCCGGTAAATCCAAGCTCCTGCTGAATCGCGATACGGTCAACCTTGACCACGATGCCATCAATTTCGTAAGGAAGACTCTCCCGCCTCTCCTGCCACTCTTCGATAAATTTCCACACTTCATCAAAATTGTTGGCCAGCGCGCGCCGCATGTTCACCTTGAATCCCGCCGCTTCGATGGCATCCAGACTTTGCCAGTGGCGATCAAACAATGTGCGGCCACCGCGCAGCAGTGAATATGCAAAATAATCCAGTCGGCGCTGCGCGGTAATACCAGGCTCCAGCTGGCGAACCGTGCCGGCAGTGGCGTTGCGGGGATTCGCAAAAAGCGAAAGTCCTTTCTCCTCGCGCTCCTCATTCATCTTTTTAAACGACGCGGCAGGTATCAGCATCTCGCCGCGGATTTCGAAATCCGCAGGAAGGCCGGCCTTCTTCAACTTTTCTTTAGAGATTGAAAGGGGGATCGAGCGCACGGTGCGAACGTTTGCAGTCACGTCTTCGCCTACGGTCCCGTCCCCACGAGTAATGCCGCGTACTAGCGACCCATTCTGGTAGTGCAATGCAAGCGACATGCCGTCCAATTTCAGCTCACAAACATATTGGATGTCCTTGCTGCCCGCGAGTTCGTGGACGCGCCGTTCCCAATTTCGCAAATCCTCTTCGTTATACGTATTATCCAGCGAGAGCATGGCTGAAGAATGCTGGGCCTTCAGCAATCCTTCTCGCGGCTTGCCTCCAACCCTTTGTGTGGGAGAATCAGGCGTAATCAGTTGCGGATTTTCTGCCTCCAAGGACTTCAGTTCATCCATCAGCCGGTCGAATTCGGCATCAGAAATTTCCGGATCATCCTGGACGTAATAACGGTATTCGTGATGGCGCACACGGTCGCGTAGCGCTTCGATTTTCTTCTGGGAGTCTTTAGCCGCAACCATCGGGAGAAATTATATCCGGACGGGCTTTGCTCGTATCACCTACGAAATTATTGGGGCACACTTGGGCAAGGCGCGATTTAGGCAGCGCACACCTTGGCGAAGTTTTTGAGAAAAATGTCATCCTGAACAACAAAATTCATTCACTCGCGAATGATTTTGCGTCGAATGATCCGTAGCCAGCAGAACGGCAGTAAGCTAGCGGCGTTTGAGAGTCCCGCTTGAAACCCGCTGCGGCAGTTGGCCTGGCAGCGCCATCGTCAAAATGACGGTCGCTCCCAGCACTCCTCCCACTGCGAGAATTATCAGCCTTAAAAATCCAAGTATTTCCATCTCTAAAGTATCGAGCTGCACTGTCATCCGCACAACGTTACTTAGATAACAAAGCGGTATTAGCATTCGTCTCGTACGTCACACGGCTGCCTCCGAGATTGATATGGCTGAAAGAACCGGCGGCACAAGCAGGAGGTGATGTTTCTAAGCGTAGACGAGGTAGACGAATTTGGATGCCTAGGCGTTACTCAGAATCACACAACTTGGTCCTGCTCACACGTGGACGCTCGAGCTTTTTCTCAGCGAGACTCTGCTCATTCAAAGCTTTTATGAACAAACGTATTCCCAGCACGAACGGGATAGACACTGCTCCCGCCAGCAAATGGGCCTGAATTTGGACAAAACTGCAGACGAACAGACTTAGGGTCACTTAGCCTTCTTTGAGCAACTCGGTTTCCATTTCGAAAATCCCTCGGAACCATCTCTTTACCATCGTTTTTGTGTCTCCTGTGGAAAAAGCATATTAAGTTTGCGCAACGGTTTGCACAAATATGCCGAGAACTTACTTTCTGCCCCGCCGCGAGTACAAACTTGCGCTTGGCTTTTTCATCTCACCTCCTCACAGAGTCCGTACATGAGAAAAAATAGTTCAATTCTGATGAAGTCTTGCGCCCTCGTAGGAATCGGTGCCTATTTTGCCAGCGCACTCTTAGAGAGGTCTGCCGCCAGAAAGTTTTCACTTACCCGTAAAACGGTGGTAGTAACGGGCGGCTCTCGCGGTTTAGGGCTGGTTATGGCCAGAGAGTTTCTGCATCGGGGCGCCAACGTGGCTCTACTCGCTCGAGACCAGGAAGAGATAAGCCGGGCTTGCCATGACTTGACCAGCCAGCGCACCAGATTTTCTTCTAAAAATGTATTGGGACTTCGCTGCGACGTCACCAGCGAAGGCCAGGTTTCACAAGCAATGGACCGAATTCGCAACGTATTTGGGTCCATTGATGTGCTGATCAACAACGCAGGACATATCTCCGTCGGCCCGATGCAATCCATGACTAAGGAAGACTATCAAAATTCTTTAGAAACGCATTTTTGGGGAGCATTCTATACGACGTCGGCAGTGCTGCCGGAAATGCGGGCGCGCCGTTCGGGAAGAATCGTCAATATTTCGTCAATCGGCGGAAAGATCAGCGTTCCTCATCTTCTCCCTTACTGTGTAGGGAAGTTTGCGCTCGCCGGCTTTTCCGAAGGATTGCGCTCAGAACTCCGGGGGGATAACGTCATGGTTTCCACTATTTATCCCGGATTAATGCGTACCGGCAGTCCGCGCAACGCCACCTTCAAGGGCAACCATCGCTCTGAGTATGCCTGGTTTAGCCTGAGTGACGCTCTGCCGGGAACGTCCATCAGTGCCGAACGTGCTGCCCGCCAGATCGTGGATGCATGCGTGCGTGGCAACGCCAGACTTGTAGTTTCATTGCCAGCCAAAATCGTCGTCAAAACAAACGAACTTTTCCCGGAGGCCGCAGCCGCAGTGCTCGGCCTTGCTAACCGGATGCTGCCCCAAAGCGGACAGCAAAAAGCGTTTTACGGTTATGACAGCTCGTCGTCTATTTCACCGTCCTGGGCAACAGCATTGAACGAGAAGGCCGCAGCAAACAATAACGAAGTAGCGTGAGGCTTCCCGAAGTGAGAGTGCCCCTTCAGGCTCTGATGGGGAGATGGCTTAACTTAGTCCGAAGATTTTCTTTCTACACACCTGTGCCTTACTCCAGCTATGACTTTCCCTTTATCCTCCCGCATCCTCTGGACCAGAGGTTGATTTCCCGTATGTTCATGCGCGGCTGCCCACAGCACCATCTCCGCGAGCACGGGCGCAAGATCAATTCCCTTTTGGGTGAGCAGATAATTCCGCTTGCGCCCATCCGATGCATCAGATTCCGCAACAATAATTCCATTCGCTATGAGTTTCCGTAGACGGTCGGCCAGAATATTGGTTGCGATACCCTCGTAGCACTCCATGAATTCTTTGTAGGTCCGGAAACCTCGCAGCATCATGTCGCGAATGATCAGCAATGACCAGCGGTCTCCCAGCATCTCCACCGATGCATTCAGTGGACACTCTGATCGGCGCTTGGGCTTGCGTGCTTTCGCGATTTTCCCGGGGGACATGGATCTCGCATGACAGTACCATATTTTAACTTGCAATTAACAAGTAATATGCTACATACTGCCGCAGTCGAACTCATTCGTTGAGATCCAGGAGCGCTGATGGAAATTAATCCGTACCTTTTATTTGATGGCCGGTGCGAGGAAGCGTTCAAGTTTTACGAGCGCTGTCTTGGCGGCAACATCGAAACTATGATGCCGCACGAGGGTACTCCCGCCGCAGAGCATGCACCCGCAAACTGGCTCAAGAAAATTCTTCATGCTCGTCTCAACGTAAAGGGCGGAATCCTGATGGGATCCGACGCGCCTCCCGGCCACTACGAAAAACCACAGGGCTTCTCTGTTTCGCTGAGCTTAAACGATCCGAAAGAGGCGGAGAGAATATTTCACGACCTGTCGGAAAAGGCGAAGATTCACATGCCTCTTGCTCCCACATTCTGGGCGGAGCGATTTGGCATGCTCACCGACCGGTTCGGTATCCCGTGGATGATCAACTGCGAGAAAAAAGCTTAAACAAAGCTCACAGTTCACGAACGACGGGAATCATGGTCAAACTCTCTCCCTGCGAGGACTAAACTATGCAAAAAATCACTCCGTTCTTGTGGTTTGATGGAAAAGCCGAAGAAGCGATGAACTTTTATACCTCCATTTTCAAGAACTCAAAGATTGGCCGGGTCACTCGCTTTGGAGAAGGCTCGCGTGGTCCACAGGGAACAGTCATGACCGCGACCTTTCAGCTCGATGGGCAAGAATTCATGGCGTTGAACGGCGGTCCACAATTTTCTTTCACGCCGGCCATATCGTTCTTCGTGAACTGTGAGACGCAGGAAGAAGTTGACGATTTCTGGGAAAAGCTCTCCGCGGATGGCAAAGAAGGTCCCTGCGGTTGGTTAACAGACAAGTATGCAGTCTCGTGGCAGATCGTGCCTTCCGCCTTAGGGCAAATGCTAAGCGACAAGGATCCTGAGAAATCAAAAAGAGTAACGCAGGCAATGCTTCAAATGAAGAAGCTCGATGTCGCAAAATTGAAACAAGCGTATGAAGCTTGATAAAAGTACTTGTTCGTTCTCGCTGTTTACTGGTCCCGAAGGCTGAAATGAGATTTGCGGAAGATCACAAGAAATGAATTTGGATCTCATCCGTCTATTAAGTAGAGATATCAAAAAAGGAGCAAAGCATGTCGAAAGTTCGGGTGCTCGTAGGCACGCGCAAAGGCGCATTCATACTCACGTCGGACGGCAAGCGCGACAAATGGGACGTCAGCGGCCCTCACTTTGCCGGATGGGAGATTTATCACGTCAAGGGATCGCCGGCTGAGCCCAATCGAATTTATGTATCCCAGACGAGCGGATGGTTCGGGCAATTGATTCAGCGCTCCGACGATGGTGGCAAGACATGGCACCAGCCGGGAACACCTCCCGGGGAGCCTGCCCCGTCAGGGCCCCCTATGGCAGCGAGCAATAAGTTTGTTTACGATACGTCCCCAGGGACCGGCGCGCCCATGACAACGCATCAGTTTTATGATGGCAAGCCGCATCCCTGGGAGTTCAAGCGTGTGTGGCACATGGAGCCGTCGCTCACTGATCCGAACAGTGTCTACGCGGGGATTGAAGATGCGGCCTTATTTCTCTCGACCGACGGTGGAGAGAATTGGAAAGAACTCGCTGGATTGCGTGGACACGGTACCGGACCCCAGTGGCAGCCGGGCGCAGGCGGCATGTGTTTGCACAGCATCATTCTCGATCCCAGCGATTCGAAGCGAATTTACATTGCGATTTCAGCAGCAGGCGCGTTCCGCAGCGACGATGCGGGCGCGACTTGGAAGCCAATTAATCGCGGGCTACATTCCAAATACATCCCGGACCCGACCGCAGAAGTCGGACACTGCGTGCACCACATTGCCATGAATCCCTCGCGCCCCGGCGTTCTGTTCATGCAAAAGCATTGGGATGTCATGCGAAGCGACAATGCCGGAGATTCGTGGAAGAAGATAAGCGGGAATTTACCTACCGACTTTGGATTCGTGATTGACGTGCATGCCCACGAGCCTGAGACAATCTACGTTGTACCCATAAAGAGTGACGGAGAGCACTATGTTCACGAGGGCAAGCTGCGAGTTTTCCGCAGCCGTACCGGCGGCAACGAGTGGGAACCGCTAACCAAAGGCCTGCCGCAGAAAGATTGTTACGTGAACGTTCTGCGCGACGCCATGGCTGTGGATTCACTCGACAAATGCGGGGTATATTTCGGCACCACCGGGGGACAGGTGTACGTGTCTCCCGATGCCGGAGACAACTGGTCGCCGATCGTCCGCGATCTTCCGGCAGTGTTATCAGTGGAAGTGCAGACACTAGCCTGACATTTGACGGAAGTCACGGTTTTACCCATCTTCAAGAAGAGAGGGCTTTAGCCGTGCTTTGGGAAGGGCACGGCTTCGGCCCGTGGGGGCAATTCAAGAAATTATGATCCGAGTCATCCTTCCAACACACCTCAAGACTCTGGCGCATACGGACGCCGAGGTATCGCTGGACGTGCAAAGTCCAGTTACGCAGCGCTCTGTCCTCGACGCGCTCGAACTCCGCTACCCAATGCTGCGTGGGACCATTCGCGACCACACGACACTGCAACGACGTGCATTCCTACGTTTCTTCGCCTGCGAGGAAGACCTTTCCCACGAATCGCCGGACGCTCCACTTCCGGAGGCCGTAGCGTCAGGGGCGGAGCCGTTCATAATTATCGGGGCAATCGCCGGCGGCTGAGTTAGGTCTTAGTGCTCGCGAAAAGCAGTAATTTCTGGTTCTACGTCGGCGGCCGTCCTCACAAAGATAAAATTCAACAATGTGTCAGTGCCGCGTAGAGCGGAATTGTTCCCGATCTGTAACACCCGGGGATGTCTGGGGCGCGTTTAGGTCACATAAAAAAACCTGCCACGTTTTCCGTGGCAGGTTTGGCCAGATATGCGTAAGGCGATTGAGAGTTAGCTTTTCAGCTTGCGGCGAATGGCACCTGCGAGTCCGACGAGTCCAGTTCCCAGCAAGCTAAGAGTTCCGGGCTCCGGAACGACAACGTTGGTGTCACCGCTCGAAAGTTTGACCGTTCCAGTGAAATAGCCCCTGCCGGTGTTGAATGTCAACTGGGTTGTCGTTCCGTAATTGCCGTTCGCGGATACGAGACTGCCAGTCAAAGTATAGGTGTGGGTGCCATTCTTCGGATTAGTACTTAGCTGCCACAGTACGTTTCCTGAGAAAGTCCCCGAGAACAATACGCCGTCAAGCCATTCGACCCGTTACCGGTAATCGTAAGCGAGCCGCCACTGAACACGCTCGGCGGAATCATGGTAACTCCACCAACCGTAATGGGAGCGTTCTTGCCGTTCAGAGCTCCGCTGATCAGTCCGCCAGTCATAAGAGAGACACTACCGAGACTGCCTGTGATGAGTCCGCCGCCGTTTAGGCCATTGACGGAAGTCAGGGTAGAGCCCGATAAAGTGAGCCCGCTGCTGGATCCGGCTAATGTGCCGCCTGAGTTTTGAAAGTCTATCTGGCTGTCGGCGAAAGCTCCCATGGGCAGAGCTAAGGCGAGAGCAGCGAGTAGCATGAGTTTCTTCATTTTGGAAAATCTCCCTACGCAGGTTGAAGTAATTTGAAAGTCCCCGGGGGAGAACCTCTGACTTTGAGCAATTTGCTCGAGCTAAAAGAGAGCAATCTGCGTTCCAAATGAGCAATTTTGCCAGAGCCCGTGAAATCAATTACATAGAGACGGAGCGGCAAACGCGGACGCGGCCTTGGCGCAAACTTTTTCCGCGCGAGTGGATTTCACTTCGCACGGCGGATCGAATGTAATGCATTAATGGTTACCAAAGTGGCAAATGAGTGCGCACTAATTGCCGTCCCGATCCGGCAATTAGTGCCAGACCTTTTCAGGCGCAAGGCTCCATACAAAACGGTAAGCCACGAGGTTGAGGTAAACTAGCCAGCCACGGAGAAAATCAAAATGAAATTGATGGTTGTAGTTGCTGCGCTTTTTGTGAGCTCTCTTTTCGTCGGTTCGGCTTCAGCTTCCGACGTGCGGCTGGTCGCTGATCCCAGCGTCCCAGGAGCAGTCGGCAAGGCTAATTTGCATAAGGACAAGAACGGCAACCTACGCCTTAAACTGGACGTTTATCACCTGGCTAAACCAAGCGCTTTAACCCCAGCGAAGCAAACCTATGTGGTGTGGATTGAGGGCAGAGGCAAAAGCCCGGAAAATCAAGGACAGTTGCGGGTCAACAATAAACTTGAGGGCAAGTTCGAGAACACGACCAATTACGAAGTCTTTGATCTTTATGTTACTGCTGAAGATAACCCTAGCGTCCAAACTCCCTCAGAACCGAAAGTGCTGAAGGGAACAATGCAACCCTAATCTTGGAAGCCAGTAATGTGCTGGATCTATTCCTCCAGTGCCGGACTGGCCTCTGTTCCCACCCGCTTCATGGTTCGCCAGACAAGATCGCCGCGGATGTATTGCCAAATCCCTTGCAGACGCCAGATCATGGTCATTTGACGGTAGGGAAAATGTTCGACCAAACAATACAAAAGCAGCTTCGCAACTTCCTTCCAGTCGCCGTAGCGGCGGTATGTCATCTCTTCCAGCAGTACGGATCCAATTGAAATTAAGGTGGCGAAAGCATATCCGAACAACAAAAATTCCAAGAAAAAATTGGTGCTAAGGGCGCCCAGCATCGCCGCAGCCGCGATGGTGAAATAACCCAGGCATTCAATAATGGGTGCAAGGAATTCGAACACCCACATATAAGGAAGAATCACGCAGCCTACTCGTCCGTAGCGGGGATTAAAAAGCATGTCTCGGTTGGGCCACAGCGTGTCGAATAACCCCTTGTGCCAGCGGGCCCTTTGCCGGGCGAGTGACCGCAGATCTGCGGGCACTTCTGTCCAGCAAGTCGGGTCGGGTATGAAGTTGATGTGGTAATCCATCTTCTGTTCCTGCAAATACCTGTGCATACGCACTACCAGATCGAAATCTTCACCAATGGCATGGGCGCGAAAGCCGTTAATCTTCAAGACCAGATCGCGGCGAAAGATTCCGAAGGCGCCCGATATGATCGGCAGCATGTTGAAGCCTGCCCAAGCCTCACGGCCAATCAAGAACGCCCGAAAATATTCGATGACCTGAAGGATTTCAATCGGCTTCTTGGGCAGTGCGACGTGCTTAAGTTTTGCTTCTGAAATCTGGGAGCCATTCAAAACTCGCACAATTCCCCCGATGGCTACGACCCGATCCGGATCGGAGAATACTCCCGCCATAATCGCAAGCGAGGAATTCGTTTCCAGAATTGAGTCGGCATCCACGATGCAAATGTAAGGACTGGTCGCCATGTTCAAAGCAGCGTTCACCGCATCTGCTTTGCTGCCCGCAGATTCTTTGTCTACGACCAGCAATCGCGGTTCTAATGTACTGCGATACACCCCTCGAACCGCAGCGGTCTCAATTTCCGGAACATACAGGACCCGCGAAAGCCGTAATCCAAATGCTTCGGAAAGCGCGTGCAGAGTTCCATCGCTCGATCCGTCGTTGGCAACAATGACTTCCAGATTGGGATAGTTCAGACCAAGCAGCGACCGCACGCTGCTCACGATAAAGCTTTCCTCGTAGTGAGCTGGAACCAGCAGGCTGATGGGTGGAGTGAATGGTGATTCCCTATAATGCTCGAGACGTATGCTGCCCAGGCGATGACGGTGAGCAATGTTTTTATGGATAGCAATCAGCAAGAGCAACAAATAGATTCCGTTGGAAATGACGTAGTAAAAAAACAGGGTATGGTTCGATAATTCCAGAAATCGCAGCATTACTGCCCGCCTGCCGCGGCTGCCGCAACTTTGATTTTTTCTCCGGTATGTTTTTTTGCGAGTTCAGTTATTTCCTTGAGCGCCGCGTTGGCGAATGAGGGATCGGACGAGCGCTCCAGCCAATTGGCCACGTTCTCTAAAGCTCCGGAAGCATCGAGCTCCGACAGCAGCGCTTGCAGTGCATAGCTGTCCTGCATGGCGATCGCGCAATCGACAATTTCGGGTAAGTCGGACTCCATTTTCGCCAGAACGGACGCGGCACGAATGCGCACATGGCGATGTGGGTCGCCGAGGGCGCGCAAGAGAGTCCGTTGCTTCCCGCTATGCTGGATATGTCCTAATGCAATCACAGCGCGCAGCCTTACAAACCATTCCTTGTCACTCGCAAGCGTGGACAGAATGGGAAAAGCAACTTTCGGATCAAGCCGGGCGAGGGCCCGGGCTGCCGACGCTCTTACTTCGGGCAAAGGATCGGCCGCGAGGACTATCAGATCATCGCCCAGTTCCGGTGTGGCCAGCTCCCCTACCACACGGGCGAGTAGTTCCCGCCGAGTACCACTACAGCGGTCCATGTAGGCAATGAGCGCCTGTGGCTGATTTTGACAGCAATGAACCAAGGCATTCTTAAGCGTGTGCTCTGGCACTTGCAGGTCGCCCGCGACGTAGCTGTCAAGCAAGGGATATGCAGCCGCGAGCAGCCCGGTGCGTCCCAATCCCCTCACCGCTGCTATGCGAGTTTCTTCTTCCGACGAAACCAATGCTTCTGCCAAGGCAGGGATTGCTTCGGGGGCCCGCGCCCGTCCCAGGGAAATCAGCGCTGCCCGCTGTCGCCAGCTTTTGTAACGCCGCGCTTCCTGGATGCGTAGATCAAGCAGACCGGTGTCGCGCAGGCAAGCCAGCAGTTCAGGCAGCATTTGCGGCTCGGCCATTTCGATCGTGTCCAGCAACATGCCTTCCACGATCTTGCAATCGGAGGAATTCGTTCGCCATGTGGCAGCCGGAATTTTGCCAGAGAGTATATCGTTCCATCGTTCACACAGCGCCAGAGTCCTCTCGTTCAAGCGGCGGAAGTAGCGCCCTCGATACCACCGTCGGCAGACGATGAATGAGATGAGCGAAAGAATTCCGGCCAGCGAAATCAGAATGGCTTTCGCCACCAGTTGCGCGGGCCCAAGGCTTTCGATCCAACTAGAATCGAATGCCATAGGTCGTTCCTATGTTCGTTTGCGCTTGTCCTGCCGGCCGTTTTTGTATGACGAGTGAAGTAATCAGGTCTTGATTGAGCGCGAGATGATATCGCAGGCCCCCGCCATAAGAATGCGCTGAGATTCGTCCAATCTGATTGACCTCGGAAAAGTTCTCGCTGCCTACCGCGTATAAAACATTGCCGCTGAGAGCGTGAGTGAGGGGGAACGTCAGTTTGGTAGATCCCGACGGGACCACGGCGCAACCCGACGATGGGAAACAGGTACGGGCTCCGTTAACGGTCAAAGCCCACAGCCAATCGCGCGGTAGATAGACAATCTGGGTAGTTCCGAAAGTGGACACTTGCGCGCCGCGATACCACAGCCAGCGCTGCTGGTAGGAGGACTCCAAGCCGCGAACCACTGAATTTGAGAATCGGAACCCGTGAGCATATTCCAGAAGAGCGTCCCGTTCGGAAGTGATGTTTTGCGCAGGAGCTACGCCGGCTTCGAACCGTAACCAATCGTTCCTCCGAACGCGGAAAGCGGCCCCGCCACCCGTCCTGACGGCTCTTTCGCCAAACATTTGATAGGTGTTGATCGCAACTAGGGTGGTCCAGCGTTGGGTCCATCGGGAGGATAGGCTCACTACCTGGTTTTGAGTATTTCCGGCGTAACTTAAGAGATCGAATTCCTCGCCTATCCGTAAATCTTGTCTGGGACTACCGGCTGACTCTGATAAAGCTGCTCTGGCTGTTGCGTTAGTCGGATCGGAAAGAAGCACCGACCGATATTGCTCACGGGATTCTGACGCGCGATCCAGTAAAAATAGTACCCGCGCACGACGGGTGGTGACTTCTAAATTCGTCGGCTCAATCTCCTTCGCGCGGTCTAACGCCTGGAGAGCTTCATCGTATTTCTTTTGCCATAGAAGGACGTCGGAAAGGCTGGTGAGAACGTCCGTATCCCGCGGAGCCCTTCGCAAGACAGCGCGATACTCGGCTTCCGCATCCTGAAAGCTTCCGCGCCAGGCCAGCAGACGGCCCCGCCACCCGTGGGCTTCCAAGTCTTCAGGAAATTGTTGCAAACGATTTTGGACAAGAACGAGGGCCTGGATATTTCTTCCGTCGTTAACTAGCTGGCGGACGGTCTGTTGCCAGTTAGAAATTTCACTTTGTGCCGCTGGCACAATCTGCGCCGCGGCAGGAAAGCGGATAATGAAGAAGCAGGCCAGGATAAAGACCATTTGCTGCGATGCGCGAGGAGGTGGGCAGTAGTGCTTAAACACCACGCGTGGTCGCCCTCTGCCGCCATGTTTCGGAATTGACATTGAATTTGACTACTTTGACATGGCCTAGCCGGTAGTAATAGGTAACTTAGGTGGCATTACTTCCGGTGATTAGAATTTTGATCGGGAATCAGCGTCCGCAGGAGCCTTGAAATAGTCGGCTGGTCTTTCGCGGCCTTCTACATAGATAATGTCCCATGCCTTTTCTGCGCTTCATGATGCTGCTTTCGTTGGCAGTGTGGGTGGGCGCCCTAATATTTTTCCCGGTTGTGGCCCAGATCTCGTTCTCAGTCCTGCCCAGCACGCAGCTGGCGGGATTGGTGGTTGGGCATTCGTTGCGCGCGTTGCATTGGACGGCAATCGTATCCGGAATAATATTTCTCGCAAGTTCTCTGATTCAAGATCGCTTTCTGCGTGGCGCTTTGCGCGTTTTTGCCATTCAGCATTTGTTGGTGATCGCAATGCTCGGGCTCACGCTGGTCTCGCAATTCATTGTGATTCCGCGCATGGACGCTATTCGCGCCTCATCCGGCGAGATAAGCGCGATGCCGCCCTTCGATCCCGCAAGGTTGCAATTTGATTCCCTGCATACCTGGTCCACTCGCATTGAAGGAGGGGTGCTGCTGCTGGGGCTGGTTGTGCTTTATCTGATGGCCGCAGAATCTAATTCTCGATTTAACAAACAAACATTAACTCCCGCCAGGCCATAGATTCTCAACGCGCGATTCATTCTCCTACCGCCTGTTATCATCTTCTCTTCCATATGAAGACTGGCATCATCGGCCTGCCCCAGGTAGGCAAGACATCCCTTTTTCGCATTCTGACGAAAGCAAGCGTCTCGGGCGCGAGTTATGCCAACCCGCGCGAGGCACACATCGGTGTGGCCAAGGTTCCCGACGAGCGGCTGGATCGCATGGCCGCGATCTATAACCCGAAAAAATTGACCCACGCCTCCATCGAGTACGTGGATGTCGGCGCTATCGGGCAGGACGCTCTTAAAGAAAGCTCTTACATTGGACACCTGCGTAACGTGGACGCACTTGCTCACGTGGTGCGCGCTTTCGAAGACCCCTCAATTCCACATGTCGGCCCAGTGGATCCGTTGCGCGATATCAAGAACGTTGAATTTGATCTCATGGTCAGCGACTTGGGCCAAATCGAAAAGCGATTGGAGAGACTGGAAAAAGATCTGAAGAAGATGCGCTCTCCTGAACTTGAAAAAGAATTTGACCTGCTGAAGCGCGCGCAGACTCATCTCGAGACCGAGAAGCCTTTGCGCGAGATGGAAATGACGCGCGAAGACAAGAAGCGGCTGCGGGGATTCATGTTCCTCAGCGAAAAGCCGATTCTCTATGTGCTTAACGTGAACGAGAGCACACATCTGGGTAAAGATCTCGAAGATGCGGTGGCGAAATATAAATTGACCGAAGTTGCCTCCCGGCTGAACGCGGGAGCGACCGCCATCTGCGGGAAGGTCGAGGCCGAGCTCGCCGAAATGAGTGACTCCGACGCGGCTGAGTTTCTTTCCAGCTACGGACTTACCGAGAGTGGCCTAACACGCCTGGTCCGGACTACCTACGCATTGCTGGGACTGATTTCCTTCTTCACGATCGGTGAGGATGAGTGCCGCGCCTGGACGATCCCCGTCAATACCCGCGCTGTCGAAGCGGCGGGGGCCATTCACTCCGATCTGGAGAAGCATTTCATCCGCGCTGAAACCATCGGATGGGACCAGTTGCTCGACGCTGGCTCCGAGGCGATTGCACGCTCGCGCGGCACACTCCGTCTCGAAGGCAAGGAATACATTGTGAAAGATGGCGACGTGCTCCACATCCGGCATAGTGGTTAAGACCGAAACTGCTATTATCCTCGCCAGCTAGAGCGCATCCCCATGCATCCCATCCTTCTCAGCTTATTGCTCGGACTAACCGCCGCAGCCGCGAACGTATTCGGCGGAGCGATTATTGTCCAGAGACGCTGGGAGCAGTCGTATCTTAAATATTTCATCGGATTGGGCGCGGGATTCATGCTGGCGATCTCCATCGTCGAAATATTTCCTGCGAGCCTAGCGTTGCGCGGGCAGAGCGCAGCGTTTCTGGTACTCCTAGGATATTTGCTCATCCATTTTTTTGAACATACGGTCACTCCGCATTTTCACTTCGGGGAGGAGACCCATGCGGATGAGTTCCACCACAGTCACAAGGGATACTCCGTGCTGATGGGATTGAGTATTCACAGCTTTTTTGACGGCAGCGCGATCGCTGCCGGATTCATTGTGTCGAATTGGCTGGGATGGATAATTTTCCTCGCGATTTTCCTTCACAAAATTCCAGAAGGGTTCACGGTGGCCTCTGTCATGCTCGCTCGCGGGCGTAGCAGGAAAATTGCTTGGGGAGCCTCGGCGCTCCTGGGGGCCGCTACTCTGGCGGGGGTGTTGACCATGGCCGTTCTGCGAAGCCAGGTCGGTTTCGGACTGCCGCTCTCAGCGGGTGTAACCATCTATGTCGCGGCGTCAGATTTGATTCCTGAAGTGAATCGCGAGGCCGGGATCAAGCCGGCGCTGGCAGTTTTTGTCGGTGTGGGGCTATTTTTTCTGCTGGAAACCCTTTTCCACGTTCATTAGATCTTGGTAGTGCGTCATTCCACGGTATGCTTCGCGGTATATCCGTCGCGAGCGACAATGGTGTACTTCACGTCTTTTCCCTTTTGATCGTGGACCTTCAACGTTCCGCCATCGGGCGCGACCACTTCGACTTTTAGTTTGCGATAGGTTCCATCTAACTTGGTGTTGGTGGGATGGTAGGCAATGTTGTACTGATTGCGGATATCAGCCGCGATATCGTGGAAAATGTCGGGAAGATCGCCTTGAAAACGCGGTTGGTAGAAGCGCCCGCCCGTAAGTTTCGCGAAGTTCTGCATCTCATTGTCGGCTTGCAGGTAGTCCATTGGACCCACAGGAATTCCCAGGCCGTGGGGTGCCGCCCTGCCGGCAGCCTCGTAGCGTTCACGAATGTACCATCCAATACTGATGGGAAAAATCGTGATGTCGTGGGTGGCCTTGACCTTCTTGAAGATCTGATCGAGGTTAAGCTTGCTGAAAGTATCAACGCCCGTGCTAATCAGAATGATGTATTTTCGACCTTCCAGCCCGTCCAGCCGGTCAAGGGTGTCGTAAAGCGCGTCGAACAGGTTGCTCTCCGCAAAGCCCGGGACGCGCAGTTCGTTTAAGGCTCCGACCACGGTTTGCTTGTCCTGCGTGAAGTCGGCGAGGATGTGCGGCTTCATGTCGTAAGAAACGACTGCCACCCAATCATTTTTCTTCAGAGTTTCGGCAAAAGAATAAGAAGCACGCAGTGCATCCACCATGAAGTAGTAGTTGGTGGAGGCAAATTCCACCAGCAACACAGCAGTGATAGGAGTTTCCGCGACGGTGAAATTGCTGATCTTCTGCGGGACTCCGTCTTCAAGGACGCGAAAATTTTCCTGTTTCAGATTGGGAATGAACTGACCATTTTTTGTCGTCACCATGACAGGGAGAGTCACTAACGGGACATCTACATGCAATGCATAATCGGGCATCCCCTCAACGCGCTTGGGTTTTTCCGGAGGAGGTGGCGGCGGTTCCTCTTTCTTAGCTGGGACGGAATAAGGGCCGACTTCGGTTTGAGGACCCCCGGCTGCAGGCGGCGCCTCTTGTTTGTTCGGGCTATCAGAGGAGTGAGCGTTAGGTGATGAGGGAGTTGAGGTCTGGGCTTGAGCATGTGTCGTTAACAAGGTCAATAACACCAACGCGATGACCAAAAAGGAAGCACCCATGTAAAACTTTCGGACCGACCCTAAAGTGTCACCACCATGACAAGAAAACATGCTGCCCTCAAAAATTCCCATGCTAGTATAGACGCACTGTTGGACGCTGGGGATGTTTGCACGACAATCGAAGTTCCTCTCCTAAACTTAGAAAACTGTAAGACTCGGCACGAAGTGTAACTTTTTTTGGCGGACCCGCTTAGGGCCCCCGGGGAAACCTGATGACACGAGCATTTCTCGTCGGCATCGCTGCAGTTTGCATTTTCGCATTCCACCCTGCTGTTCGCGCGGAGACTTCCCACCACACTGCAACCATTGCGGTTAGTGAAATTCACGCAGGCATGAAGGGCACCGCGTACACTGTTTTCCAGGGCACCAAGCCGGAAGCAATGGATGTGCTAGCCCTCGGCATCCTGAAAAATGCCAATGGTCCTAAGGGCGACATTATTCTGATTCGCCTGGTGGGAACGAAGCCTGAATACACGGGCGTAGTCGCGGGGATGAGTGGAAGCCCGGTCTATTTCAACGGAAAGCTAGCGGGAGCGCTTGCGTTCAGGATCGGTGAATTTTCGAAGGAGCCGATTGCCGGCGTAACTCCGATCGCCGAAATGCTTGAAATCAATGCACTCGACCATAACCCTGCGTCCGAACCCATGGAGGCAAAAGCACTCGCCGGCCCTACTACCAAAACTTCTGGACCGGGAATCGCGAATCTTCCCGCAACTAACTTTGCGAATTATCTGAAGCCGATTGAAACACCACTCGTGTTTAACGGATTCTCAGAAGAGACCATTCAACGCTTTGCTCCGCAGTTCGCCTCGGCCGGAATTATTCCCGTGATGGGAGTCGGGTCCGTCAGCGATGCCAAGCAGCCCGAACCGCTCGAGCCAGGGTCTGCCGTCAGCGCAGTACTGGTGCGTGGCGATATGGATATCACCGCGACCTGCACGGTCACCTACATGGACGCGGACCATCTTCTTGCTTGCGGACATCCCTTGATGCAATTCGGCATGGTGAATATCCCCATGACCAAGGCTGAGGTGCTGGCTACCCTGCCCTCGCCAATGAACGCCTTCAAGATCGTGAATGCCACCGAAGCCGTCGGCGCTTTCGTTCAGGACCGCCATACGGGAATCATGGGGGAGTTTGGCAAGAAGCCTGACATGATCCCGGTGACTTTGAATGTTCACGGCGGACCGACTACCAAACATTTCCATTACGAAGTCTTGAATAATCCACGCCTTAGTCCGGTGGCAATGACGGCCACGGTTTTCAATGCGCTGAAGGGGATGAACGAATACGGCGAAGAGACGACTTACCGCATAAGCGGCGGCATTAAGATGGATGGCTATCCAAATGTCACCGTGCAAAACGTATTCGCATCCAACGACGGCGGCCAGCCAGCCGCGGTCCTCGCTTCCATGGCTGTCGGCGACCGTTTCAGCAGGATGTACGACAATCCCTATAACGTTCCCGCAGTGCGGAGCGTGGAATTGGACATTGACATTTCCCGCAATCGTCGCTGGGCACGGCTTGAAAGCGCCCGCACGGATGTGACGGAAGCTCGTCCTGGTTCTGACATCATGATTGAAGCGATGTTGCGACCCTATCGCGGAGAAGGCATCGTGCAGCATCTTCCCATCCATATACCGTCGTCCACGTCGCATGGCCCGCGCCGCATTCTGGTCAGTGACGGCGACACGTTGGATCGGTTGCGGAAAAGTCCTGCGGGGACAGCACGAAGGCTTGATCTGGCGACAACTATTGCAGTATTGAACAAGCAGCATGTCAACAACCGGGTCTACGTCTCTTTGTTAGAAGAAGACCCCGAAGTCATCGTTGCCGACAAAGTCATGCCATCACTTCCGCTTTCCATCATGAACGTGATGGATGGAATGAGGGGGACGCAGGAGATGGTTGTGGCTGGGGAATCGTCGGTGAATGAGGTGTCTACGTCGCAGCTCGACTACGTGGTCGCGGGTGCGCAGGTTTTGACTCTCAACATCAAATAGTACCCACCGGCAACTTCTCAAACCCGGCACTTTGTGTTCTTGTCTGCCCGGAATCCCGTGATACCCTGAATTTTTCAACGTGCAACAAGCTATGAACCTGGCCATCCTGCAGCGCACGTTTTCTTTATTTCTCTCTGTTCTACTTCTTCTTGGCGTCGGCTTTGTCTCATCTATATTCCTCTTTGCCGAAGGAACAAGAATTTGGGAACAATCCAGATTCGAAGATCTCTCCAAGGGCACGTCCACCGGGGTTGCAATTAGCAAGCGGGGAGGCATTGAGCTTGCCCCATCTTTCAAAGCGTTAAGTACCACGCCGGCCAGTTATATATGGGCAATTGCGCCAGATCGCGACGGCGCTGTTTATGCGGCCACTGGCGCTCCCGCAAGAATCTATCGCATTACTCCCGACGGACATGCAACCGCTATTTTTCAGCCTGCTGAGTTACAGGTGCAATCGCTGGTGGTAGACAAACAAGGCGTGGTCTATGCTGCAACCAATCCTGACGGCAAGGTCTATCGCATTGAGCATGCCAACCATTCCGCGGCGGAGACTTCTGAAACGCCAGGATCAATGTCCGGATGGGCCTCGTCTAGCTTTTTCGATCCTCACAGAAAATATATTTGGAAATTGGTGCTTGATAGTGCGGACAACATTTATGTCGCCACCGGCGACCGAGGTGAGATTTTTCGGGTCACTCCAAAGGGGGAGCATTCGCTCTTTTTCAAGAGTGACGAGGCACAGATTCGAACGATGGATTTCGATTCCAACCGAAATCTGATCGCGGGTTCCGATGGCAGCGGGTTAATCTATCGAATTTCATCCAGCGGGGAAGGCTTTGTACTTTACAGCGCACCGAAAAAGGAAATCACCGCGCTGGCAGGGGATGAGAACGGCAACATCTACGCGGCTGGCGTCGGGGATAAGCGTTCTGGTGGTTCAGCGAATTCTTCATTAAGTTCAAGCGAGTCGCCCTCATCTTCCAGTTCCTCCGTCACCGCGCAACCTTCAACTGGAATTGCAATTACCAACCCTGCCACAGCATCGGCGGCAGCACCCGCGGTCAGTAACTTTTCCGGGCCCGGGGTCAGTGCCTCCGGCGGATCGGAAATTTACAAAATTTCGCCGGATGGATCCCCCACGCGTCTGTGGACTTCTCACGATGATATTGTCTACGCGCTTGCGTTTGATCCCCAGGGACGTCTTCTCGCCGGCACTGGGAATCGCGGGCGCATTTTCGCCATCACCGGCGAGGATGATTACACAGACCTTCTTAGAACGAGTGCAACCCAGGTAACAGCTTTCGCCAAAACGCCTGCGGGAGGCTTGATCGCAGCTACCAGTAATCTCGGCAAAGTTTTTATTATGAGCACCAGCCAGGAATCAGTGGGCTCCTATGAGAGCGACGTTTTCGATGCGCACATTTTTTCGAAATGGGGAAAAGCCGAGGTTCGGAGTCAGGGCAATGTTGAACTTTTCATCCGCAGTGGGAATGTGGATAATCCCGACCGCAATTGGAGCCCGTGGAAGAAGGTAGACGCTCAAAAAGAAAACGAGATGGCCGCCCCGGCTGCCCGCTTCGTGCAATGGAAAGCAGTCCTGCATTCTGGCAATCCTCAGCCGCGGCTGAACAGTGTCACGCTGAATTATCTGCCCAAGAATGTTGCGCCCGACTTTGATGATGTCACGGTGCAGGCCGGAGTTCGGTATCAGCCCGGCTCAAGATCGGTGTTGAGTGATGTAGGTGGCGGGGCACAGCGTTCTGATAATCCGCCTCCAAGCACGCATGACCGCGATTCCATCGGAGTTCGATGGAGCGTGCACGACGACAATGACGACCAGATGGTCTATTCGGTTTATTATCGCGGCGACGGCGAGACTCGCTGGCAATTGCTGAAAACTGATTTAGGTGACAAGTTTTTTTCCTTCGACGCTGCGCTATTACCCGACGGTGGCTACACTGTCAAAGTAATAGCCTCCGATGCACCTTCACACTCTTCGCGAGAAGCGTTGTCATCAGAACGAGAGAGTGTTCGCTTCGAAGTGGATACTACTCCGCCGAGAATCGAGGACCTCAAGGCCGCGAAAGACGGAGAGAACGTTCACGTGACATTCCGGGCGGATGACAGTTTTTCACCCATCAAGCGGGCTGAATTTTCGGTGGACGCCGGCAGTTGGCAATTGGTGGAACCGATTGGACAGCTCTCGGATTCGCGTAACGAAAGCTACGACTTTCGCGCTGCTACAGCCGATGGGGTACGCGGCCAGGCTGGCTCGCTGCCTTCGAACAGTAGCGGCGGAGCGGGAGACACAGAGCACATCGTCGTTGTCCGAGTGTATGACCGCTATGACAACATGGCCTCGGCCAAGGTCGTCGTGCACGGACGATGAATCATACCTATCACACATCAAGCGCGTACCCTTGCTGCTAGAATTTCCGCGTGGTGGCAATACTTAGAACTCTAGGCTGGATGGCGTGCATTGTTTATTCGGCTGTCCCTTCCTTCTGGCTACTCGTGCATCCCAGGGCTGAATTTTGGCGATCTCGTTCGCGCTCTCCTTATTTAGTTCTGCTGCCGGTGTGGTTCGGCATGTGGATTGTGCTTGCGGCGATCACTTCCAGCTGCCGACACATTGTTCTCTATAACGCCGTTTGGACGTGGATCCCCGCGCTCGGTTTTTTTATTGTCGGGATTCTCTTGTATCGGGCATCGGGAAAGCAATTCGGCATTCGCCAGCTGATCGGTATGCCTGAAATATCGGCCGGACCCGATGAGCAGTCC
>JALYIM010000196.1 GCA_030775785.1 Acidobacteriota bacterium
GCGGCCGCACTCGCCCTTATGCCTGTTTGCAATTCGACGGCCTCGTAGCCGATCGCCCGGAATTCATTGACAACGGAACAGCGAAATTCGATCTGGCCTTAGAACTTGAAGCTACAACCGGGAAAGCTTGTTTTTTCGAATACTCCACAGACCTGTTCAAAGAGGAGACAATCATTCAGATGGAAAGTGATTTTCAAAGTCTTTTGCGTGGACTGATTGCAGAGCCTGACAGGGTGCTGAGTGAGGTTAAAGTCGTCGATGAAATTAGTCGGCGTTTCTGGCGACGAAATTCGACCGGTTGATTATTGAACTTGTCAAGTTTCTTTCACCCGAACGCTTCAAGGACGTGCTACCTAATCCACTAAACAGAAGTGGGGTTTACGTTGCAGAGCGATCTTGATAATCGCATCCAAAGTTTGTCTCCGGAAAAGAGGGCGCTCCTCGAGGCCAAGCTTAAGCGGGCTTCGCCCCCCATCTACCGGCGACGGGTAGATCATCCGCGTGTGCTTTCTTTTGCGCAACAGCAGCTATGGCTTGTCGATCAGATCAACCCTGGAACTGCCGCTTATAACGTGCCGTACCCGATCCTGATTCGCGGAGCCCTCAATTTCGAGGCCCTGCAAGCGTCATTAACTGAGATCGTTGCCCGGCATGAGGCAATTCGAACCCTTTTTTTAAACTATAAAGGTCGGCCTCTTCCGGTGCTCCCGAAGCAGTGGCAGATTCCCATCGCACGAACCGACTTACAACACATAGCGAAGGCAGACCGAGAAGCTGAACTCCGTAGATTACTTAAGACCGAGGGAGCTAGACCGTTTAATTTGGCTTCTGACGTAAAGCTGCGCGCAACATTGCATCAAATCGAAAAGCACGAATACGTGTTCCACCACGTTTCTCACCATATTAGCTGGGACCTGCGTTCCAAGATAGTTTTTTACCAAGAGCTGGGCGTGCTTTATGAAGCTTTTTGTGCGGGTAAGCCGTCACCTCTTCCGGAGCTGCCAATCCAATACGGCGACTATGCGGTTTGGCAACGAAGCCTTTTTGAGCACAACCTGTCGGAACAACTTACTTCTTTTTGGGTGACCAATCTCAGTGGTGCGCCACCATATATCGAAATGCCCACCGATTTTCCGCGTCCATCAACCCAGAGCTTTCGTGGAGCCAAACATGCAATACGGCTTAGCGCAAAATTGCTCGAGGATGTGAGATTGCGATGTGTCGATTGTAAGGTCACTTATTACATGATGTTGCTGGCTGCTTTCAAAATTTTGTTGTTTTGTTATACGGGGCAGGAAGACATCGTAATCGGCTCCCCATTTGCCGCGCGGCCGCCAAAGACAGAGAAGCTCATCGGAGTGTTTGTAAATACGTTAGTTGTTCGTAGCAAAGTCCAAGAAACTCTCACGTTTCGTGAGGTTATGACGCGTGTACGGGATGCGACGCTCGCCGCGCTCGCACATCAGGATCTTCCTTTCGAAAAGATTGTCGAGGTGGTTCGTCCTCCTCGTGATCCAAGCCGCAACGCGCTGTTCCAAATCAACTTTCGCGTGCAGGGTAATGCGCTTGTTCAGCTAAACCTACTGGGTCTCGATACCCAAATGCTCGCCGCCGCGGATAATGATTGCTCAAAATTCGATCTTGCAGTTGAGATGCCCTCGTCGGCTGACTCCGTCGGTTTTTTTGAATACAACACCAGCCTGTTTGAACGATCTACAATCGAGTGTATGGCCCAACATTTTGATGAATTGCTGCATGAACTGGTCGCACATTCGGACGTGCCCCTACATAGCGTGCACTCATTTAAAAAAATGCGCCGTCAATTTGAGGAAAGGCGGGTCCCAGCGCTGCACGTCGTGTAGTTTTCGTGGGCAGACCGCGGGTTGGATGGAGCGCATGCGTCGCGTTTCTCCAAGCGTTTTGACATGTGAAATAGTTTGCACATCACGCAGTACATAAACGAATGGATCTCTTAGTAAGTTGTTTGTTTATAACAGCATAAGGTTTTCATTGTGGAATGCGCGGGGCTTTCTATAGACTTATTGAGACTTATTGCAAGCAAATATCAAGGCAGAGTCAAACGTAGTCGGAAAGTTTATATGAGTTTCCCGGTTCGGCTGGGGCTTCGGCCCGCGCAAAGCGCCATTCTGTTGGCGATGATTCTTCTTACCACTTCTCAAATGTTTGCGCAGGGTGTACACGCCACGCTCCGGGCCAATAGCAACCCGAGTCCCGGACAATGGCAATACTCAGACGTCGTCGCGGACGGTCCCCGAAGCGATGGTAAGAGCTATGCGTATGTGTCGTCCTGGCATAATTCGTCCGGCATCTGGATCTTCGATGTCACGAATCCAGATGCGCCGGTTTTCCTTACGAAGTATGCGCCAGCCGGATCGCTAAACATGCAAGCCGTCCAGGTCGACAACGCCGTTGGCTACTTTGGCGATGACTCTGGAAGTGGCGTTCACGTAGTGGATCTGACGAATCCGGCCGTGCCCAAACTTATCACGCGTATCACCTCCTCACGAGGGGGATACAATAGCGTTCACGATCTGACGTTGGATGGTAAGGGCCACATGTTTGTCCCAAATTACCGATTTAACAAAGATGTTCAGATCTGGAATGTGAGCAATCCAGCAGCTCCGTTTTTACAACTGACGCTTCAGGGTACCGACACGTTGTCGGTGCACGATGTGACTATTGCAAACAACCGCATGTTCTTAACTGGATGGGGTGGACAGTTGGATATCTGGGATATTACGAATCTGGATACCCGAACACCGACGATGATTGGATCATTTTTCGCCGGACTCCACACCCAAGACATCTCCGTCACGCCCGATGGGAATTTTATTGCTTGCCCTCAGGAGGCGACTAGCAATGGCGATGTCAATATCTTCGATATCACTAATCCGGCGAACGTCGTGAAGGTGGCTACAATCACTCAAGCAGGGTGGGGCATAAACGCAACTAGTCCATCCACGAGCAAAATCATGGGGAACTTGCTTTTCGTTGCGTGGTATCAATCGGGGTTGATGGTTTTTGATATCAGCACTCCGAGCAATCCAATTTTGGTAGCTAATTATGATACCTGGCCTGGCTTCAGTTTCGGCGGTTCTGGCGGTGGAGACGGGGATTGGGGGGTTTGGCCTTTCCTCGGTCTGGACCGTGTCCTCGTGAGCGACCGCACCTCGGGCTTGTACATACTCGACGTTCGGGGCTGGAGCGCAGATCCAGGAGTTTTTTCTCTCAATTACTCTCCCAGCTCCTTGCTAGGTTCGGCTCCTACCAGCGGAACGATAGGACTAGTCGGGCTCTCGCCTGTGAACGGTATGACAGTAAATCTTTCTAGTAGCGATCCCTCAGTCGGTCCTACCCAGGTTTTCGTCCCCGCTGGCACCCACGTGGAGAACTTTTTTCAAGCGACCACTGCGGTGCCGAGCAAAACTACGGTAACCGTTACCGCGACTGATGGAGTTTTTAGCACGGGCACTACTCTAACCTTATTGCCGCCACAAACGGCTTCCATCTCGGTCTCGCCAAATCCCGTACGTGGTGGCTTGAACGCAACCGGGCGAGTAATGCTCACCGGCGCGGTGGCGAGTGACACTTCGGTATCGCTATCTATTTTGGGCGGCGGTTCGGCGATCAGCTCGATGCCGACCTCGGTAATTGTACCCGCAGGTTTCAGCTCTGCTACCTGGGCGATCCAGACCAATCAAGTAGCAACTAAGGTCTTAGTCACTATTTCGGCAAACGCTAACGGCGCCACCAAACAAAGTTCTTTTACTGTAAGTGCGATCA
>JALYIM010000197.1 GCA_030775785.1 Acidobacteriota bacterium
GGCTCGGTTCCAGGGGTGTACTAAAATCGTATATTGCGGGAATGGGCACTTTTTTGGAAGACAATCGTACGCGCTTCGAACTGCGATTTGGATAATTTCAGAAAGACGTCTAAAGTAGAGAGAGTCCTGCCCGATTTCGCCACCAATGCCATCGGCGCTGAGATGGATCTTCCGCGCGAAGTAACGTCCGCATGGGAACGGAGTTGATACTGGAAATGGGCTCGATCTGATTACATATGAGGCGCGGCATGAATCGGAAATATCAATCCCTCACTTTGTTGTTCTTAATGGCTACCCTGTCTCTCCCCGTGCTCGCAATCGCCCAACAAGATGAACAGCCTCGGAATAATGAACAAAAACGTGGTCACAACCATCAACAGCGAAATCATGACAATCGAAATACTCCAGATGATGGACGAGTTTACGATCGGTCCCGTCATGATTACCACCCATGGACTGGTAATGAAGACCAAGCCTATCGTAAGTATTTAGCCGAAAATCACAAAGTGTATCGAGAGTTTGAGCGCAACAGCCCTAGCGAAAAAGCTCGCTACTGGCATTGGCGACATGCTCATCCGGATCACAAGGATCGAGCAGGACCATAATCGACAGTAGGCGGTTTAAGAGGGCGCTATTTATCGTTGTAGCGACGGCGATACGGACGAAACTGATGCAAGGAAGTCTTAGCTAGTACAACTGTCAGAATCCACTCAAATTATTATGCCGCAACGCCGGGTTCCGTCGGCCGTTTTTGGGAAACTTTCCGTCGCCGATCTTTCGCCAACAGCCGTCCCGGTCCGGTCCCTGGGAGCAATCCGGAATTAAATTCAGCGCCGACGAGGATGATGAAGCTGGTCCAATAAAACCACACAGCGAGCGCAATGGCCGCCCCCAAAGTACCGTATGTGGTGTTGTAGTTCGCAAAATGGCGGAAGTAAATCCCCAAGAGATAGGAAAATCCGCCGCGGCCAATGAAATTCTAACTGTATCTACGCTTCCCCTCTCTTTCGCGGTCGCAATTGGGGCATGCACACTGTCGTTTATCGTCATATTCGTTGTGGCCACATGCACACTGCCAACGCGTCGCCTCCTCGTTGTGGTGCATATGTGCTGCAAATTGGGGATTCTTAGCTTTGCAATGCCGACAATCCATTTAACCTCTTTTCTCGAGGTGCGCGCTTCTTTTACTGTGTCCTACTCACCTCGGGCTGGAAGCTCGCCATGCCGTCGGATCACTCTTGTTGCGCCGTGACGTGATGTCACTTGCATCCAGACTACGACGTCTCTTGACGCCTCCACCACCCTACGTTCTCCAAAGAACCAGCACCAAGACGACCAGAATCAACTCACCAGAATGACAGGTGGCCTACTATCGCGCCCCCACGTTTGTTCCGCCCGATGACGAACTAAGCAGCATCGCTGTAAGCATCTGAGCCGTGTTGCTTCACCATCTTGTTGTAGTTTCCCATTATCAGCAACGGAGCTGCCCACTGACCGACAAATAGAGCCTCAGTGTTTTTGCCCGACATTTTTAGAATGGCTGAGATTGCCATTGATCCGATTGCTAATCCAAGAAACAGGCTGGATGGCAATTGCGCTGTTTGTCGTTCAATCGCTCCGGTAACCCGATCTTCGCTGGCTTGACCACGTTTCCTTTCGTTTCCATTTGCTTTCTCCTACATTTAATTGCGACAATTCGCTGCGCAAGGGCTGAGTAGTACGGTTTGTTTCAAGCCCGCAAGAACTGCACGCATCCGCGGGCTTCAGTGTCTCCATTTTCAGAGCTAGGCGACGTGCTCCACATGAGTTTTGTTACTGGCTGGTACGCTGGATTCCCCCGCCGAAGAAATGTCTTGGGCTCCCGTTCGCTCCAAAATCTCTTTCGCCTTGGTGGTCCACTCGGAATCCTCAGAGTGCACCGATAACAGAATTCCGCCTTCTTTAACTCGGCCTTCATATCGTTTCGCCTCGTACTCGGGAATTCCCATACCGATTAGAGCGCCAGTAAGTCCGCCGATTGCTCCACCCACTCCAGCTCCTGCCAGGGCCGCCATGATAGGTCCGGCTGCAATGAATGGTCCTAGTCCGGGAATTGCCAGGGCGCCGATGCCTGCCAACCATCCCAACCCACCGCCAAGTAGGGCGCCTGTGCCAGCGCCTTTAGAAGCACCTTCCGGAGCTTTGGTATTTTTCTCGTGCGCAAAGTCCTTAGTGCCTGTGTTTTCGGGGAACAGTGCCGAGATATCTGAGTTTCGAAAGCCGGCGGTTTTTAAAGCATCTACGGCCTTTTCTACATTCGTGCGATCAGGGTAGATTCCAAATATAGATGTGTTCTTTCCTGCCATTTTGTTTCTCCTTATTGATTTTATTGTTTGGGTCTAATATCTATACTGGTTACTTTGCTCTCACCAGCAACTTCATTAGCTTTGGCTTCAACTGCCCGCTTCTCTTCATCTGACCAAATTGGCCCCTTTAAGGTGAACCTGCCCGTTTCGCGTGATGATTTTGACGTTGTGCGCGTAGGTGGAGAGCGCCTTATCTTTGATGAGAGATCTTCGTATCTCTCGAGTGACTTCGCGGTCGGACCGATTCTCTTTCTGTTGGTCCGCTGTCGGAGCGGTTTTCTCGCGATCTCGTGTATTCCTCTTTGTGTTGTCAACGCCGCTTCCTGAGCTCTCGCTTTGGGTTTGCGCTTGAAGCAGTAATCGGCCAGTAAACATTAGAGCTATGGCCATCAATGCCAAAATGACCAATCGTTTTGGCTGCTGCATGTTGTTTCTCTCCTGTAGTTTCGAAGAATGAGTTGCTTTGATGGTCTGCATCTAAACTGCTCCATCGCACGATTGGCAAGTTTTCTAAGCGTAAAAACTTTCATACGGGTTAAGATGACTTTCTAGTGTGGATGATTCCACATTAAGCCCCTGCGACAGGAAACCCAATACTGCGTACCCCTCATTTAAACCGATGCTTAGCCGTACACCTACTAAGCCCATTTTGTGCGGGAGTGTGGCCCGTGGACGAGCCTCCACAAAAGGATTAAGAAATTAGTTTCGCTCAGATGACAAGCTGCGGGGGCTCATCGAGCCGAATGCAGGGGGCAATAACGCTTGTTTCTCGGACTTAGCGATTTCCGATCCCAGTTGCGATTTAAACTCGGCGGTCGCTTTCCTGAATTTAGCCAAGGCTCGACCGACATGTTGACCTACTTCGACAAGTTTTTGGGGCCGAAAACAACCAACCCTAAAATTCCAAGGAACAGTAGCTCCGAGAGGCTCACAGATTCTCCGTAAACGCTCCAGGCTCGGGTTCTTTTGAATACACGACCCTTACGGTAGGGGTATCGACTACGGCAGCTGAATTTGCGGTCGTAGCACCTATGGCGGCCTTTAAGCCGCGCAGACCTTCTCCCAATCTCTTGCAGAGTTCGGGCAGGGTTAGCTCGGATTCCGAAGTATCCCAATAAACCTAAGCCGATGATCTCAGCAGGCGGCTGCAAGAGCTCAGGGACGAGATCGCAACGATTCAGCAGAAGAACGATGAGTACTTTAGGGACACCAGCCGCGAGCTTGCGGTTCGGACAGCATTCGATAACAGGCGAGCACGGTTAGAGCAGATTAGGGCTGAAATAGCCTCAATCCTCGCGAAATCAAATTTGGCTGAGAGATGAAAAAGCCAACCTCAGTCTCCGAGGAGCTCTCTGAAAGTATCGGCTTTCCCGAATTTCAAAAGAAATGGAGAACTTGGATGGCAAGAAAGAGTGACCCAATGCTGGGCAGCATGTCACGTAAGGTGGGAGCGGTTGTGGGTACGGTCGTTAACGCTGTCGAGTCGTTTTCTGACCATAAGGAAGATGCAATCGGTATTCTCAAGGATGATCACGATAGAGTGAAAAAATTATTTGACCGCTTTGAAGATGCTAAGGACCGAGCCACTAAGAAGAAGCTGGTGACAGAATCTCTCCTGGAGCTGAAGGT
>JALYIM010000198.1 GCA_030775785.1 Acidobacteriota bacterium
CTTACACGCAAGAACAAGCGAAAGGCACCGATTCGAATATTTTTGTAGCCGAACTCGCCAGCGGAAAGAGTACGCTCTTGACGCCGCACGAAGGCGAGCAATTATTCCGGGCCAATGATTTCTCTCCTGACGGGAAGAAACTGCTGATTACCTCAAACCTCGCCAGCGGTTATAATAATGCAGGACTACTCGACGTCTCTAGCAAAAAGATCGGCTGGGCTCACGAAAAAGAAATGGGAGATTCATAGCGGTTTCTTCTCGCCAGACGGGAAGCAGGTTACCTGGAGTGCAAACGTCGAGGGCAATGATGAAATCTATCTGCGCAATTTGTTGACTGGCAAAACTACCACGCTGCCGATTCCGCAAGGATGGAATGAACTGGCGGGAGAGCCCGCCTTAAGCCACGACGGCACCCGCATTCTCTATTTCCACAACGGCCCGACTGCCGCGGGTGATCTCTGGGTACACTACGTCGCGACCGGAAAGTCTCAGCAGATTACTCATTCGATGATGGCGGGCGTCCATTCGGAAGATATGGTGGAACCAGTGCTCGTCAAGTATCCGAGCCGTGATGGCAAATGGACGATCTCTGCGTTTGTCTACGTGCCTTACAACATGCAGCGCAACGGACAGAACGCTGCCATCGTGTATGTGCATGGCGGTCCGACTTCGCAGACCGTCAATTCCTTCAACCGCTTTATTCAACACATGGTGAATCAGGGCTACATGGTGATCGCGCCGAACTATCGCGGGTCAACCGGATATGGCAAAGAGTTTCAGCAGGCAAATCTGTTCGACATGGGCGGTGGTGATCTGCAAGACGTTCTGTCGGCGGCGGACTGGATTAAGCAAACCGGATTTCTGGATCCGAAAAAGCTGGTGCTGATGGGCGGCAGTTACGGTGGCTACCTGACCATGATGGGAGTGACCAAGGCGCCCGAGGTCTGGGCGGCGGGAGTGCCGATTGTGCCATTTGTGAACTGGTTTACCGAAATTAAGAACGAAGATCCTGTGCTGCAACAGAGCGATCTGGCAACCATGGGCGATCTTGAAAAGAATAAGGATTTGTATCAGGACCGTTCACCCATCTTTTTTGTGGACGCGATCAAAGCTCCACTATTGCTGCTGGCAGGAGGAAATGATCCGCGATGTCCGAAGAGCGAAGCCCAGCAGGTTGTGGACGCAATCAAGAAGCGCGGCGGAGTAGCAGAATACAAAGTGTACGAAAACGAAGGTCATGGCTTTGCGCGCGTGGAGAATCAGGTTGACGCCTACAGAAGAGTCGCGGACTTCGTGAAAGCGCACGTACCGCCCGCGAAGTGCGGCTGCTCACTAGACGAGTAGAGCTTCCTCGATTGCTCTCACCAGCCCGGGGATGTCGTACTCTTTCGCTTCTATATCTGCCGAAAGGCCAAACTCGCGCAGGGTTGCTGAGGTGATGGGTCCAATGGAGGCCAGTTTGATTCCTGTCAGCTGACTTCTAACTCCTGGCGATGTCGCTTGCGGTGTTTGCAGCAGCGCCAGAAAATTCTTCACGGTGGATGAACTGGTGAAGGTAATTACGTCAGGACGAAGATTTGCATTCCGCATCACTTCTCCCAGCCTAGTGCGGGAAGTCGCGGGAATTACGGTTTCATAAGCTTCCACGACATCTACCGTCGCTCCCAGTTTTCGCAACTCTTCTGGAATGACGTCGCGTGCAACTTTTGCTCGCGCCAGCAGAACGCGCTTGCCCTTTATGAGTGGCCCCAATTCGCGCACCACAGCTTCGGCAACATACTGGTTGGGAACCACGTCAACCAACATCTCTCTCTCCTCGATTGCATTCTTTGTCGCTGGCCCAATGGCAGCGATTTTCAAATGCCTGAGCTGATGGCTGCGGATTCCGATGTGTTTCAGCCGGTCCCAGAGCGCTCCCACACCATTGACGCTGGTGAGAATGAGCCAGTCGTAGTCCGCCAACTTCCGAATCGCGTTGTCGAGTGGTTGGGAGGAGCGAGGAGCTTGAATTTCAATGAATGGAATTTCGAGTACATCCGCGCCCAGCTTGCGCAACCGTGAAGAGAGCGCGCTCGCCTGGTGCTGAGCACGTCCTACCAGAACTCGCGCACCTGTTAGCGACAACGCTTTTACGGAAGGCGGCTGGCGATTCTTCATTGGAAATTAGGTCGCGCTGCGTCCGTAAACCTCGTCGAGGATCTCGCTTCCACCGCGACTAAGAAGCGCCTCCGCCACGGATTCGCCCAAGCTGACGGGATCAGTACCGCTGCCTCTTTCTCGCAATATTTTGGTGCCGTCCGCGCGCGCCACAACCCCTGCGAGTTGTATAACGCCGCAATTAAGTTCGGCCAAAGCTCCGATCGGCACCTGGCATCCGCCGCCCATCCGGTTGAGCAGGGCGCGTTCGCAAGCGGTGGTGGCTCGCGTGGTGGCATCATCCAAAAACTCCAAATGCTGCTTTACGGCGGACTCGCCGGCACGAATTTCTAAGGCGAGGGCTCCCTGCCCCGCCGCCGGGCACATAGTCTGTGCGGGGAGAACCTGCTTCACGAATTCCGTCCTCCCCAAGCGATTGACTCCCGCAGCAGCAAGAATGATGGCGTCGTATTCAGCGGCTTCCAATTTTCGTAAACGAGTATCCACATTGCCGCGCACCGGCTGAATATCGAGGTCCGGGCGAAATGCCTTAAGTTGTGCGGAACGGCGCAGGCTGCTGGTGCCAACGCGAGCCTCTTGCGGCAATTCAGCGATGGAGCCGAACCGCACTGAGCAGAAAACGTCGCGAGGATCTGCTCTCTGCGGAACTGCGGCAATTTCGAAGCCGGGTGATAGTTCCGTCGGCAAGTCTTTTAGACTGTGTACCGCCAAATCCACGCTGCCTTCCGCGAGGGCCTCTTCGATTTCTTTGGTAAACATTCCCTTGGTGCCGACGTTTACGAGCGCAACATTGGTAATTTTGTCGCCCGTAGTCTTTATGACCTCAATGACCACATCGTGCCCACGGCCTCGTAACAAGGATGCAATATGATTGGCTTGCCAGAGCGCTAATTGCGAACCTCTCGACCCAATGCGGAGGTGGGCCACTAGTTCCGTGTCCCCGAATCTTCGTCTGGCCGGGAGAGTTTCTGCTCCTGAAGATTAAAGATGCGACGAAACACGTCAATCAATGTAGTCGCCTCGGAATCTTTGGCGGCGGTTTTTAACGCCCGTATCGGCGTGTGCATGATCTTATTGACGATGCCCCGAGTCAAAGTCTCGATAGCAAATTCCTGCTCGGGCGACAGCTTGCCCAGCCGGCCCCGCACGCGATCAATCTCAGCCTGTCGAATGGCTTCAATGTGGTCCTGGAAAGACACAATAGTAGGCACGACTTCGAGTGTTTGCAGGCGAGTCTGAAATCGCTCCACTTCGTTCTCGACAATTTCTTCGGCGCGCTGTGCCTCTTTGCGGCGGTCGGCAATGCTTTCTGAAGCAGCTTGCTGCAGATCGTCAATATCGTAGACAAAGATTCCGTCGAGCCTATTCATCTCCGGATCTACGTCGCGCGGCACCGCAATATCAATGAAAAACATAGGACGGTTCTTGCGCCGGCTGAGAAACATCTCTCCGTGCTCGCGGCGAAATATAGCACGTGGAGAGCCCGTGGCCGTAATCACAATATCGGCGCGATCGCAGTGGTCGTAGAGCTCCTCGAAGAAGATGGCCTTACCCTTAAACTTATTTGCCAACTGGACCGCGCGGCCATGACTGCGGCTGGCAACAAAAATTGATTCGGCCCCGTGCGCCAGCAAATGGCGCGCCGCGAGTTCGCTCATCTTTCCTGCGCCCACCAAGCAAACCTGCTTGCCTGCGAGAGATCCGAAAATCTTCTTCGCCAGCTCCACGGCCACGGAAGCGATAGAAACGGACGACGCTCCAATTGAGGTTTCGGTGCGCACCCGCTTGGCAACGGCGAAGGCCCGAGTGAGAAGTAAATCCAGCTGGGAATGCGCCGTCCCCATGGCTCGTGCATTTGCGTATGCCTCTTTGACTTGGCCCAGGATTTGGGGCTCGCCCAACACCATAGAATCCAGGCTGGAAGCAACGCGAAACAAATGCCGTACAGCCGCCCGCTCGCTATATTCGTACAAAAGAGGCTCGTACGCAGCGGGCTCGATGGAAAAGTAATCCCGCATAAATCCGCGCAGGTCTGCCAAGCCATTTTTGGTCTGGGCCAACACCTCTACCCGATTGCAGGTACATAGAATCAAGCCTTCGTCTACGCCAGGATGTCCGGCCAAACGCTTTAGCGCTTGCGAAAGCCGCGAATCCGGGATGTCGAGGCGCTCCCGAACTTCCACGGGCGCACTCTTGTGGTTGACGCCAATGAGCTGGAATTTCATGACTGTACAAACCTGTGGATCGCGCTGAAATAATTTGCCGACCACGCCACCACTGCCGCAACAAATGCGCCCGTGGCAAGATAGGCCGCGCGTCGGCCGCGCCACCCCGCATTCCAGCGGGTGTAGAGCATGACCATGTAGACGAGCCACATCAATATCGAAAGCAGAATTTTAGGATCGAGAAAATTAACGCGACCAAAAGTAGCTTGCGCGACTACCACGCCGGCTATCAGCCCGAGCGTCATAAAAGGGAAACCGAGCAGCAGCGATCGGTAGCCGATTTCGTCAATCACCTCCAGAGCGGGGAGCCGCGACTTCATGCTTCGGGCCTGTTTCGATTTCAGCCGCCGTTCCTGGATTAAATAAAGTAGGCTGGCGCCAAAACTAATAAAGAGTGCCGCGTAGCCGGCAAAAATTAGCGCAATGTGAGCAAACAGCCATCCCGTGCGCAGATTGGAAGCCTGAAGAAATGGTTGTTGCCGGGTAGCGGCAAAAAAAGTCAGCACGAAGACCAGCGGAAACGCGACAATCCCCGGCGACGTTGTGCGGTAGACCGCGAACACAATCATGAAGGCGACCATGACAAAAAGGGCGAGAAACGATTCCGGATTGTGCACCGAAGTCAGTGTGAGCTGATGCGACAGGAGCACCTCATCGGAGAGCGACACGAACTGAAAGACCATCCCCAAGCTCATCGCAGGGAAAGCAAAGCGGTTCAGAAGACCGCTGCTTCGAGTAAGGGCTAGCAATGCAGAGATGAGTCCTACGGCATAAAAGCCAAGGGCCACTCGCAACCACAGTATGGGCATAGCGTTAAAAGGGCCGGATAGAAAAGCGTGTCCGACCGTTCGCCATGATTATAGTCTGCCTCAAGGCCGGTGCAGGGTTCTGACCGGAGTTTGAGAATGCAGAAGGCCTTCCTTGGCAAGTCTTAAGAGAAGGGGGATCGCGGGACTACGAGAAACTCCAACTAAGGCTCTCTGAAAGTTCTAGACTCCGTCACGCCTCGAGTACTTCACAAAGTAACTTGGTGTCATCAGAAATAATGCCGTCAGCCTGCCAGGACGCTAGCCGCCGCATCGATTCTTTGTCATTGACCGTCCAAGCGAAAAGCTTTCGATTCGTGCCGTGGACGTCTTCAATGAGCTTTTGGCTAATAAGCGACTTTTCCGCAACGATGCAATCCACCGGTAGGGTTCGCCAACTTGCCAGCTGCGAAGCCTTTTCGCAGACGATTCCCACCGGCACAGAAGCGCTCCGGGCTTTGAGCTCCATGACAACATCAATTAGGAAAGAAGAGACGAGGTAATCGTGCTCAATTTTGTGCTGGCGTAATTCCGATAACACCGCGGTCTCGAGGCCAGGAACTTTCAGCTCGAGGTTCAGGAAGGCACGATGATGAAAGTTTCGACAGACCTCTGAAAACTCAGCGACGCCGCTCAAGTCCTTGCGTTTTGTCGCGGAGATTTTCTCTTTACCGATCTTAGGATCGTGGCACACCACTACATATCCGTCGAGCGTGCCGCGCAGATCGAATTCGAACCCATCGCATCCATGCTGCAGCGCGAGCTCGAAGGCTGCCAAGGTATTTTCGCCCACGGATGACACCGAACGGCAGCCTCGATGTCCCAGGAGTAGAGGGCGATCATTCATCAATCATGAGTCTATTACTGAATTTGCTCGGAGCTTTTGCACAGAGGTGCAATTAAGAGAGGTTCGTTAGCACAATAGGAAAAGCTGGCCGCCTGGCCCTCCAGGAAACGTGTCAGTCGAGGTCGAAGTCACGCAGAGGACGGCCCGTGTCGGGAGAATCTTTGGCTTTCTTCACTGCATCCTGAAATTTCTTTTCCAGCAGATCGGAGGCATGTTTCTGATTCTCAACCGATTGGCGGAAGATGGAATCGCGCCGACTGTCCTGCTCCTTCATGGCGCGCGCCGCTTCTTCAAAATCATTGAACATTTTCGGTTTAACAGCTGCAATGTGAGAGATGACCGCCTGGTTTTCGGGATCAACTTTGAGGACGGCGTTGCAGCACGGGCAAGTGATTTCGAATAGCGAATTCTGTCCCATCCTGTGGATAATACCCCAAAAGTATGGTCATTCGCGGGGCTGCAATTTGATGGGAAAAATTTTGAGGAGATTCAGAATTTCCCAGGCGAGAAGCAAAACCGATACACAGACCACCATAATCGCCAGGATTTCGCCCATGCTTAGCCGGCTGCGTCCCGTATCAGAGCGACGGGTTACCAGCGCAAGAATGTTGAGCGTGGCAAATCCGAACACCAGCGCCCATAAAATATTGTAAACATTGCCCTTCTTCGAAGAAGATTGCAGCAGCCAGAGCATTAGCGGCTGGCGCACTGCCATATGTTCTAGTGAGACAGCGATTCGACTCTTGAGGATCTGTAGAAATTGCATCATCACGTGTCGTCCTCTTCCAAGGAGGGGCAATCTCCGAATGGCAGATATTACCTGTTTCGGGACGCTGAAGGCAGGAATTTAAGCGGTATGACGTAAGCGGAGATTAAAGAGTTATTACCTGGTGATCAAGACAGTCGGTATGAATGGCGTGATGCAAGTCTTTCAGTAGTTCCATTCCGTAGCGTGCAAGAAAATAAATGCCCGCCAAACCGCGTTCCTGCAGGCCTTTACTGGGATAGAGTGCGTTACTCAGCAGGTCGGCGTGGCGCTCTAAAACTTCGCTGTGCCGCAATTCCGCCCGGGCCGCGCGAGACCGCAGGCTATCGAGTTGATGGCGTATTTTGGACTCGGCGTTAACGGCGGAGTCAACCAGTGTTTTGTCCAAACGGGAGAGTGCATCGCGAACTTCGGCCATGGATTTCTCAAGAGCCGCTTCCGCAGCCGTGAAAGCAAAGTGCACTTCCGCCGACAAAGTCTGCGATCCTAAGGTCTCACGCAGCGCTTCTGTCCCACGAAAGACGTCATGGATTTGAGCCCTGTAACGTTGAAGTAATTCTTGAGGTTTTGCCTCGATCAGCGTGGCAGAGAAACGCGGCACTACTGGGGTTACTCTCCCCAACAGCGCCTCGTAAACCACTTTAACTTGAGCGAAATAAGCGATCTCAGCGGAGCCTCCAACGTAAGCTATCGTCGGAAGCAGGTAGTCCTGCACAACCGGGCGCAGCAAAACGTTAGGACTAAAATTCTCCGGATTGGAAGAAACTTGGGCCGCGAGTTCCGGCAGTTGAAGCTGCTTCTCTCCCGCAGTAAAAGTATCGAGGTCCGCAGTCACTCCACTGCGACGGTGTACGGAAATCCGTGCTCCCCTCTGCAAAGTAAAGAGGAGCGTTGTGGAAGGCGTTACTTTTACCTGCTGGTGGTATCCGGCAGCTTCGATCTCTTTGCCGCGAGCCAATAGCGCTTCATCAAGTTCGGCAGCTTTTTCAATGGCGGAACGATAAACGGGCTCAGCAATGCGATGAAATTTCGGATCGGCTGCGTCCAGCAGAATCACGCCCCACTCGGCAAATATGCGCGAAAACAGCCGCGCAAATGCGCCCCCGAAAGATTCCCCTTCGCGATAGCTTTCACCGAGAAATTTGGTGACGTCCGATTCCCCTAACAGCTCAACCGCTGCTTGAACTACTGTTCCAATCTCCGAACCAAACTTGATCGTACCTACAGGAGCGTCGGGAAGAGTATCCAGTGGAACCTTAAGATTCTTCAGAGCGCCTTGCGGGCCCGGAAAGTTCACGCCGTTTATTTCTTCCAGATCATGGTCTTCGGTAGCCAGCCAGAAAATGGGCACGGTCTCCACGCCAGCCTGCGTTGCTTCTTCCGCCAATTTCACCGCGCTCAGGGCTTTGAAGAGGGAGAACAGCGGTCCGCCGAATAATCCCACCTGCTGTCCGGTGACGACCGCCGCTGCTCCTTTACGCAACCGTTCAATGTTAGCTAGAGTAGCGGACGAAGCGTCCCATGACCGGTTTTGCGCTGCAAGAATGCTTGCAACTTGCTCACGGCGCGGGGGATCGTAGCGTAACTTTGCCGCTTCTTCTTTAAACCACTCGCTGAATCTTGGAGAATGAGGATAAAACTGATGAACTTTGGGAGAATAAGCAATGAAGTCGTTAAACAGCCGCGTCGTGTGCGGAATTTGATTGAAGGGTAAACACTGCGACTTCACCGGCAACTCTCCTGGGGTTGGTTCATAAGGCCCGCTTCATAGGGTCTGGTTTCATTTGCTAACCCAGCCATTGTACAAGCGGGTCTCTCTTGAGATGTCTGAAACACGCCGGAGATGCAAAGATTGCCCTTAGACGAAAGCGACTAGTAAACAATTAGGACATCAGCATTGAAGCCCAATAACAAATTAGACGCGCCGGAAGGCAAAGCGATAGGCCTACGGCCCTTGACGCTGGAAGGAAGGTTCGTCCGCCTGGAGCCACTATCTCTCGAGCACGCCTCAGCGCTCTGGGATGTCGCAAAGAGCGAGGCCGAAGACATTTTCCGCTGGATTCCCTATTCCATCACATCGCTCGAAGATATGCGCTCCGCAATCAATAAGGCCGTCGCAGAGCATCAGCGTGGGGAATCCGTCCCGTTCGCTACTGTCGAGCCAAGTTCAGGCAAAATCATCGGCAGCACCCGTTTCATGAACATTGATCGCACAAATCGCCGGGTCGAGATTGGTTCGACGTGGATCGCGACTTCGTGGCAACGAACCGCAATCAATACCGAGGCAAAATACCTGATGCTTCGGCATGCCTTCGAGCGATGGGGATGCCTTCGTGTCGAACTCAAAACCGATGCCCTCAACCGGAAATCGCGGACTGCCATTTTGCGCATTGGCGCGAAGGAAGAAGGAATTCTGCGAAGGCACTTAATTACATGGACAGGCCGCCTCCGCGACACCGTGTACTTCAGCATTCTGGATGATGAGTGGCCGGAAGTTAAAAGACGGCTGGAGGCGAAGCTAGAAGAAAATTAAGGGCTCGTCCCCTGAGATGGGCACGGCTTCAACAGTGCCAAAGGAATTCAATTGGCACTTTGGTGTGACTGAAAGTCGTGTCCATCCTCAAACCACTGTCAATCTGAGCGCAGCGAAGAACCTGGTTTCCCCGCAAAACTTACAGTAGCCGTGTTATCCTCCTCGCCGTTCCAGCTACTCACGCTTTGAGGAGATATAACAAATGAAGATGAAAACGATTTTTCGTCTCGCAGCTTTTCTGTTGTTGCTCGCTCCCGCAGTCCTCGCGCAAGAGCATTACACCGAAGGCCCCGTCTGGCGAGTCTCTCTGATTCGAGTCAAGCCCACCGCCATGGATGCCTATCTGACGAGCCTCCGCCAATCCAGTAAGCCAATTCTGGAAGAGGAAAAGCGTCAGGGAATCATCATGGACTACAAAGTCTTCCTGAAGCAAACAAGAAATAGTCCGGAAGATTGGGACATCTGTCTCGCCATCCAATACAAGAAGTATGCCGCCATGGACGGCCTGACCGCAAAAGGCGAGATGATGCGCGATAAAGTGCTAGGCGGCAAACAGCCAGCCCAGCAACTCACGGAGAAGCGCGCCGAGATTCGGGAGGTCATCAGCTCGGAACTGCTCCAGGAAATTATCCTGAAGTAGGTTCTGCCTCACTATCACAATTAATCCCACTCATCCGCAAAGAACGCGAGTGAGTGGGGCACCCGCACCGAATATTTTTCTTGAGTACCCTCGTTTGACATCCGCTCTCCGCAAGGCTACCTTTGCGACGAGCGAATCCGTACCTCCGCTCTTTTGCATGCGTTGAGCTAAGCCAGCGCGTCTGAAGGTTTCCCGCCTTAGTTATCCAAGGAAATGAAAGGTTCGGAACACAATGAAGAAATTCATGCTGACAGTTGTTGCTTCCGTTGTGCTGCTCGCGGCTGTGAATGCGAGTGCGGGAATGAAGAAAGAGTCGAATGAGTCGGCGGTCGCGGCCATCACGCAGTTGGAAAATGATGAGGCTAAAGCTACCCTCGCGGGGGATACATCGTTCGTACAAAAGAATTTCGCTGACGATTGGACAGGCGGTTTCAGCGGCGGCATATGGACAACGAAAGCATCCATGCTGGAGGACGCAAAAGACAGCGCCAACAACAAAATGAACAGCGAGCAAATCAGCGATCTGAAGGTTCGGACGTATGGAGACACGGCAATCGCGACCTACACCGACACTTATGATGGGATGGTCCGGGGCGAACATCGCGTCAAGACCGTTCTCACCACCGATACGTTCGTACGCCAGAATGGACAGTGGAAGCAAGTCGCATCCCACAGTTGCGTCGCCAAAGAGAAATAACCGCTCAAGACTTGTCATCCTGAGGCGGCCAACTGCGGGGGACAAGCGTGTCCGCCCTACACTGCCTTAGGATGCCATTCGCTAGTAGAAAGCAGGTCTCTTGACTTTGCTCGAGATGAGAGTGCGGGATTTATCCTCTCGCCTCGGCTTCCTTAGTTCGTTACAACACTCTACATTCTAGATTTACATCTGCGGAGTACGATCTATACTCGTTGGATTCAGCCTTGCTGACAAGGAGCGGCCGATATGATCAAAACATTCGCACCGATTCCTCTTGCAACTCTATTGCTCACGTCAATGATCTTTGCCCAGAATAGTAAGTTGGGCGCACCCGGTTGCGGCGATCCCAATACAAAATTCGATTCGAAGCCTGGCAAAAGCGGGCAAACTGCTCAACTTGAGGCAGGAAAGGCGCTGGTATATTTCTTCGAGAACGATACAGATTTCGAATCACGTCCCAGACCGACCACCAGAATTGGTGTTGATGGTCAGTGGGTAGGCGCAAACAAGGCAGATTCGTATTTCTACATCTCCGTTGATCCCGGAGTGCACCATCTTTGTGCAAGCTGGCAGAATGCACCAATTTTTGCCCACGGCATCGAGACGGTTGCGGCTCATTTCACAGCTGAAGTCGGAGTCGCGTATTACTATGAGGTGAAAAACAAGTGGTCTGACGAACACAGATCTCCCAGCATGAGTTTGACCCAATTGGATAGCGACCAAGGTCAGCTTCTAGCGACTAAGCTTGCGCTCAGCGATTCTCACCCCAAGAAATAAAATCCTAGTGAGCCGAAAATCCCCCCAGAGTCTCGTGCCTATCACTTACATCCAATACATTGACTTCCGTTCCAGCGCAACTTAGTCTGGAAGCAGTTCTTTTAGGCCAAATCCCACCAGTGGGGGCGTCACGGCTTCGACGGAGATGCTTGCGGCCAAGAGGCATGCCGGGGTGCACGCACCCGTGATCGTGTGCAAAATGATAATTGCCAATCAACAAATGGCATACGCAGCCTAATTAATTAGGCAGCCGCTTTCCACCGCTTTGCCCTTGGGCGGTGAGCGAGCGTCACACAGAGGGCTGCTCTTTCCGTCTACGTCTGGGGCGGAGAGTTAAAGACTTCAGGCTAGCGGTTAGCGTTTCTTGTCCGTTCTGAGCGCGCGCCGCGAACGTCCTGGGGTAATGCCCAGGGCATGAACGCGAATAAGCATGTAGGCTCTTGACCAGTAACATTTTCGGACGCGGGTTCGACTCCCGCCGCCTCCACCAATATCCCTTCTTCAAATCTCATTCCGCTGTTGTTTAACGCTCGGGAAACTACTGCAGGTTTTATTCCCACCTTTCACAAACTGCTCGGAACGCGTTTCATCAGTATGCGATCAAAATAACGGAGTATCGAGCGCGGCGATGAATTGAATTCCCGGCACGAACTTTCCTACGAGACGTTTATCGTTGGTCAGGAAGAGGTCGGCGCGCGCTTGTGCCGCGGAAGCCAGGTGAATGGCATCGGCTGGTGCAAGGCCCAACGATCCTCGAATCTGGGCGTAACGGTCCGCGGTTTCAATACTGAAAGGAACGACCTCGGAGACCGCACTCTGCATCAAGCTCTTCGTCTCAGCGGCGAGAGTAGAGTCGCCACCGCGATAGACACCTGCAAGGACCTCTGCAAAAGTGAACGCCCCGGTGAGGAGTTGGTCATCGCGCTCGCGCATGCGGGAACGAATCGCGCCAACTCTTTTGGCGAATTGGGGATTATCTTCCAGCCAATATATGAAGAGCATCGTATCCCAGTAGATACGGCTCACTTGGAGTCTCTGGGGGAACGAACATTCGTATCGCGAAATTCTTTGCGCTCGGAACGAAGATAAGCCTCGCCGCCATCCAATTTAGCGAAGACATTCTTAAGGGCGCCTCGCATCCGAATCCAGGCATCGCCCTTTTCCAGGGAAAGTTTTTGCGGGTCGACAAATTCGTAAGTGTAGGTCACGGTTGTGCTTTGTCCAGATTTTGGACCGCTACTTTCAACCAGCAGCAAATCATTCTGTTTCAGAAATTCACGGCTCTTCAAGGCGCTACACACGGCCGGCGCGCGCCCATTGATATTCAGCTCATGAACTACATCCCCCGCGCGGATAGAAAATCGCTTCTGTTCGCGCCTTCTGGCAGGTAAAACATATCGCTCTCTACCGTGCGATCGGATTTTGTCAGCATTGCTCATCTCGAATCTCTACGGTAGCATAGCATAGCATAGGATAGCATATAATGGGCTTTAGAGTCCAAATCTCTCTGCGGCGCGAGCCTTCGCTTTAGCGGCCTCTTCTTCTCGATTTCGTGGTTCTGCGTTGGTCTCAAGTGATCGAAGGAGGCGAGCTGAGACGTCCCCGATTTCATCTACGGCCGTTGCGAACGCTAGTTCGTTGGCTTTTGATGGCTTATTGAATCCGGTGATTTTCCGCACGAACTGAATCGAAGCTGCTCGAATTTCATCGTCGGTAACGGGTGGTTCGAAATTAAAGAGAATTTTGATATTCCTGCACATGCTTCTGACCTCGGAGTTTCTGGATAAGCTGGAGTTCGTTTTATGACTTCCCTCTATTTTAATTAAAGAATGAATGCGATGAATCCCGAACACAGAGATTCCATCGTTACCGAGTCCTACTTCCCCCATGTCATAATGTGCGACATCCTCTGCGGCAGGAGATTCTGATGGGTAATAGAGAGGAACAAAAGACGTCCATCGCCCCAATGCTCTCGGTGCGCAACGGCGCCAAAGCAGTCAAGTTTTACGAGGCGGCCTTCGGAGCACTTGAGGCGTTCCGTATTGACGATGACAGTGGCGCAGTAGTCGCACGGCTGTCGGTAGGTCCAGCGGAATTCTGGGTCGCCGATGAGTCTCCAGAGAATTTAAACTTCAGTCCCGAATCAATCGGCGGGGGTTCGGTGCGAATGGTAATGACGGTCGAGAATCCAGACGCGGCATTCGAGCGCGCCGTCGCTGCGGGAGCTAAGGTTGTTTGGCCCGTCCGCGACGACTACGGATGGCGCCTGGGAAGAATTGTGGATCCGTTCGGACACCATTGGGAGATTGGGAAGCCGCTGACAGATGCTTTCTGAAGGAGTTGGTAGCACCCTGGCGTCACTCAATTCAAGCAGGCAGAGGGAATTTCACTGAAAGTCTGGTGCCGTTCGAATCCGAGGTAAGGTCGAATTCTCCACCCAGTTGGCGCACTCGCTCGCGCATGCCAGGAAGCCCGACGCCGCGAAGGCTTTCAACCTGCATCTCCCATAATTTCTCGGCGGGGATTCCTTTACCTTCATCTTCAATGGAAAGCACTGCGTTCTTCGCGGACAGAGCCAGACTAATTGTTGCCACTTCGCTTTCCGAGTGGCGATGAATATTAGTGAGTGACTCCTGCACAATTCTAAACAGCGCGGTTTCCATCTCGCGCGAGAGACGTCCAAAGTCTTCAGCAAGGTTCAATATGACTCTTATCTTACTGCGCTCGGCGTATCCCTCAGCATACCAGCGGATGGCGGAGGTGAGTCCGGCCTCATCGAGAAGAGGCGGGTGCATCAGGTGAGAAATGGTGCGAATTTCCCTGAGGGTTTCCTGCAATAAGTTATTCGTGTCGGAAAGGGCAATTGCTGCCTGCGAACTAAGCTTTGCTGACTCTCCCTCAACCACCGCCAGGCTCATGCTCATGGCCGTCAACAATTGCCCGGCGCTGTCGTGCAGCTCACGCGCAAAGCGCCGTCTTTCTTCATCCTGTAAGTTCAGAAGCCGGGCTGTCAGTATTCGCAGACTCTCTTCGGCACGCTGCGTTACTGCCACGCGCTCGCGAAGTTCAGCGGTGTGGTCGGGTGGCAAAGCTTGCTTAGGATCTTCAGCCTGTGGCAACCTTTTCTCGCCGCGCTTCGTTTCAGAACCCCTGCTTCCGCGAACCCCACGCTCACGGGCCACTTATGCCACACTTTCCGCTAAGAGCATAGTATCCGGCATAGCTTTAAGAATGTCTCACTCTCGTGCCGATTGCGCAATGAATTGCTATTACATCACAGCCTGCGATCCCTTCGAGATTTGTCACCGAGCTTGACTTCCCGTCACGCCTGAGATACGCTTCGCGCCGTTCACACGCGTCACATTCCAAGGGCACAAAGTTTTTCCATTCGACAATTGTTGCTAACCGAGGAGGTTGGTATCTATGAAAAGAACAGTAAGCTTGATGCTGAGTTCGTCGCTTCTGCTGGCAGGCACGTGCATACTCGCGGCGCAGGAGAAAACTGCCGCGATGCATTCTCCCCCAAAAGTGCTCGTCATTTATCGCGAGTTTGTGAAGCCCGGGAAATCCGGCAGTCTTCACGAAAAGGCCGAGAACGCCTTCGTGCAGGCGTATACGCGCGCGAAATCCCCGAGTCATTATTTTGCGGTTGATGCCATGTCCGGCAAGCCGCGGTCGTTGTTCCTGTACGGCTACGACTCATTCGACGCCTGGGAGAAGGCGCATCAGGCGGAAGAAAAGGACGCAACCTATTCTGCAAGTGTTGACCGCGCTGCGATTGCGGATGGCGATTTGTTAAGCGATGCGGATTCTTCCGTGATGGTCTATCGCGAAGACCAGAGCCTACACGCAAACGTGGACATACCTCACATGCGCTACTTCGAAATCTCGCTTTACCATGTGCGTCCGGGGCATGGGAAAGAATGGGATGACTTGGTGAAGATGGTAATGGCGGCCTACGAAAAAGTACCCGACACACACTGGGCAATGTATGAAGTAATGTTCGGACAACAAGGCCACACTTATGTCGTTTTCTCGCCACGAAAGTCCGGCGCGGAAATTGACGAGGCATTCGGCAAGGAAAAGAAGTTTGTAGAAGCCATGGGCGAAGATGGAATGAAGAAACTTTCGGAGCTCGAAGGTTCCGCCGTCGACTCGGCCCAGACAAACTTATTTAAATTCAATCCGAAGATGAGCTATCCACCAGACGGCTGGCTGCAAGCAGATCCGGAATTCTGGAAACCGAAACCTTAACGATCATGGAACGAAAACGCTTCTCAACGACACGAAATAAGGCGCCGAGACTTTTCCCGGCGCCTTATGTTTTTGCCACTCGTCGTTATCATCGTTCATAGAGTGATATCCTTCAAAGATTCCGCGGGGGAGTAGACTCTTTCGCTATTGGAGCGCTGCGCATGAACGATGCCAAGAAGATAATTCATCCCGACAAAAACCATCCCGATCAAGACTCTGGAAAGGGCGCGGTGGAACAGGATGATGACTACGAAGGTGGTAACACTTCCATGCAAGGCCAGCTGGGCCATCGCGACCAGGACGCGCTTCTAAAATCCTCCGATACAGACTTTCCCGAGCCGGGCGGCAATCCGGAGCATAGCGGAGAACCGGAGCAGAAGCGCAAATAGCCGTTAGCGCAATTCTTCCATTGCTTGTTCCAGCACTTTCCTTCCTGGGCGCACTACGGATTCAGGCAAAGTAGCCAGCGGCTCGTCGGTAATATTCAGCATGTCCACAAAGTTCGGCGCCTGGGTATTGACGTACAGCACGCCGGTCAAGATTTCGCCCTTTTGATGGGCCTCTCCCATGCGATTAATGGCGCGCAGCTTGTTGGTAGGATCGTACTCTTCCTCTAATTTTCTCAAACGCAAACTTGATCCGTCGTGCATCGTGACTTCGAGCGTAGTGCCGGGATCATAGTCAACCGCAATATCTTCGAACGATGGGACAAAGCTAATATCTTGCAGCGGCTCGTCGTGATCAATCATGTACTTGTAGGATTTCGTTGAGCCTTCATGGTCATTGAACGTGACACATGGCGACACTACATCGAGCATAACCGTCCCGCGATGTGAGATGGCCGCCTTCAGCATGCCGGCCAGTTGTTTTTTGTCGCCGGAAAATGAACGTCCCACAAAAGTTGCGCCCAGCGAAATGGCCATGGCACAGGTATCAACCGGGGGCAGATCGTTGATAACTCCGGTTTTCAGTTTCGAACCCAAGTCTGCCGTAGCCGAGAATTGTCCCTTGGTCAATCCGTAAACGCCGTTGTCTTCGATGATGTAAATCAGAGGAAGATTGCGCCGCATCAAGTGAACGAACTGTCCCATGCCGATGGATACTGTGTCACCGTCGCCACTTACGCCTAGCGCAAGTAACGTCCGGTTCGCGAGCACGGCCCCGGTGGCGATGGATGGCATGCGCCCATGAACGGAGTTGAAGCTGTGTGACCGCCCCATAAAATATGCCGGCGTTTTGGAGGAGCATCCGATGCCGCTGAGCTTTGCGACACGCTCCGGGCGGATACCCATTTCATACATTGCCTCAATAATGCGTTCGGAAATCGAATTATGCCCGCAGCCGGCGCAGAGGGTGGATTTTCCTCCGCGATAGTCCAAGACTTGAAGGCCGATGTGATTTGTTTTCGGTGCAGGTGCGCTGGTGGGCGTGCTGACCATTTACTTCTCCTCCATGGTGACGAACTCGTCAGTAATTGATCGTGCATCGAGCGGCAAGCCATGGATGTGCGCGATGCTGCGCAATCGCGGAACCAACTCTGCTTCCAAGTCGAGCTTGAGCAGGCTGAGCATCTGCGCGTCGCGATTCTGCTCGACCACATAAACCCGATCGTGTTGCCTAACAAAATTGTGCACGTCTTGATTGAACGGAAAAGCGCGTAGACGCAGGTAATCAGTCTCGATCTTATATTCATTGCGCAATTGATCGCGGCTCTCGACCAGAGCCCAATGAGATGTACCGTATCCAATAATCCCGACTTTTGATTTGCCCGAACAAACAATGTCGGGACGAGGCACAAATTCGCGTGCGGTATCAAACTTACGATTGATGCGCTCTAAATTCTGTTCAAAGTCGTCTGGACGTTCGCTGTATTGCGACTTCTCATTGTGTCCAGTACCGCGGGTGAAGTACGCCGCAGCGGGATGATCCGTCCCCGGCAAGGTGCGATAGCCGATGCCATCTCCGTCCACATCTTTGTAGCGGGCAAAGCTGCCAACCTCATCGAGCTTCTCTTTGCTAAGAACTTTCCCGCGATTCAGGGGCTTCTCTGGATACTTGAAAGGATCCGCCATCCAGTTATTCATGCCGAGATCCAGGTCAGACATAACGAAGACGAGGGTCTGCAAATGTTCCGCCAGATCAAATGCCTCCTGCGCCATCGTGAAACATTCTTCCGCGGACGAAGGAATCAGCAAAATGTGTTTGGTGTCGCCGTGCGAAAGAAATGCCGCTGACAGCATGTCTCCTTGTGAAGTGCGAGTGGGGAGGCCAGTTGAGGGTCCGACACGTTGAATATCCCACACCACGCCGGGAATTTCAGCATAGTAAGAAAGCCCCGCGAGTTCAGCCATCAACGAAATCCCAGGTCCAGAAGTGGCAGTCATTGCGCGCGCACCCGCCCAACCCGCGCCCATTACCATGCCAATAGCCGCGAGTTCGTCTTCGGCCTGCACAATAGCGAACGTGGCCTTGCCGTCGGCATTCACACGAAAGCGCTTCATGTACTCGATAATGGTTTCCGGCAATGATGACGACGGGGTAATCGGATACCAACTCAAGAAAGTTACACCTGCGAACATACATCCCAGCGCCGCGGCAGAATTTCCATCAATGATGATCTTCCCTTGGTTTTCGTTCATGCGGCGGACGACGTACGGATCTTGTTTTGTGAGATTGTTTGTGGCGTAGTCGAATCCCGCCTGCACGGCCGCCAGGTTCAGAGCGGCGGCTTTCACTTTTCTTGCAAATTGTTTACGGATGGCATGCTCAATTTCAGCCATATCAATCCCAAGAATCTTGGCCACCACACCGACGTAGATCATGTTCTTGACCAGTTTGCGCAGCTTGGCTTCCGGGCAAACAGGAACAACCAGCTTGTCGTAAGGAACTGAATAGAATGTCACGTCATCGCGCAGAGTGCTGAGTTTCAAAGGCTCGTCGTAAAGGACCACAGCACCTGGAGCGAGCGACATAACGTCTTCGCGAGCAGTCTCCGCATTCATGGCAACGACAAAATCAATTTCTTTCTTACGGGCGACGTATCCGTCTCTGTTGGCGCGGATGGTGTACCAGGTGGGAAGTCCCGCGATGTTCGAGGGGAAAAGATTCTTGCCGGAAACCGGAATGCCCATCTGAAAAATGCTGCGCAGCAGCACCGTATTTGAGCTTTGCGAGCCGCTGCCATTGACGGTAGCGACCTGAATGCTCATGTCGTTAACGACCGGCTTACGCTCGGTCTGCCGTGCAACGTCGCCCAGCGCAGTATCGGTTGATGCCATTAACGGAGCCCTTCTCTTCTATTTATGCATGACACAGGCGGAACGGTACCTGATATCCCCGCTCCCGGCTGCTTAAAATCAATTAGTCGAACCTGTTATTATACGGCAGGAGCGCAGCCTTGACTTGGAGCGGTAGTTCGAAGGAAGGGACGTTCTCGGATCAGGCTGGACTAAGCTTCCACGTAGAACTGAGCAATGTTTCGGAACTTTGAGTAGCGCGCGTCAAGCATGTCCTTTACGGAGAGCGCGTTCAACGTCGCCAGGTGCCGCTGTAATTCTTTGTCGAGCAGTGCGGCAGCAGCGTCGTGATCAGTATGTGCGCCGCCTTCAGGCTCTGGGACGGTGCCATCAATGCAGCCTAGCTCCGATAAGTCGCTGGCGGTAATTTTCAGAGCTTGCGCCGCGAGTTCTTTTTTGCTGGCATCGCGCCACATGATGGACGCGCATCCTTCAGGCGAAATCACCGAATACACGGAATTTTCCATCATCAAAACGCGGTCTGCTACGGCGATTGCGAGCGCGCCGCCGCTGCCACCTTCTCCGGTAATGGTGGTGATAATCGGAACGCGCAAACGGACCATCTCCCGCAAATTTCGCGCAATCGCCTCCGCCTGACCTCGCTCTTCAGCGCCCAGTCCAGGATAGGCGCCTGGCGTATCCACGAACGTGAACACTGGACGAGCAAATTTCTCCGCCATCTTCATGGCGCGCAGCGCCTTACGATAGCCCTCGGGATTTGGCATGCCAAAATTCCGGTAGACTTTCTGCTTAGTATCTCGCGCCTTCTGATGGCCGATGACCATCGCCTCCGCACCATGGAAGCGCGCCATGCCGCAAATGATCGCAGCATCGTCTGCAAATCCGCGATCGCCGTGGACCTCACTCCAATCGGAAAAAATACGCGACACATAGTCGAGCGTATAGGGCCGCTGTGGATGCCGCGCCAGTTCAGTCTTCTGCCACGCGCTGCGACTGGCAGCCACTTCGACGCGCAGGGCGGAAATGCGATCGCGCAATTGCTGAACCTTGGCTCCGTTGCGGTCGTTGTTCTCATCCGCGGACTGCAATTTCGCAAGCTGGCGCTCAATTTTGTCGAGCTCGGTGTGGGCTTTCTGGCCGGATTGCATCTTGTCGCCGTTGCCATTCGTGGCAGTCCAGCGGGCCTCTACCATTGAAAGTAGAAAATCCGCTCCCTCCATTGTGGCCTCTGCATTCGCAGATGTGGCGACGGCCGGGGCATTGCCCCGCTTCGGCATGAAACCTCTCATCGGTCGCCAGCTTTCAATTGATGACCCTCACTGCGCCGCGTCCGCATAGCGCTTCTACGCGCGCGATGAAATTTCTATCCGGTTGCACATTATATCCCTCGGCTTCCATGACTACCATAAAGTCGCCTTGCCGCTCCACGTCAAAAAGAACTTTGGCGTCCCCTTTCTTCAGGAGAAATAAGCTGTGCAGTTCGTCTACCAGGACGCCTTCGCCACCTTCAATCGGAACGCGAATCCTCAAAGACTTGGGCAGCGTCACTTTAGCATCATCCAAGGGCGTGATGTCGTCTACTGTCAATTTAGGATTTGAGCCTTCTTCAACTCGCACTCCTCCTCGGACCAATACGGGGACTTCAAGCTTCACTTTGTCGCCCAACTTTTTATAAGCCTCAGGAAAGACAATCATCTCAATTGTGCCCAGCATATCTTCCAGTGCGCCTTGAGCGTAAAAATCTCCTCGCTTCGACTTGACCACCCGAATGTTGGTGATGATTCCAGCGGTACAAATACTTTCGCCCTTACCCGTCGAAGACTTCATAGCGCAGATTTCAGCGGTACCGAGCGCACGCAAATCTTGCAGCTTCTCACTATACTTTTCCAGCGGATGACCGGTAATAAAGAAACCCAAAATTTCCTTCTCGGCTGACAGGCGCGTGTGTTCATCCCAATCAGGCGTGTCCGGCAATTTCGCGCTCTGCGCCTGGACTTCCTCCTGGTCCTCGAAAACACCGAACAAACCGTGCTGGCCAGAGTCCGCGTCCCGCTGGGCTTTCTGGGCATGGTCAATTGCTTTGTCGAGCACGGCCATTAGTTGTGCACGGCGGCCCAGGGCATCCATGGCACCGCTTTTCACCAGCGATTCCAGAACACGCTTGTTGAGCAGCCGCATTTCTACGGTCTCGCAAAATTCGTAGATGGACTTATAGCTGGCGAGCTGTTTGCGTCCGGCAACGATGGAATCTATGGCATTGCGTCCAACATTCTTTACCGCTGCCAGGCCGAATCGTATTGCCTCTCCGTGCGGGGTGAAATTCGCATCGCTGACGTTAATGTCCGGAGGTTCGACGGCAATTCCCATCTCGCGGCATTCATTAATGTACTTCACTACATCGTCCGTGTTGCCCGTGACCGACGTCAGCAACGCGGCCATGAATTCCACCGGATAGTGTGTCTTCAAGTACGCGGTGTGATAGGCGAGTAAGGCATAGGCGGCAGAATGCGACTTATTGAAGCCATACCCCGCGAACTGCGCCATCAAGTCAAAAATCTTTTCAATCTTCTTGCCCGGATATCCCTGTTTGGTCGCTCCCTCCACGAAGCGCTGACGTTGCTTAGACATTTCCTCAGCTTGCTTCTTGCCCATCGCACGGCGTAACAGATCGGCCTCGCCGAGAGAGTACCCCGCAAGTCGGTTAGCAATCTGCATCACCTGTTCCTGATAAACAATGACGCCAAGCGTCTCTTCCAGGACTTCCTTCAGTTCTGGAAGCTCGTATTCGATCTTCTTGCGGCCATGTTTGCGATCAATGAAATCGTCAATCATTCCACCCTGGATCGGCCCCGGACGGTAGAGCGCATTGAGCGCGGTAAGACCCTCGATAGAGTTCGGCTGATACCGCCTCAGCACATCGCGCATTCCGTGAGATTCAAACTGAAAGACTCCGGAAGTCAGGCCTTTGTGAAACGCCTTCTCGTAAGTCGCAACATCCTCGAGCGGAATTTTGTCCAGCTCGACAGTCTCGCCTTTGGTCTGGGCAATTAGTTTCAGTGCGTCATCGAGAATCGTCAGAGTCGTGAGCCCAAGAAAATCCATCTTGAGCAAGCCCAACTTCTCGATGGCGATCATGTCGAATGCAGTAACGATTTCGTCGTTTTTAGTTCTGTGCAGCGGGACAAGATCGGTGAGAGGACGCGGGGAAATTACTACGCCCGCTGCATGTACACCAGAGTTTCGGACCAGTCCTTCGAGCTTGCGAGCAGTATCAAGCAGCTCCCTGATCTGACTATCGTTCTCGTACGCCTGCAGCAACGCGGGCGAATCTTTGATTGCCTGCTCAAGCTTGATATTGATCTGGTTCGGGACCATCTTCGCGATTCGGTCAACGTCGCTATAAGGGACATCCATGGCGCGACCTACATCTTTGATCGCCGCCTTCGCGGCCATGGTGCCAAAGGTGATGATCTGCGCAACGTTGTCACGTCCATATTTGGCAGTGACGTAGTCAATCACTTCTCCTCGCCGGTTCATGCAAAAATCAATATCAATGTCAGGCATGGAGATGCGCTCGGGATTCAGGAAGCGCTCAAACAGCAATTCATGCTGCAACGGATCAATGTCTGTAATTGCCAGCGCATAAGAAACGAGCGATCCCGCAGCTGAGCCGCGGCCCGGCCCAACGGGAATATTATGTTCGCGAGCGTAGCGGATAAAGTCCCACACAATAAGGAAATAGCCGGCAAACTTCATCTGTTGGATGATGGCCAGCTCTCGCGAAAGCCGTTGTTCGTACTCCGCCAGACTATGCTTGATTCTTCCCTGCTTCTCAAGTTCTCGCAGCACTTCTAAGCGACGTGCGAATCCTTCACGTGACACGTGCTCGAAATAGCTATCTAGGGTATACCCGGGCGGAACGTCAAAATGCGGAAAGGGATCGCTGACTTTTTCCAGATGCATGTTGCAGCGCTCCGCGATATCGAGCGTGCGCGACAACACCTCCGGCGAGTCTTTAAACACGCGATACATCTGATCGTAATTCTTGACGTAGAAATCGGAGCCCTGGAATTTCATCCGCTTTTCGTCGCGGATCGATTTTCCCGTCTGAATACAAACCATTACATCCTGCGCGTGGGCGTCATCCTCGCACAGATAGTGGCTGTCATTGGTCGCGACCAGCGGAATTCCTAAGTCTTTCTCGAGGCGGAAGAGCCCTGGATGGATGCGATGTTCCATCTCCAGGCCCTGATCTTGAATCTCCAGGAAAAAGTTCTTTTTCCCGAAAATATCGCTGTACGTGGCAGCCGCATTGCGGGCCGCGTCGTACTTGTCTTCCATCAGATATTCCGCAACTTCACCTTTCAAGCATCCCGACAGCCCAATTAATCCGGCGGAATGTTCGGCGAGAAATTTCTTGCTCACACGTGGCTTGTAATAAAAGCCGTGCAGCGAAGATTCGGAAGTAATTTTGGTGAGGTTGCGATACCCCTCGTCGTTTTCAGCAAGAACCAGAAGATGGTTATAGGTGTCGCCATCAGGAGGAGTGCGGGCGATGCGATGGTCGTCTTTCTTGCAGACGTAAAGTTCACATCCCACGATGGGCTTGACTCCGGCTTGCTTAGCAGCATTCACGAAGTGCACGGCACCGAAGATATTGCCGTGATCGGTCATTGCCACCGAGGGCATGCCAAGTTCTTTTACATGTTCGCAGAGTTTTTCCACGTCGCAAGCACCGTCGAGCAATGAGTAATCGGTGTGCAGATGCAGGTGGACAAATTGGGGCATGTTGGGGACTGTTACGGTCGAACTATTCTCATTCTAGCGTGTACAGACATGGCGAGCAGGCAATTCTCAAACGCTCGAAACTTATCGCTTCTTACCTTTTGTTTTGGTTAATGCAGGTTTCGCTTTTGCTTTCGGCTTGGGTTTTCCTTTCGAAGGCCTTTTTGCCGCTGCGGGCTTGGGTTCGCTCTTAGCAGCCTTCTTGGCAGTGACAACCGGCGCACCTTTCTTCAGGGATGCGGCCGCAGCTATTGCAATGGCTTTGGTAGCCTCCGGGACGGTTCCCTTTGCCCCCCGTTTCGACGGTGCGACGGCTGCTATGGCAGGGACCTCAACAGGAGCCGCGATGCCGGCTTTCCCCTTCTTCTGTTTGCCCGCAACTGCTGGAGCAGGAGCAGCTCCCGCAGCCGCAGCGGCAGCCTTTGCTCCTCGCCCGCGTTTTACCGGCGGAGGCGGCGGAGGTGGGGGCGGAGGCGGAGCCAGAGGCTTCAGGAATTTCAAGATCTCGGTATGCGAGCGCAGCTTGCCGTCCAACAGCAACATGAAAACTTCATGCGCGATCTTGGGATACTCCGGTAACTGCGGAGTGATGTACAGCTCCGTCATTTCCACCAAGGGCACTCTTTGTTGTACTTGACGCCATTTGGTGAAGAAGTTTTTAATCTTTTGCGTAACGGACTGGTTGCGCGACGTCACGGCAAGAAACAGAACCAGCTCGGGTCGCGCTTCAGATAATAACTTCCAGGTCCGCGAAGGTGTGGACGCCTCCTTGCCGGTCAATCGCTTCGCAAGGTCTTTGGCGTCGTCTTCGAGCTCGCGCCAAGATTCCACCAGCGTTTTACGCGGTATGAGTTTGCGCATCTCGGCAATATCTTTATCGCCGAGTTTCGAGGTAAGAAAAAACAGCACGGCGGCAGACGGGTCAGGGCTATACCCCAATTCATTCATCTGCTGACGGGTCTTCAGCAATTGCCCTAATCCCCCAGCGTCAACCTTGGATGTCGTCCAATGACTGTGGAGTACCTTGAGCCATTCTTCTTTCTCCAGCACGCGAAGAATCTGCAGCGGGTCATCCTCATAGGCCAGTTGTTCGATTTCATGACCAATCGCTTTGTTCGTGATGTATTCGATATAGTTGTTTTCTTTGGCCGAGTCGAAGCGAGCGCGCGTGCGCTCTTCCAGCGGCCATTGAAAACGGGCCGCAAAGCGCGTCGCGCGGATCAATCTGGATGGATCTTCTACAAACGCATAGTTGTGCAGCACGCGAATAACTTTGGCTTCAATATCAGCCGCGCCGTTGAATGGATCCATCAGCAACCCGCGTGATCCAGGATTCAACGACAGTGCCATTGCGTTGACCGTGAAGTCTCTTCGCTTCAGATCGTCAATGATCGTCGCAGGCTCGATTGCAGGAGGCTTGCCCGCCTTGTCGTATTTCTCTGTTCGAGCGGAACTGATCTCGGCTCTGACATTGCCAGGCAGGGTCAAATAGAGAGTTTTCAGATCGTCATCCGCAGCTGCGATGACAGCGCCGCCGCGCTCCAGTTCTTTTTGCAACTTGAGCGCGTTGCCTTGAACAGTGAAATCAAGGTCGCGGATAGTGAATCCACTGATAATGTCTCGGACCGCGCCTCCGGTCAGATAAACATTCATACCCGCCGCGCGCGCAATGTCTTGCACCAGGGTCACACCCCGCTGCTGGTCCGGCGTCAACCGGATTTCCATTGTGTAAATGTAATCAGCCATGTTTTGACTTCGGTAAGCCAGTTTTGGATATGGGCGCCAGTGAAGCTCTTACGGCTAAACAACTATGAACACTAGACTTAGCAAGATTTCCAAGAGCAGAACCAAACTAAAGAAAGTAACACAACGTTGTCAGTTTGGCTACTACTTACGTGATCCTTCATCATTTTGCGCTTAAAAAATGCGAGAATCTCTTCTGGGGACGCGCCAGAGTCCGCACGGCGCGAGCCTTTCGCAAATTCCCATGCCCTCAACGCACAAGAAGGTCGTCGTCCGCAAAATGGACCGTGACACGTTGAACGGGTTTGTTTCCCCGGCGAACTTTATCCAGGATGGCAAGCTCGAGCTCTTGAATACTTCTGGAAACGTGGTTGGCATCGAGCTTCGCGACATAAAAGTCGTCTATTTCGTGCGCGAATTTGGTGACTCGGAGGCCTTCACGCGTAAGACTTTTACCAGCCGTCCGCGCACCGAGGGACTGTGGGTTCGGCTGAGATTTAAGGACAATGAGGTGCTCGAAGGCATGATGCCTAACGATCTGTCACTTACCAGCGGTGACGGGTTCTTGATCAATCCTCCCGACTTACGATCGAACACTCAGCGTATTTTCGTTCCCCGCAGTGCTCTAAACTCATTGACGGTGCTGGCCGTAATTGGAGCAGGCCGGAGACAGCGCAAGGGTCTGGGGAGTGATGTCAGGCAAGTTCCCATGTTTGGTGAGTGAGAACGTCAAGCCAATCCCATTTCTCCTTCGACTTTGTTTTTTGGAATAGACATCTACTCCGATACAATTTCCAAGGTCATTCACCTCGTTCGATAACCTATGAAACTGTCCAACGTTGCTAGCAAGCTCGGAGTGCATGTTGACAACGCGGCGACGGCTGACGATCCGGAGATCAGCGGGGTTGCAGGCATCGAAGAGGCGGGGCCACAACACATCACCTTTGTTTCGAACCCAAAATATGCGCCGTTAGTCAGGACGACGAAAGCTGCGGCAGTCATCGTCTCAGAAGACTTCCCGGCAGGCTCGAAGATACTGTTGCGCAGCAAAAATCCCTACCTGAGCTTTGCCCACGCAATTGAGCTTTTTTACCAGAGCCCTCGCTATGATCCTGGAGTCCATTCGACAGCGTTGGTTCATCCCTCGGCAAAAATTGGAAGCGAATCGCACATTGGCCCGTATGTCGTGATCAACGAGGATGTTGAAATAGGAAATCGCGCGGTGCTGCTGGCGCACGTGATGATTTATCGCGGAGTAAAAATTGGCACAGATTTTTTTGCTCATAGTCACGCAGTCATTCGCGAACATTGCCGGATTGGCAACCGTGTCCTGTTGCAAAACGGCGTAGTGATTGGCGCCGACGGTTTCGGCTTTGCCAAAGATAACCAGGGACATTGGCACAAAATCGTGCAGTCAGGACCAACGATTCTCGCTGATGATGTTGAAGTGCAAGCTAATGCCTGTATTGACCGCGCCAGCGTCGGCGAGACTTACATTGGACGCGGGTCAAAAGTTGACAACCTCGCGCAGGTGGGACACGGATCCCGCATTGGCGAGGACACATTAGTTTGCGCTCAAGTAGGTTTGGCAGGCTCCAGCAATATCGGAAACAAAGTCATCCTGGCTGGACAAGTCGGAGTGGCTGGACATTGCAAGATTGGAGATGAGGTTATCGTGACCGCGCAGAGTGGAACTCACGGGGACATCGCCCCTGGATCAGTGGTCAGCGGCTCGCCCGCGTTTGAACACAAGGAATGGATGCGCGCCACTGCCATCTTCAGCAAGCTACCGGAGCTAGCCCGCCGGATACGAAGGAAAAACGATCGAGAATAGCTGCACGAAGCGCAGTGACGGATACGAAAGAACTTATCTTCATCCTTCTTCGTGAACAGCCTCGGGTTGCTCCTGCATTTCTGCTGGAAGCCCGTTGTTAATCGCGGCGCGAACTTTCTGCATTAATTGTTCTCTTCTGCCAAACGTTTCCGGCTCGATCGGGGCATGAAAAATCACTTTTGCGATTCCCGGCCTGATCTCAAATCTTTGCTTCGGCATAATGTAATGTGTGCCCACAATCGTCACCGGAACCACAGGGACGCCGCATTCTTCGGCGAGATAGAACGGCCCCTTTTTGAAAAGCAGAAGTTTTCCGTCGAATGAGCGCTTCCCTTCCACGAAGATCGTCATGTTCACGCCTTGCCGAATCACTGATGCTGCCGAGCGGACGGCTGCGATGCCGGATTCACGATTGCCTCGGTCCACCGGCACCAGCGAACCGAAACGCATCACTCTTCCCAGCACCGGATAACTGAACAATTCTTTCTTCGCCATGACCGACGTTCTGCGCGGAATGATCGGCAGCAGCAATGGCGGATCAATATTTGAAACGTGATTCGACATGAAAATGTAAGTCCGCGATGGATCTAACATTTCCATTCCTACCGTTTGGACGCGAACTCCAGCGATATGAATTCCGGCCCATGCGCCCCACATGCCCATGCGGTAAAGCAGGCTGACGTCACCTGTAATCAATGTCCAAGGAAAGCCTATGAGGGCGGCAATCGGCAGCAGCAGCGCCCAGAATGCGAGCATCGCAACAGTTCGGATCACGGGAGAGTGTCTCCACGCTGTTCTGATTCACCCTTCAGCCATGCAGTGCGGCGAACTCTATCCTGCGGCGTGATTCCGTCAATGTCGCTCAGCTCATACGCTGTTTCTTCACGACTGCCAAGGACCCATTGGACATTACGCTTGTCCGAGCCCCTGCGGACTGTGAGACGAATTGTTTCTCCAGGTTTAAGACTGCTTAACTGAGCCGCGAAATTAGCATCGGGCAAATGTCCGTTTATTTCGACGACCGAGTCGCCTGCTTCGAGTCCCGCCACAGCAGCACCACTGTCTGTGTTTACGGAAATGACTGCGGGCGAAACATTGAATCTTTGCGCCACCACAAATCCTGGATCTGCAACAGTGCGAGTCCGGATGACCAGGCGCAAACCCACTCCTTTGAAAAAGCCATTCCAAGGAATCTCTTCCGTCCCGCTAACGTATTTCTCAAAGAACGCCTTCAGATCAGCATGACTCACGGTTTCCGCGGCCGCGCGGACACCTTCCGAATCAGGGAAAGATCGGTCTTGTTTCGCATAGTGCTCGTTCATCCATTGAAAAACCTCGCGCAACGAGGCTGTATCTCGGCTGGCCTCACGGATCCGAAGATCAAGCAGAACTCCCACCAGGAATCCCTTGTTGTAATACGAAATGCTGCGCTCGGGCCGGTCGTAATCGTCGTACTTCTCCAGCCACGCATCCAGGCTCGATTCTTCCACCGATTGATCCTTGTGTGCGGGCCTTTGCTGCAGTTCGCCGATCTGGCCGGCGATGGATTTCAGGCATGCAGCTTCCTCCATAAGGCCAGCTCGAGCGCGAAAATATAGAGCAGCCGTGCTGGTAACGCCCTCGCTAAACCACAGCGCTCGGCTGTAGTTCTCCTTGCTGTAATCAACCGGTTCCAGCGATTGCGGCTTGATGCGCTTCACGTTCCAAAGATGGAAGAACTCGTGCGCGCTTACATCACTCAAGGCACGCGGGTTGTCCGCCAGCCGTTTTGCGGAAATGTCTATGGCGGTGGAATAAGCGTGTTCCATTCCGCCTCCCGCTGGTGCGCGCGGGAAGTGATAAATAAAAAGATATGTTTCGAATGGTCGATCATTCATCCATGTGACGGCCGCGCTGACGATTCGGCGCAGGGTAGAAACAACGTCCTTCATTTGATAATCCGACGCGGCGGCATCCACCACCACGCGATAATGCCCACCGCCCTCATCGAAATCACTTTCCTGAAATGTGCCTAGCTCGACAGGGGAATCCACCAATTGATCGTAGTCTTTCGCCTCGAACTCACCGGCGGATTTGCTGGTAAGCGCAGTAGCTATTTTCCAATCGGAAGGTAGAGAGGCGAAGTGGACACTCATTTGCGAAGCACGTGCGTCCTGCGGATACATTAGAATTTCCGCAAGATTGAAAAAGCCGTGTTGCGAATTTAGCTGTGCGCCAAAAGGCCCGCTGGTATTCGCCAGTATCTGGTACTCAATTGTTGCCCCGCGTCCTGCTCTCTCTACACGCCACCTGCTTTTGTCGAGTGCGTGCACGGGAATATCGTTTCCCTTCGTGTCTTTCGCGTGTATCCAATTCACATTGCGGGAAAAATCGCGAATCTGGTAGAGGGCGTTCCACACTGGAAGCTGTAAATCGCGTGTTTCGGAACCGGGTCCCAAGTCAATCTTCACATCTACTGCATGCTTCGCCGCGCCCGCCAGAGATATTGTGAAGTGCACTGGCGTTGCCGCGGAAGTCTCTGCCGCTAGCAGGACAAAATTAGGAGCGCTCAGAATCCCCAAGGCGAAGATGAGCGAGCAAATCAGATTGCGTTTTCGCATGCGAGTATGAGAGTTAAACCTCGAGCAACCGAAGCTGCTGCGGAAGCTTCTCGTAAATGCCCCCAAAGCCGCCATTGGATAAGATCGCAACCACGTCACCGGAGCGCATTTCGGGAGCGACTAAACGTACGATCTCATCCGCTTCCGGCACGATCCGTGCGCGCCGACCCTTCTGCTTGAGGTCCGCAACCAGCTTCTGCAAATCAAGCCGCTCGGCAGTCGCAAGCGAATCGGATTTAAAAACGTTGGCCACGATGACCTCATCCGCGAGCGCCAGGCTGTTGGCTAGAGCAGACTGAAATACATTGCGTCGCAGCGTGTTAGAGCGTGGCTCGAGAATGGTCCAAAGCCGGGCCTTAGGATAGCGCGAGCGCAATGCTTTGAGGGTGCCAGCGATCGCAGTGGGGTGGTGCGCAAAATCATCAATGATAGTGATGCCTCGGACTTCAGCCCTGACCTCCAGTCGCCGCTTCACGCTCTTGAAGCTCTTTAGTGCCTCCACGATTTGTTCGACCCTAATTCCGTATCCGAAGGCCATCGCCGCCGCCGCCGTGGCGTTCCAGACGTTGTATTCGCCCGCGAGTGCAAATTCACAATCCCCCCACTTTTTGCCCTTGTGCAGGATTGTCCACTTCGTGCCCGTGGGCTCGAAACGTAAATTCGCGATTTGCCAGGTTGCGGCTTTCCCTGAGCCATAGCGTTCTACAGAACAGAAAGCTTTAGCCAGGCATCGCTCCACGCTGTCGCCGCTATCGAAAGCAACGATGCACCCTCGTCTGGGGACTAGATTCACCAGACGCTTGAACGCGGTTTCAACCGCGTCCAGGTCTTTGTAGATATCGGCATGATCGAATTCGACAGACGTCAGAATCGCGGCATCTGGAAAATAATGCAGGAATTTCGGACCCTTATCAAAAAATGCGGTGTCGTACTCATCGCCCTCGAGAATGAAATGTTTGCCATCACCGAGTTGGAAGCTGCTGCCGAAATTCTCCGCGATTCCGCCAATCAGGAAGGACGGCTCCAAACCGGCATAATCAAATATCCACGCCAGCATGGAAGTCGTCGTGGTCTTTCCGTGCGTCCCAGCAACCACCAGAACTTCTTTCCCACTTAGAAATTCGTCGTGCAAAAGCTGTGGCAGCGAACAGAACGAAATACGCTCGTCCAGAAGATATTCGAGCTCAGGATTTCCTCGAGAAATTGCATTGCCAACCACAACGAGGTCAGGACGCGGATTTAGATTCTTCTCGGAAAAAGGCTGTGCGACTGGGATGCCGAGCGAACCCAAAAAATCAGACATTGGTGGATAAGCAGCGGCATCCGAACCTGTGACGCGAAAGTTTCGCTGCTGCAACATGCCCGCGAGCGAAGCCATCGCGGTGCCGCAAATCCCGATTAAGTGGATATGTTTCTTGTCAGTCATAGCCGTCAGGCGGTCGGGCTTTCCAGAATTGTTAAAGTGACCTCGCTCTGATGCACATTTAAAGCGGCCCGCACACCTAGCGGCAAAGTAATGTTGTTGCGGGATACGTGTCCGGATCGCAGTCCGTAGGCGATCGGGATTCCCAGGTCCCCAACGACACGCTGAACAACTTCTTGCAGCGTGTAAGCCTGATCCTTGTGCTGCACGCAATCCAGCATCTCACCAAAAATAATTCCCTTGACCCCGGACAACTTCCCAGCCAGCTTGAGCTGCACCAGCATGCGATCAATTTGAAATGGCTTGGCTGCGAGGTCCTCGATAAATAGAATCGTTCCTTTCGTTCTGATTTCGTAAGGCGTCCCCAGCGATGCCACCAGCATTGAAAGGCAGCCGCCGTAGAGAATTCCCTCAGCGGCCCCCTCGATCAAAGCGATCGCGCCGGATTCAGGACCAATCTCAAATGTTCTCTCGGACGCGCCCGTCAGAGCTGCCTCCCATGAGGTGAGGTCTAACCCGTCGTCACGGGTAAAATCTTTGGTGAGCATTGGCCCGTGAAACACCACGAGCTTGTTTAAATCATACAAGCGAGTCAACAATGTAGTGATGTCGCTGTAGCCCACGAAAATCTTCGGGTGAGATTTAATCTTCTCGAAATCAACTGCTTCCAGAAGGTAGTTTGCCCCGTACCCGCCGCGAGCGCAGATGATCGCTCGCACTTCTTCGCGGAGGAACATTTCTTCCAGCTCGCGTGATCGCCTCTCAATCGAACCGGCAAAATAAAGATCGTGATCAAGAATCGAGGGCAGGTAAAACGGTTCATATCCCATCGTGCGAAGTCTGTCGCAGCCTGCGTCCAATAAGTCACGCTGGATGTTGCTGGCCGGCGCCACGATGCCAACCATGTCCCCGGGACGCAGCGCTGAAGGCTTAATTCGCGTGGAGATGGAGGGAGTAGGCATATGGTTCTAAAAGAACATTTCTCCGCGGCAAATCAGCTTTGCGCTTCCACGCAAGAGCACTTGCTCGTTCCAGAAAACCGTCTGCGACCCGCCGGGTGCACGGACAACCACTGGTGATGTAGCCCGTCGAATCGAGATCGCGGCCACTGCCGAGGCGCACGAACCTGTCCCGGAAGACTGAGTCTCTCCGACTCCGCGCTCGAAGAACCGCACTTCGACATTTGAACTGTCTATGATCCTCACCAGCTCCACATTTGTGCCGTGCGAAAAACGCGCGTCTTGTCCGACTTCTTTGGCTTCAGTCTGCCATCCTTCAGCAAACTCATTTACGAAGACAACAAAATGAGGATTTCCCACGGACACTGGCACTCCACAGACCTGTTTCGTGCCCACTTCGACAGCACACTCCACGCCGACAAGCGGCGCTCCCATGGAGATGTCAAAATCATATTGATTGCCGGAGCGGGCGACCAATTCGCAACTTTTAACTCCCGCGCCGGTAAGAATGGCTATCTTTTTATTTTGAGTTTTATCCTGTGAACAAAGATAAGCGGCCACGCATCGGGTACCATTGCCTGAAATCTCTGCTTCGGATCCGTCAGCGTTAAAAAGACGCGCCTGAATATCCGCCTCACTCGTGGGGAACAGCCATTCCACGCCATCAGCGCCTACTCCGGCATGCCGGTCACACATCTGTTTACTCAGCCTGCCAAATTCTTCTCGCGCAAACTCGCCTTCCACGATCAGAAAGTCATTCCCGCACGCGTTCGCCTTTACAAATGGAATCAACACTGGGTTCGTAATGATGCTAACCCAATAGTTCCCGCCGAAGCAGTGACGAGGAATATTACAGCGGAACTTTTCAATGCGAGCGAGGGTCGCGGCCACTCCAGTAGATAGTGGCTGCCGGCTCGCCACGAGAATGCAGTACAGAAATAGGAGTCATCCCCAGCTTATTCACTCTCAAGTCCACCGGATCTCCCTCGATGGCAACCACATAATCCACATAAGTCCGCGGCGTTGTCAGGGCGCGTTCCCATAGGCCCTCTTCATCCACCGGGCTTTTCCAAGGACGGTGATTGCCTTCGTTAACAACGTGTGCCAGCGGGATTCCCGCCTGCTGCACGGCTCCCACGTGATTGCCCAGGTACATCAGAAGAGTGGACTGAGGGGGAAGCTTTCTCAAGTTAAAAGCTACTGCCGATTCCATGGGGATGCGATCGCGCGAGTTAATCGCAGCCTCTTGAAAACAAACAGGCCCGGCGTGCCAAACCGCAGCATAGCTGGCTGCAACAAAAACAATTAGCGCAAGGAGAATTGTAGTTTTGACGTAGGCGTTCTGAAACAATCTAAGCGCGAAATGAACGGATAATGCTGCGGCAACTGCAAATGCTGGCAGCAACTCCAATCCGTAACGGAGATTGTAAAAAGAAAACGGCCACCACTCCGGCAGAAAGATGGGAACACCGCTGTAAGAGATAGAGAGCACATAAAACGGAATCGGCATTCCGAGTAAAAGTAGTGGCCAGAGACGACGGAACTGTGCAGCGATCCCGAGAATCCCAGCCGCCAGGATTCCCAGCCAGAGTCGTCCCCAGTTTTGCGGGGCAAGATTCATTTCGGCAGATTTCAGAAAGTAGGAAAAAGAAACTTTCGGATTGCTGTGACCAGGATAATCGGGATGTCCCAGAGCCGCGTCGCGCTGCGCAATGGCTTTGGCGGAGTAAGGACCGCTGGCGAATTCCATGGGATTGCGGTACACGATAGCGTTGTACGAAAGCCAAAGCATGGGTCCGGCAGACGCCAACAGAACAAGCAGCGCCATGCTTCGCTGAATTTTTCCACCTTGAAACTTCTTTCTCACCGCCAGCACGAACACAGCCAATCCGATCGTGCAGGTGAGAAACCATCCGTCATAGCGAGTTAATGACGCCGCGAAAAGGCAAAGTCCACATTTCGCGAGCGCGGAAGATGATTTTGTCTCGCCATCCGTGCTCGCCCAAAAAAACTGTACCCATTCTTGGAAATAAACTGCCGCCCAGATATAGAGCGCAAGGTATAAGGGCTCGGTCATGGCCGTGCTTTGCAAATAGAGCAGATTAGGATTCGCGGCATAAACTAGGGCAGTGATCCACGCTGCGGCCCGGACCTGCATGCTGGACGCAAGGCCGAAACTCAAAGCGTCACGCACTAGCCGAAAGATGCCCATTGTTCCCGCAAGGTAGGCAAGCATGGACGGAATCGAACCAGCAATCCCGCTCTGCCAGAGACGATCAGAAATCAGAAATGGGACCATCAGCAAATGTGGAAGCGGCAGCCAAACTGTCCCCAACTGAAGCAGTCCTGGTGTTCGCGAATCGAACACGCGGCGCGCGATGTTGATGTGCGCGACTGTGTCTCCGTAAAGTAGAAGGTCGCCGCGCTGTAAATAGAAAAAGAACGATAGGACAGAAATTCCGGCAACTACTTGCGCAAGCATCACGCTATCGCGGCGGGCGCGATCAGAGTTTGAGGTTTTCATCCCAGATGGGTGAGTTCGCGAAAGATCCGGAAGCGACTTTCTATTTCATCGCGCGTTAGCTTTTGCAGCCGCTCGGTGCCGAAGCGCTCTACGGCAAATGATCCCATCACCCCTCCGTAAAACAGAGCTCGCTTCAACACTTCACGGCTCAGGTCTTTCTGGGAAGCGATGTATCCCATGAATCCGCCAGCAAACGAATCTCCTGCTCCGGTGGGATCTATTACTTCTTCCATCGGAAGGGCTGGTGCGCGAAAAGGGTGCGTGCCCATGCCAAAAGCACCCTCACGGAAAAAAATCGTCGCACCGTACTCGCCGTGCTTAATCACTAGCGCCTGAGGTCCCATGGAAAGGACTTTGCGGGCTGCACGGGGCAGATTCGATTCACCCGCCAGCATTTTCGCTTCTCCGTCATTGATCAGCAACACCGTCACCAGCTTCAGGGTCTCGATTAACTCTGGCCGGCTTCCCTGAATCCAGTAGTTCATGGTGTCACCACCGGTGAGATTCACATTTGCCATCTCGCGGCGAACTGCCGTTTGCAGGGTGGGGTGGATGTTCCCCAGAAAAAGAAAGTCGGAATCGCGATATGCCTCTGGGATTGACGGCTGAAAACTTTCGAATACGTTCAGTTCGGTGAAATCCGTCTTCGCCTCGTTAAGATTTTCGAGGTAATGTCCGCCCCAGCGGAATGTCTTCCCCCTGGCATGCTCAATTCCGCGAATGTCAATCCCGCGTGCTTTGAAAACGCTCTCGTGCTCACTTGTGAAATCGTCGCCGACAACAGCAACTACGCGCACTTCGGCGAAGTAACTGGCAGACAGAGAAAAATAAGTTGCCGAGCCGCCCAGCACGCTTTCAACTTTTCCTGCAGGAGCCGTAATGGAATCGAACGCAACCGAGCCAACTGCCAGAACACTCATCAAGAGGCCTTGCTTTCCAGATATTTATCCAAAATTAATTTTAATTTTTGCCGGGTGGCTGATGGAATCTTGTCAGGCGCGGTCAGGATGGCGTGCGCTAAAGCGGAACCACATTTGCATCCACGTTCAGCAGGCATTGCGGCTACAGTTTCGCGGACTACTTTACAGGCGTTCTCCGCATTCTTCATCAAGACCGCGACGATTCGATCCACCGTCACCGAATCGTGATGGGGATGCCAACAGTCATAATCAGTAACCATCGCGACCGTGACGTAGCAGATCTCCGCTTCGCGCGCGAGCTTGGCCTCCTGCAGGTTGGTCATGCCGATGACATCCATCCCCCAACTGCGATAAAGATTCGACTCCGCTTTGGTGGAGAATTGGGGCCCTTCCATACATAAATAGGTTCCGCCACCCTTGCCCGTCACACTTGCTTTCCGGCAAGCGCTCTCCACCACCTTCGCGAGTTCTCCGCAGATGGGCTCAGCAAAGCCGACGTGCGCCACGACTCCGTCTCTAAAGAATGTGTCAATGCGGTGGCGGGTGCGATCCACAAATTGGTCTGGAATAACAAACTCGAGCGGCTTGTGTTCTTCCTTCAACGATCCAACAGCGGAAACCGAGATGATTCGCTCCACTCCCAGTTGTTTGAAGCCATAAATGTTCGCCTGAAAATTTAGTTCGCTGGGTGATATGCGATGCCCACGACCGTGCCGAGCTAAAAACGCGACCTTGCGACCCTCCAGATTGCCCAGGACATACGCATCGGATGGGTCGCCGAAGGGTGTCTTCTGTTGCAATTCCTCGATCTCGGTCAAGCCGGGCATGGAGTAAAGGCCGCTGCCCCCAATGATTCCTATTTGTGCCTGTGACAAAATTCCCCCTGGAGATTTATTCGAGTACAGGACTGCGATTATACAAAAACCACGCAGTAAGCCCTCTGCGGCACCCCTCGGGCTCACTCGCTCCGCACTGGCAAATTGTCAGCATCCCACGCTTACTTTGCTGCCGCGCCAAACAATTGCTGCCCGACTTGTTTCCTCAACGCCGTGTCAAAACCTTCCGTGACCAGCACATTTTCTCCCTCGACATCAATCACGACGGGGCCTTCTTCTGTTGTCCAAACACGAAGAGCGAGGTTGTTGAAGTCAGAGGAACTCGATGAGGACCTACCAGTTTCCGAGACTTCTGATATCTGCTGGTAGCGCTGCGAAAGGGCCTTCGCGTAGATGGCGGCAAACTTGGAAGCACTCTCCGCGTTGGACCAGCGTGACAAGTACAGCAATCCCAATGGGGCGGAAGGCTTCCCTTTCGGCTTCGCGGCATAATAATAACCGCCGCGCCATTGCGGATAAAGGTCGCTGGCCGCTTTCCTCCCGGCATATTGCTCGATCAATATTGAAACGTCGAATTCACCCATGGCGCCGATGTCAAAGCGTTCGTAGCCGCTAAAGGTCAGCTTGAAGTTTGGCAGCGGCATGGCTGCAATTCTCTCGCCGGCGAGATAAGTATCGGGCTCCATGATCTGGCGGGTATTGCGAGGAGGATCTTTCAAAAGGCCGGCGAAGGCTTTTTCCTTACCGCGCTGGCGAAGCAATTCCGCCACGAAATCCAATCCGTACCCATAAGCGAAGGTCAACTCATCTTTCACAAATATAGGGGCGCTCCTGAACTCCGGAGTATCGGACGTACCGCTCAGCATCTGCTGTTTCAAGGTTTGCACGATCTCCGATGAATTGATCAGCGATTGATGCAACGGAGCCAGAATGTAATCAATGAGGACAACCATGGCCTGACCTTCGACGACTGCCTGTCTCGCCTCACCGGCTTCATCGTCGGCGACATCTTCTGGAGTGGGGTCCGTTTTGTTTTCTAAGTCAGTATCAGCTTCCTTCATCCAGTCTTTCAGATTGAAGGATTGGTCTTGCAGCGCGTGTGTCAACTCGTGTGCCAGCACTGGGCGTTGCTGATCTGCGCCCAGCCAATCGAGCAAATTCACTGTCTTAGTCTTCGGATCGTAATATCCTGCCACCTGCTCCCGCAAAAGAGCCACCAGGAACTTACCGAGATTGAAGTCGCGTGGGATCAGTCCAAACTTCTTTAACACTAATTCTGAGCGCTGTAATCTCTGCGCGTCTTTGTCTTCGCGCATGTTGTTTTCCAAATAGGCTTCGACTTCTTCTCTGCTGGTTAACCGCCGTTTGACTTCGCTTTTTACGGGAAGGCCCGTGTCCTTGCTGGCGAAAGCAATAGTTTCATCTACGTCGTGAAAAAGCTGCTGGGCCTCTTGCGCGGAAATTTTATGTTCCGAAAGCGGAACATCTTTTGTCTTATTCTTCTTCGATGGCCCGTCAGTTTGCGTCTGGGGTGGGGTTCCTTCGGGGGCCTGTTTCGTCTGCGCCACAGACATGACAGAGCAGAGGACAACTGCCAGCAGAACCCCCGGCATCCTCCGCATGAATATTCCCGCAGAACGCGACGACAGGCTCTTTGCAGATTGCGCCAAGGCTGACTCGGCTAGATGTGACTCGCTACCCACTCGCCCGCCTCTCTCGTTCCAAGCGTGCCTCCAACATCTTCCGTCATTCGTTTTTGACGGACAGCCTCGTGAACGGCCGCTTCAATCTTTGCTGCTTCTGCATTGAGTCCGAGATACTCGAGCATCATCGCAGCGCTGAGAATTGCTCCCAGCGGATTTGCAATATTTTTACCTGCAATAGGCGGAGCCGACCCATGCACCGGCTCGAACATCGAAGTATGGCCGGGATGAATGTTTCCACTCGCCGCCATCCCCAGCCCGCCCTGCAATCCAGCGCACAGGTCGGTAATGATGTCGCCGAACAAATTATTGGTAACAATCACATCGAACTGGCGTGGATCGCGGACCATCTGCATGCAGAGGGCATCCACGTACATGTGTTGGGCAGTGATTTGCGCATATTCCGCACCGACCTCTTTAAACACGCGCTGCCACAGACTCCCAGCGTGAGTCATCGCGTTCGATTTGTCGCACATCAACACCCGGCTGCGTGCGGTCCCATTTCGCTTCTTGCGATGGCTGCAATATTCGAATGCATAGCGAATAATTCGTTCCACACCCTTGCGCGTGTTGATGTCTTCCTGCGTGGCGATTTCGTCGGGAGTGCCCTTTTTAAAAACGCCTCCGGCGTCCGTATAAGTGCCTTCGGTATTTTCACGAATTACAACGAAATCAATGTCGCTGGACTCGACATTCTTCAGCGGACACAGGGCCGCATCAAGCAAATAGACCGGACGCACATTGGCATAGAGGTCCATCCTGAAGCGCATGCCTAACAGGATTTCCTTGGCGTGGATATTTGAAGGTACGCGCGGATCGCCGAACGCGCCGCATAGAATTGCGGCGAAATCACGCGCCAGCATCGCAAATCCATCGGCAGGAGTCGAGATGCCATCCTTCAAGTAGCGGTCGGCACCCCAGTCAAATTCAGTAAATTCGAGGTGCGCGCCGGTTGCGGTCAAAACTTTTACTGCCTGCGGAATGACTTCGCGCCCGATGCCGTCGCCCGGAATGATCGCAATACGTTTTTTTTGGCTCACGTTTGAAAAAGGTACCACAAGCCCAGTCGGCCACGCCGCCAACGGAACCCCACCTTAGCTATAATCAAATGTGACTCTTCTATGACGAATTCCGCCCTAAATGACAGCATGATCTCGGCTTCCGGCATGCACACGTCCGCGGACTTCGGGAACGTCCGCGAGGAGTTCAACGCCCTGACTTCAAGTTGCGGAATCTACGAT
>JALYIM010000199.1 GCA_030775785.1 Acidobacteriota bacterium
AAAGCCGCCAACTTGTTCGGCGGCTTGCTACTAATATTTTGCAGAGAAACTATCTCGTAACTTCTTCCAATAGTTTCTGGTCAATATCGAAATTGGAATGGACACTCTGCACGTCGTCCTGATCTTCAAGTGCTTCCATAAGACGAATCATGGTCGCGGCAGCCGAACCTTCCAACTTAATGTAATTTTGCGGAATCATCGTCACCCCTGATGACGCAGGTTCGATTTTCGCCTTCTTTACTGCTTCCAGTACCGTTTCGTAGATGGAAGGTTCAGTTGTGATCTCCCAATTCTCGCCATCGTCATTGAGATCTTCGGCGCCTGCGTCGAGCACGATCGTCATCAGATCGTCTTCTTTTGCCGCGGATTTCGGAATAATGATGCTTCCCTTCTTATGAAACATCCATGAGACCGCGCCGGCTTCAGCCATGTTGCCGCCATTCTTTCCAAATGCGTGGCGAATTTCGCTTACGGTACGATTGCGATTGTCGGAACTGATGTCCACCAGCACCGCTGCACCGCCGGGACCGTAGCCTTCCAGCGAAAATTCCTCGTATGACACTCCCGGGAGCTCGCCAGTCCCGCGCTGGATCGCGCGTTTGATATTGTCCTGCGGCATGTTTTCAGCCTTGGCCGCGACAATTGCCCCGCGAAGGCGCGGATTTGCGTCGGGATCACCGCCACCATTCTTCGCTGCAATCGTGATTTCCTTGATCAGGCGTGTAAAAATCTTGCCGCGCTTGGCGTCGAGCGCGCCCTTTTTGTGCTTGATTGTCGCCCATTTTGAATGGCCGGACATGGAAATACCTCGCGTCTACTGAAGTTGAATTGCGCAGGATTCGCCCGTAGAGGAGATCACTGGCTTACCTCGAAATTGCCCCAAAACTGGCCAGGCGAACAGGAATTATAGCATGTCAATTACGCCCCAGGTGTGGTGGCCTGTGCTTGCAGTTTCGCAAACGTAGGAGCGGGATCAACGTAAAACTGCCTTTGCGCTAGACCTTCTTGAGTTCATCAGGGTGAATAGCAACCGCAACTGTCCGCGCTCGATACGCATACACAACTGCCAGTAATGGAGCCGCCAACAATACTCCCCAAAACGGTATGAGAAAACCGAGTACGAGTGGCGTCAAAATAGAAGCCCAGATAGGCACTCGCACCGTCCGCTTCATGATGTATGGCTGTAGGAAGAATCCGTCCACGATGACAATCACGGCGTAGAGAATCAGCACGTATAAGGGATGCTCCCAATCGGCCCATCGCAAGGTTGTCGCCAGCACCGGGCCAATCAATCCTAAGATCGGACCCAGATGTGGCACGAACTGCAGAATTGTTGCCAGCAGAGCCCACAGCGGAGCCCACGGCACTTGCGCAATGTAGAGTCCAATCAGCCAAAGGATTCCGACGGCAAATGAGTCTTTCAATTGCGCGATGAACCATCCTTTTAACGCGCCGCCGGTGATTCGTAGATGGTCTGAAACATTCATAATTCGAATTTAGTGGGTGATTGAGATGTTAGGTAAATCCCAGCCGGAAACGACTCAACCCCGCATGCTAAACTTTATTTTCACAAAACCTGCGGCTGGAGCTTTCAGCATGAAGTTTGGTGTCATCATTTTCCCCGGATCGAATTGCGATCACGACGCCTTTTGGACCATCCAGCAAGTCTCAAAACAGCCGGTAACTTTCCTGTGGCACGAGTCGCACGATCTCCAGAACTGCGACGCGATCATCATCCCCGGAGGCTTCGCCTACGGTGACTATCTTCGCACTGGCGCCATTGCGAAATTTTCTCCGGTGATGGAATCGGTCCGCAAGTTTGCTGATGGCGGCGGGCTGGTGCTTGGTATCTGCAACGGATTTCAAATTCTTTGCGAGTCGGGACTGCTGCCGGGGGCCCTTCTGCGCAACGCCAGCCTTAAATATATCTGCAAGCAGGTACAGGTGCGGGTTGAGAACGCCGACACCGCCTTTACAAATTCCTGCAACTCCGGCGACGTTCTAACAATCCCCATTGGACACATGGAAGGCAATTACTTCTGCGACGAATCAACATTGCGTGAACTGCGCGACGAAAACCGGATCGTCTTTCGATACGCGACTCCCGGAGGCGAGATTACTGCTGCCGCCAACCCGAACGGATCGCTGGACAACATCGCGGGCATCTGTAGTGCGGGACGAAACGTCCTGGGAATGATGCCGCACCCCGAACGCGCCAGCGAACCCGAACTCGGAGGTACGCAAGGCCTCAAAATCTTCGACTCGTTAGTCGGGGCAATGACCGCCTGATGATCAATTTTCTGCTGCTTGCGCTTCGCCTTGCTGTCATCTGACCGCAACAAGGTCACACGCTTACGAGGGAACTTGTGAAGTCGAAAGACTCCTGTCGCGCCTCTCGTCTTCCCTTTACAAAGAATTACAACTCCACATCGCAGCATTACCCACTTGCGGTTAAAATCGTAGTTCGATCTTAAACTTGTATAAGCAGGAAAAGTCCAATTGATCCGAATCCGCACCTTCAGATTCATGCTGGCCATGATTGTCCTGTCCGCCGTCCCGCTGGTCGCGCAGAATATTCCTCGCATTGATGTGTTCGGCGGCTACTCTTACCTGCGCTTCGACAGTGCTCCTCTCGGATTCAACGGCCGGTCAAATCTCAACGGCTGGAATGCCTCCGTGAGCGTGCCTAATATTTACCGCCATCTGGGCATCACGGCGGACGCCAGCGGAAACTCAGGATCAGAACTGACCGTTTATAACTTTTTGGTTGGTCCGCAGCTTTCTGTGAACCATGGCGAAAATCGCCTCTACGGGCACGTATTGTTCGGCAAAACGAGAGAGCGCTTCGAGCCGCAGGGAGTTTCAACGCCAGGCTTCAGTACTCTGGTCCGCGCGTACGCACTCGGAGGCGGCTACGACTGGAACCTCAATCGCCGTTTCGACATTCGCTTGATCCAAGCGGACTATCTGCATAGCAGCGCTTTCGGGAGCAAGCAAAACAACCTGCGACTATCCACCGGAATAGTTTTCAAATTTGGCGGCAAGTAGCCCGTTTGCGCAACTTTCGAGTATGAGGGGATTGATGATTCTTAAAGGAAGCAATTGGTTGGGGGAAAGAGCGTCGCTGCTGGCGATCGCCGTGGCAGTAGCGGCTTTCTCCAGTTGCGGGTCCTCTCCCAACAAAGAAACCGCATTTGTTGCGCTCCCTACGACCAATGACATCGCCGTTTTTCATATTGATAGCTCTGGCAATTTTCATACTGTCCTAGGATCACCTTTCCCCGGGGGAACGTCCCCGGTCTCGGTGCGCGTGACCCCTGGAAAGAAATTTCTCTATGCGGCCAACCAAGGCGAAAATAGCATTTCTCTTTTCAAAATTGACAGCAACACCAACGGCCTTTCAGAAGTGATGCCCCGCACCGCCACTGGAGTATTTCCGGTCTCGCTCGATATGGATTCCGGCGGCACTTTACTGTTCACGGCTAATGAAGCTTCGAGTTCTATTTCCGCCTTCAATATCAACTCGACAACGGGAGCGCTCTCTCCTGTTGCCGGATCACCTTTCGCTACCGGACAGAATCCCACCAGCCTCACGATTTCTCCCACCGGAAAATTCGTCTACGTATTGTGTCCGAATTCCTCTGCCCTGTATGTTTATGCGGTCTCATCAGGCTCTCTGCAATCCGTTGCTGGCTCCCCTTTTGCGGTCGGACCCACGCCATTTTCCTTTGCGATTGACCCAGCGGAGCACTTTGTTTACATCACCAACTCGGCTGCCAATACGGTATCGGCATTCTCGATCGATCCGACCAGCGGAGCGTTGTCCGCGGTGCCGCAATCATCTGTCGCAACCAGCACTACACCTGTGGCAGTCCTTGTTCATTCCTCGGGAAAGTTTCTCTATGTCGCCAACGGGGGCACCAACAACATCTCGCAATACACACTGGATTCCAGCACTGGCATTCCAACCTTGATCGCCGGAACTCTGCCTGCGACAGGGACCGGCCCGCGATTCATGGTGAACGATGCCACGGGAAAGTACATTTTGGTGGGCAACGAGACCGGCGCCAGCATTACGGAACTTAAGGTTGATCTCACGGCCGGGACCCTGACCGCAAATCAAACTTTGTCCACCAGCGTTCCTCCTTCTGCCGTGGTGATTACGAAATAGCAGGCTTGCGCGGCTTCACGCGAGAGTACAAACTCCATGATCAATTTTGGAATCGTCGGCTTCGGTCTGCACGCGGTCAAAAGGTTGGTGCCCGGATTTATGTTGGCGAAAGAGTGCAAAGTCATCGCCCTGTCGCGGCGCGAGATGAAGAAGGCGACGGAGTCCGCAAGGCAATTCGACATTCCACTGGCATTTGATTCCGCAGAGGCTTTATGCCGGTCGCCGGAAGTAGATGCCGTGATGGTGACGACTCCCAATGCCATGCACTTGCAGGATGTCTTGACAGCCATTCGCTGCGGCAAGCCGGTGTTATGTGAAAAGCCTATGGGGATGAACGCCGACGAATGCCGGCAGATGGTTGAGGCGGCGCGTCGGGAAAATGTTTTGTTGGGGGTCGCGCAGGTATTTCGTTTTGAAGAGAGCACGGCTTGGCTGCGTGATCGCATCGCTGGTGGACATATTGGGGGACCGATCTTCGCGCGCGCGGAATTTTCTTTCACCGCAGCGGATAGCCATCCCCGGAAGTGGATCACCGATCCAGCGGTCGCGGGTGGCGGACCCATCGCGGACGTTGGGGTGCACGCCATTGACGCGCTGCGCTTCATTTTGCAGGACCAGGTGGTTCGCGTGAGTGCTCAAGCTACCCTCGATAGGCGTTTGGGAGGAATGGAATCAGCGGCGATCATCACTTTGGAATTCTCTCGCGGGACTCTAGGCACAGTGCTGGTCTCTTTTCGCGCCGAGTATCGCACGCCGTTGGAATTTGTAGGCGAGACCGGTGTGTTGTACGCCAACAACGGTCTCACGGTGGATCGTCCCGTTGATGTCCAGCTTTTGCGCGATGGCAAAGTAGTGGAGAGCGAATCAGTTTTCAACCGTACGGCCTACGCCCGGCAAGTGGATGAATTCGCCGCCGCGGTTAAGGGCAAAATGAGATTTCCGGTTCCCGGCGAAGAAGGCTGGGAGAACCAGCGGATTCTGGATGCAGCTTATCGCAGTATTGGGAGTGGGAAAGCGGAGGAATTGGCAGCCTCTAGCTTTTAGCTTTTGCCCAGAAGGTTAGGAACTGACAGTTGTTTTCCCGATCAATCAGCAGCAACTACTGGCGACGGGACAGTTTCTTTCTCGGGCGGTATTCCCTTGGCCTGGAGGATGGCCCAGTGCCACTCCTGGTCTGGCTCCACTGTGCCGCTTAAAGGTCCATGAAAGTGCGCGGTAGCCAGCGGCACTGCATCTCCCCTGAGGTGATAAAGCAGGGTCACATCGGCGGGCTTGTCCTGCTGCGTGACCGTTTCCTGGGCGGCGGTGATCAATCGCGCTCCGCCGTATTGCGCGCCATTGTTTCCGGCGGCGCGTACCAGCGTCAGGCCTACGGTGATTTCTTTGATGTCCCAAGCACTGCCGTTATGAACTGAGACATGAAGTTCTCCGCCCTCGATACGGGCGGGACCATCAAGTTTGCTGATTTCTTCTTCCGGAAGGTCCTGCGAAGCGAAGGCCGCGTTTGCCTGCGAACTCAGATTTGCGCTGAATGATAGGTTGCAACTTCCATCCGTCGAAGTGACTTTGAACTTTCTGGAAACTTCCTCCACCGGATCACTCACATTCACTGGAACGGCTGGGGCCGCCACCGCTTTGTTCTTCAAGCGCTGCTCCTCAGCCTCTTTCATCGCTTTGGCAAAATTGTCATTGTCAATGATGCTCTGCTGCGGCGGCGGCGCCTTACTCTTGCGCAAGGAACGCGCCAGGTCTCCGAGGGACACTTCGCCCTCGCCCTGCGCTATTGCACGCATGGGTGGCAGCATTAATGACGCGCATAGAACTACGAAAAAAGCGGTGCGATTCATGATTGAAATGGCGAACTGGATCGAGTCCGCTCTCAAATTGTAATTAGTTCAACCACTGGAGTGGTGTTTGCGAGGCGAACGGTGGTCGTAGTCCTTTAGAGCGGTGAAAAATGTGGGGGGCCTCCGCATGCGGAGGTCTTCAGTGCGTCAGCACTACATTTTACAGCTACAGTAGGCCAGAGACGCGAAAACGTGATACGGGATCGCCGAGAGCGATTGGTTCACGCTTAAATACCCAGCGAGCGACCACGAATCCCATGGCCACGTAACAGAGATGAAACACTTTCATAAGCCCATCCCCTATGAAGGATGCCTTCCTGCCCGGGGGATGGCGGAAATCGCACCAGATTCCTTGCAACTTAGCAAGCGGCACCCAACAGGTCAATGAACCAGCGGTGCCATATGGCAGGCACGAAAGTAATCCCTAACTGGCATACTCAGCCTGGGACCGAACTCGTGAAGGGCTCAGGCGAAACAGTTTCGACCGAAGAATGACTTGTTTGCGGGAAAGCTGACTGCTTCTCCGCGGTATGAATTTCCGCACTGAGCTGGCTGCTGAATTCTCCGGTAGCTTTTTTGAACGCAGCCAAAGCCTGGCCGACTTGTTGGCCTACGTGGACGAGCTTTTTGGGGCCAAAAACTACCAGCCCCAAAAGCCCCAGAAATATCATTTCGGACAAGCTCACGCTTGCTCCTTGCGCTCCCCAGCCGAAGCTGCGTTGAAAGCTAAGGGCTGTTCGACAGGAGTATTTACTACCCCTGAGTTTTCCGCGGATGACGCCGAAACTGGATTCATGGCTGCTTTAAATCCGCGAAGCCCTTCTCCCAGTCCCTTCCCAAGCTCCGGAAGTTTCTTCGGTCCGAATATCAATAGTGCGATTCCAGCAATCACCAGTAAATGCATCGGTTGAAACAAGCCTTCGAACATTGATTCCCTCCTAATTGTGCAACTGTAATAAGAACCGGCGAGGGGAAGAAATACCCCCTCGCCAGGAGTTACGGACAACTACTTGATGGTGCCGTTCATCCCTTGTGGATAGAACCCGCCGGAGTGGGCGCCGCCACCGTAGACGATGTGGAGAACTTCAGTGGTTGTGCGGGGAATGGACAACGCATTGTTATCTACATCGAAAGGTTTGCTCTGTGTGGGCGGAACATCTTTCCCGTCAACTGCCGGGCTGTTCACTCCGTTCCAAACGCAGAGCAATCTCACTGCGCCAGAGTGTTGCGCTTCGGTATCCATGATGCGGGCGGCCGCATCCAGATAAGCCTTGCTGGTGATAAGAGGGGCCGCTCCCAGGTAAGCGCTGACGCCGACATCTTCAAACTGACGGCCGAGCTTAAGGAAGTCGTTGACGCCTGCAAATCCATAGCCAAGCGCGTCAAGATTGATAGCAGGCTTCTTAACCGCCGCCGATCCCAACGCAGAACGCAGATACTTTACGTGAGCAACTTCATCGGTACGCAAAGCGCTGGCAACGAAGGCAGAGTTAGCTCCATGGAAATTCACCATGGCGCCGCCCGTAGTGGGTCCGGTCTGATCCGCAGCGGTGATGACGCCCGAGCGAACGAGGGTGGTGCCGTAGGTCGCCATGAGATAGAACTCGGCTTCCAGGTATTCAAGGTTCAAGGCAAAGTTAACGATGTCAGCATCGGTGACAGTTGCGGCATTGAGTTTCCCCAGGCTGCCACCCATCATCGTCATTGCAGCCACGCCTAAACCGGTGGCGCCCGCGCGCTTCATGAATTTTCGGCGATCAACTGAACTGTCAACAATTCGCTCTAAAAGCTCTTTCTTAGACATGGGTCTCCTCATATATTTTGAATTTTTATAAACCAACTGCTGGGAATTACCCCGTCCAAAGCTTGTGGTTGGCCAAAGCAAGCGCAAGAACTTGCA
>JALYIM010000200.1 GCA_030775785.1 Acidobacteriota bacterium
ATTCACTGCTAACGCCTTTGGAGAAGTCGATTATTTCAATGCTCAATGGATGGAATTTACCGGGCTTTCATTTGAGCAGATCAGAGACTGGGGATGGACCCAGTTTATCCATCCAGACGATGTGCGCGAAAACGTCAAAGTGTGGAAACACTCCGTTGAGAGTGGGGAGCCCTTTCACTTCGAGCACCGCTTCCGAAGTAAGGAAGGTGCCTATCGCTGGCACCTTAGCCGCGCGCTCCCATTCCGAGGTGACAATGGCAAAGTCCTGATGTGGATTGGCTCAAACACAGACGTGCACGATCAAAAGCAGGCGGAGATCGCGCTGTTGAATTCGGAAAAGTTGGCAGCAGTGGGTCGCCTGGCAGCGACAATTGCCCATGAGATTAACAACCCATTAGAGGCGGTGACTAACCTTTTGTATCTGGCCAAAAAAGATACAAGCATGAGCGAGCGGTCGCGCAGCTATCTCCAAACCGCTGACAAAGAACTCGAGCGGGTTGCGCTAATCGCGCAGCAAACTCTAGGGTTCTATCGAGATAGTGCGCTCCCGAATTGGGTAGAAGTGTCTCAAACAATCAATGAGCTTCTAGCCGTTTACTCTTACAAGTTTCGTAATCAGGATCTTGAATTGGAGAAAGAACTTGATGAGTCTGCGAAGGTGTTTGCGTCGGCAGGAGAGTTTCGCCAAGTCTTTTCCAACTTGTTTATCAATGCCCTCGACTCCATTTCTCAACGTGGTAGTGGCCGCATAAGAATTCGCGTTAGAAATTCGCAAGATTGGCGTAATAGTGGTCGAACTGGGGTTCGCATAATTATTGCTGACAATGGATCTGGAATCAGTGCACAGCATAGAGTGAAAATTTTCGAGCCTTTTTTTACGACAAAAGAAAATGTTGGAACAGGTCTCGGCTTGTGGCTGTCAAGTTCCTTAGTGCAGAAATATGACGGACGGATTCAAGTGCGCAGCCGAGTGGCACCTGGCAGGAGCGGAAGCGTGTTTTCTGTATTCTGGCCGCAAGGTGGGACGCAAAAGATGGACTAAATCTTTGCGACACCGCCCGCACGCTTTATTCAAGTAGATTGACGGTGTTATGAGAATTATTTCGAACTCTTCCAAAATTGACGGTGCTTTGCTGTTCGCTGTGTGTGCCGGCTTTCAGCTGGTGGGAGCCGGGGCCTCGTCGTGGGTGCCGCCGGGTCTGATAGTTGCTGTTGATTGGGGTGTTACTAAAAAAGCCGGCTTTTAAACCCCTCCTGGTCCCTTCGCGGTGCGGCCATTTGAATTGACGAGGTACTCGGACGCCTTCTTGACGATTGGTTGAGCAATATATTGACTATCTTTGTTTTCGTTGGTCGGAATATAAGTATTGCGAAGATTGCCCAACGAGGTACCAAAGCCGTAAAACTTTTACTCGTCGCACCGGTGCAGCCAGTGTGCTGTCGCTCGTTCTGCTCTTTGACCGTAAGGAAGCGTGTTTTAATTGTCACGTACGCGCATGGCGGTCATTCCTTTCTTCGTTGACGCAATCATCCTTCGGTACCGATCCCTTATTCTGCAGTCAAGCGTACCTTCCTATCTGAGTACTTTTTCGCGTTTACGGCATAACAACCTCAAAGGCCTCGCCGCAGCCCTGAGCACAGGCTAAATTGCCCCCGTGAAAGGCCGTGCTGTACACGTTTCCCCTCGTATCAAAGACCACGCCCCGTTCACCTCTATGTCGTGAAAGGTTTGCAGGATTTTGATGGTCCACTGCCGGGTTAATCCGGGAACCAGTTCGTACACACTGCCGAGATCAGAGCCGTATCCCGAGGTCGTGCCCCACAATTTCCCCGCGGCATCGAAGACCACGCCTGCGTAGGCAAATGCACCATCCTTTCCGTTGAAAGAGTGGAGTACGGTCTTGGTCCACTTCCCACTCGTCCCAGGCGTCAGCCTGAAGACGCTTCCTACCGCGTAAGCGCCGCCGCTCCACGTAGTCCCGTACAGATTCCCGGTCTTGTCGAAGACCAGTCCTGCGTAGAGTTGGTCGCCACCAATGTCGTTAAAGGTATAGAGGACGGTTTCTGACCACGCGCCGTTTGCCCCCGGTGTGAGCCTGAAAACCGTGCCTCGATAGTTGGAGAGAAGGCCGGTTGTTGTGCCATACAGATTTCCTGCCTTGTCGAAAACAACGTAAGGGCGCAGAGCCGTCCTTTCCGTTGAAGACATGTATCGCAATGCCCGTCCACTTGCCGTTGCTGCTCGGGCTCAATTTGAAGACAGTACCGCAGCCGCCATAAATGCACCCTCCTGAGAAGGAGTTGCCGCCCTGCCGGGGCAAAGGTCACATGTTGACGACTAGTAATATGAGTCAGGCGGTCTTTTGTCTTCCTGAATACAATTGCAGCCGTCAACAATCAGCATCTGCCCCGTGATATAGGACGCGTCGTCCGAGACAAGAAACGCAACCGCCGCTGCTATTTCGTCAGGGGAGCCCGCGCGTCCAATCGGAGTGTTTTTACCTGCGAGCAACTCCGATGAGGTAGATGATGCCGTCTCGATCCAACCGGGGGCAACAGAATTCACCGTGATTCCCCGCCTGGCGACCTCGAGCGCAAGGCTGCGTGTCAGCCCGACCATTGCGGCCTTTGCTGCACTGTAAGCGGTCTCGCGCGGATTGCTTACTACCGGACCAGTGGTGGACGAGACATTTAAGATGCGGCCGTAATTCTCCTTGAGCATTGCGGGAAGTGCGGCGCGGGTGATATTGAAACAAGTCTTCAAGTTAATCTGAATGCTGTAGTCCCATTCCTTCTCAGACATTTCTTCTAGAAGATAGCCGGCTTCCGCTGGCCCACCGGTCTTAATCATTCCCGCATTGTTAACAAGAATGTCCAGTCGCCCGAATCGAGCGACCGCTGCTTTTACAAGCAGCAGGGATTGAACGTGATCGCATAAGTCAAGCGGCATAGCGAACACTTCGGTGCCCGATGCCGCCAACTCGCCGGCCCGGTCGTGAATGCGATCGGTAGTTGAAGTAATGACGACCTTCGCACCCTTCTTCGCAAGCAGGCGAGCGGATGCGAAGCCGATGCCATGTGGACTGCCAGCGCCAGTGATCAGGGCAACCCTTCCGGAAAAACTCACCAGTTCAGTTCCTTAATTTCGCTCTCACGCAACTCCCTTTGCAGAACCCCAAGTTCGCGTGGGTAAAAGTACCATAACCGAAACAGTCCTGCGAAGGGTGCTCAAACAACCAGCCCAGTAAATTATGTAGCTTCAGCTAATAGCCCCAGCTGCGACGTTTATAGTACCTTACTCAAAATGACAGGCTTTTAACCGCCGATAAAGCTGAACCCACCGAATTCGAAACCGGGGAAAAGCTAATTTTATGAAGGCGACAGACGAAAGCGGTCTATCTACTTATAAAGGGCACGGTGGGGATACAAGATTTCCCCGCAAATTCCCCCGGGCCAACTTGCGCAATTTCTTTGTCGGTGTGAGCAGGCATACTAGAAAGTGCCAATGCGAGCGCGAAAGCTATTGCAAAAGAAGACGTCGAGACCTTGGCAATCAATTGTCAGCGTTGTATGCTTATTTGCGCTTCATCCGCATGTCGCATCCCGGTTCTATTCCGCGGACAATCCCGATACGTTTATAGCCCTTCGGCCAGCGGCGAACAAAAACGCAACCGGCGCTGATGCCTATTACTCTGTGCAATAGCGGCAGGCAGGTAGCGACGTTTAGTGGCTGGGTTCGAGAGTTTCGGAGAATGGTTTATCTAGTAT
>JALYIM010000201.1 GCA_030775785.1 Acidobacteriota bacterium
GCTCACCGGAATGCCTGCGAGAGCGGTTGCAAACAGACTGATGGCTCCGGCGCTTTCTGCGGCAGCCACCTAAAGGCCGTAATTTCGTAATCTTCTGGACCATCGTATGCACGATTCCCAGCCACCAAAGTACGGGTTCTGAGGTTAAACAAGTGATGACCGGCGAGGTGAGATTTTTCTCGGGCGTGCCCTAAAGCGCAGGGAGACCCTGATCGTCACCATTGCCAAGGCGAACCAGCAGCTCGGCGCGATTTATTACCGAGGTTCGGCCCAAACAATTCCGATCCGCAAACGGTTACTTGCAGGTTGCGGTGTAATTCACGTTGCTGTTTCCGCCGCTTGAATTGGGTACTATCGCTTGCCCCACTATCACATCACTTGCATTAATGCCATTTGCCGATGTAAAGCTTGCGCTTGGCACAGCAATAAATTTGAACACGCCGTTTTGATAAAAAAACGCATGCGCTACCATACCTTGAAGATCAGCTCCTAAAATTCTCCCGGTGTTGCTGATGTCCGAGAGCTGGAGTGCGTCCCCGTTCGGCATGAAAACCGCTTTGTATACTCCCTTGAGCTCGGTAAATCCTTGGGCTGGGCCCAGGTGTCCGGAGGGATTCGTCATGTAATAAGTTCCTGCGGCCACACCGTTGTCATTGATTGCCGAGGGCTGCGTCTCGAAGGAACCTGGATAGGTTATCGAGAAGAATTTCCCATTTTGCAGCTCGAAGCCGTGGAAAAATCCATTGATGTCCATCCAGTAGCCTACGATGGTGTTCCATTTGTTAATGCCGGTTAGGAATGTAGCAGTCGCGCCCGGGTAAATAACACTTTGAAAGCCTGACCCGCTGGCCACGAAGCCCTTGGGATATATCGTTCCTTGTGGGGTGTAAAAGCCAACGTTCACCCCGGTGCTGCTCCGGCGCATGATTGTCGTCGCTGTCGAGTTTGGCGCCGTGTATAAATTCGCGCCGCCGTTCGAATAGCGCACGAAGCCTTGCGAGCGATTCCCGGATTCAGCCACATACCCAACGATCGTGCCCCAGCTATTGATACCTTCCGGAACAGAAGTTCCCATTGAAGAAAAGACTCGAAAATAATGGAATGTGCAGGAAGGCTGGCTTTGAGCGTGCGATGGGATGGAAACGAGCGTCACTAACAAGGCTGCGACAACATTTGTCTTGCGAGAAGAGCGCACAGACACCTCGAAAGCGGTCGTACCGCTGGGGTTAAGATGCCGACTCGCACCTTCTGGCTGCCTTGCTGGTCGGGGTAAGGGGGAAGGCGGGGTCGGTATCTTTGACTTACTCTTTACGGACATCCTGCCCCGAGCGTCTGGGGAGTCAACGCAAATTAACCCTTGAAGCAAAAGAAAATTGATTTGCCTGAAATCCGGCACCGGCAAAGCCGAGGGTTAAAACGACAGGCGCACGCTGAGTTGAATCACACGCGAACCCCCTCCACCTAGCCCAGGATTGCCCTGCGCCACATCGGGTGTTTGGGTGATGAGACCTGTCGGCCCAGAACTCGTATTAATCGAGCCGTCCGCATTCACTCCGGGCACGATTGTTCCCCCCGGCAAAGCGAAATTTGCATGGTTCAGAATGTTAAAGAATTCCGCGCGAAACTGAATCTCGGACTGCTCCGTGACGTGAGTGTTCTTTGAGACGGAGAAATCAAGGTTCACGAAGCCCGGCCCGAAGATTGCGTTGCGTCCCAAGTCTCCGAAAGTCCCATCGGCAGGCTGCTGAAATGCCAGCGGATTGAGGTAACCGGTGTCCGGCCTCCAGTGGGGAAGAATCGGATTTACTCCGGGGACGACGTTCGGACGCTGATGAAAGTTGAAACGGCCACTGGTGTCATTCGACGTGACAATCGGGATAGGACGGCCAGCCTGCAAGGTGGTAATGGCGTTCAGTTGCCAGCCGGACGCGAGCACGTTGGGGAGAGCGCGCCATTCCGGTAATTCATAATTGAGTGCGGCTGTGAAGCGCTGGCGGGTGTCGAAAGTTGATGGCCCGCGCTCCGCTTGAAGATTAGTGGAGTCTTGCGGAAAGGCTGCGGAAGCGAAATTGAAATCAATTCCATCGGATGCATCGTCTAGTGACTTCGAGTAAGTCCAGGTCGCGAATCCCGATAGCCGCTGCCAACTGCGCAAACGTCCCGTCACTTGCAACGCGTGATAGCTGGACGCTGCACTGGTGGCAAACACATCTTCAGCGAGGAAATTCTGGTTGGGTAGATTGCCCTGCGCATCGCCCTGGTTCGCATCGAAAAGCCGGGTAAGGTGGGTGCCCTTGCTGCCCACGTATCCGGTCTCGACGCTGAACGCCTTACCAAGCTGTTTCTGAAGATTCAAGTTCCAGCCCTGGACGTATGGTGTCTCGAGATTGCGAGGAGTGACAAAAACATTAAAAGGACCGGTCGTATTCGCGCTGAAGACTGGTGTAGCGGCTGCGCCAGCCCAGGCATTTGGGTCGAAGTTCAGCGGAAAGACAGGTCTCGGTCCGATCGGGTTCGTGGCCAACCCAGCCGAATTCGTGAAGTTCGCGATTAGCAAATTCTGAGGAATGTAGTCGTAGTAGAGTCCATAGCCTCCGCGAACGACAAAGCCGTCCACCGGCGTGTAGGCAAAGCCAATGCGTGGGCCGAAGTTATTGAGGTCGCGATTGTAAGGTAGCTTCATCATTCGCAGAAGACCAGTGGCCGGATCAAGGTTCGAAAGCAGATGGTGGGTCTCGCCGAGGGGACCGAAGTATTCCCAGCGGAGGCCAAGGTTTAAAGTGAGATTAGACGCGGCGCGAAAATCATCCTGAGCAAATGCGCTGAAGCCATTATTGAAAGTCGTACGCTGCGTGTTGCCGGTATTTCCAAATCCAGCGGATGAACTCGGACCGCCGAGATAATAGCTGGTCAGCATGTCGGTGACCGGGTCGTTAGAAAATCCGTTTCCAGAACTAAAGGAAATAAGGCCGCGTTCAAGATTGTCATTGAAGCTGTCAACATTGGCGTGACGGTACTCGCCCCCGACCTTCCAGGAGTTGCGCCCATTTACCCAGGTAAAGTTGTCGAGTACTTGATAAGTTTGGCTGAGCCGCCCTCGTGGGATGCTGAAGGCAGTCGCCCCGAGGTTCTCGATCAGTCCGGAAAAATCAATCTCAGGAAGACCCAGTTCACCTGTCCCCAGATTGCCGAAGCCGAAGCTGCTCGGGTTCAGGTTGCCGTCAAGAGAACGAAAAGACGTGCGGTAGCGGCTGTACCCCAGCCTGACTTCATTTACTTTGCCGCTGCTAAGGATCGACAATAAGCTACCGGACACGACTTGCACACGTGTTGGGGACTGCTGCGCGAATTGCGCCAGCCTGGATCCGCTGCCAAATCCTCCTAACGATCCCAGTGGGAATGTCTGCGTGCTATCACCATACGCATAACGCACCGAGAACGTTTCGTTCGGCGAAAATTGATGGTCGCCCTTTAAGATGAAGCTGTTTAGGTCGTTTTTGTCGCTGACGGTAGTGGCGAGGGTACCGCTGGTCCCATTGAATCCAGAAGGCCCGGGGAAGAAGCTCAGAATTTTATCGAGCGCCGGATTCACAGGGCCGCCCATAATGCCGCTGGCAGTGGTACGGGCATCAGCAATTTGCATCGCCGTGGGAACGGAAACAATGAAGTTGGATCCCACGCGCTCGCGTTGTCCTTCGTACGCAGCGAAGAAAAAAGTGTGGTCGTGGACGATAGGTCCGCCTAGGGATGCTCCGAACTGATTGTTACGAAACGCTGTTTTGGAGTCCGGGGCCCGGTTGAAATAGTTCCGGGCGTCCAGCTTGTCATTGCGAAAAAACTCAAATACCGAGGCGTGGAATTTGTTGGTGCCGGATTTGGTGAGAATGTTTACCACTGAACCGCTATTGCGTCCGTATTCGGCAGCAAACTGGGATTGCAGATTAAATTCCAGGATCGCGTCAATTGGCAGCAGAGACGCGGGCGCGCCCGTAATTCCCACTTGATTGAGGGCAGAATTATTAAAAAAAGGATCGTTGTTGTCGGTCCCATCCAGCAAATAATTGTTAGAGCGGTCGCGATTGCCATTGATGTTGAACTGACCAAAACCTTTTTCAGTCCCAGCGACTCCGGACCCTTCCACCGTAACCCCCGGAGTAAGTGCGACCAGCTTCGTGAAATCGCGCCCATTGAGCGGAAGCTCCGCTACCAAACGGTTGTCCACAACTTGTCCCAGTGCATCGTTTACGGTGTCAATTAGAGGGACCGCACTCGTGACGGTGATCGCCTCCCCCTTTACTTGCGACAAGTTGACAGGCAGGTCAGTGCTGGCGCCGACGTCGACTCTTACGTTCTCGGAAGTAGGCGCAAAGCCGTTGGCGGAAATAACTACGGTGTAATCGTCAGCGGCGAGCTCCGGTATCGAAAAGCTGCCGTCCAGATCGGTCATAGTGTTGCGAACCAATCCATTGGCATCATTCTTGGCTTGAACACTGGCGCCTGCGATCGCCTGCCCTGTCGCATTCAGAACGCGCCCCTTAATTGCGCCGCGATAAGTCTGACCATGAGCTGCGGCCAGCAAAAGGGCCGCGAACATGGTCGCAATAAAACCGCGGAGGAGTTTGGTTCTCCGGGAATTCGATCTCATTGGTTGTCGCCCTTGTGTAGTGAAGTCTTCGACAAAATCTTCACCATTAAAGGAGGTCCCAGCTTGTAAACTTCGGAAAAGTTTCCCTGATTGACCGCCAAACCAGCTCGGCCGCGTGAATCAATGTAAAGAAGAGGCTTTCCCACGGCCACGTCGCTGAACGTCTTGACGTATGGCACGGCAATCTCTTGATCACCCACCTTAACTGTTATCAGGTCACCGATCGCGTAGCCTAATTTCTGAAAATCCTCGCGGCTGATATTGGTGATCAGATTTCCATAGGGATCGTCCAGAGCGATGATTGAAGCTTCAATACCGTTGGCGTCCTGCTTCACCGAGGGCAACTCTAAACGAACCAGTTGCTTGATTTCAGGCCCGACATCTCTCCAGTCTTCTCCGCGGGCCAAGTGCGCGCCCACGGGCGAAAAAATATCGCGTCCGTGAAAAGTGGAAGACAAACCGGCATTAATCATCCAGCTACGGTTAGTAATTTCGCGCGCTCCCTCCATCCCATCGCGATCCAGCAGTGCAGTGATGAGACCATTGTCAGGCAGCACGAAATATTGTCCCCGCTTCGATTTGACCACTATCGCTTTGCGCGTGCTGCCAACTCCTGGATCAATCACCACAACAAAAACACTTCCGGAGGGATAGTAAGGCGCGGTCCCAGCCAGGAATCGTGCTCCGTCGGCGATTGAATATGGCGTCACCAAATGAGTGATATCCATAATGCGGGTCTGGGGTGCGATCTGGATCATGACGCCCTTGCATATAGCAACAGCATCGTTGGCAACTCCGAAGTCTGTCATAAAAACGATAGCTGCGCTGGTTTGAGCCGGGACATGTGCCCAAATAGCTGACGAGCTTACAAGAATTGAAAG
>JALYIM010000202.1 GCA_030775785.1 Acidobacteriota bacterium
TGTGGTCCGTACTCGCGTTTGCTGGCGGCCCCAGATATGCGGTCTCTGGAGCTCCAATCACGTGGCCAAATGGCACGATTTATTACTACACGGACCAGGGTGATTTGAGTCCGCTTCTGCCAGGTCCCGAAGCGGATGCTCTCGTCGCTTCAGCGTTCGCACAATGGGCAACGATTCCGACTGCGGCTGTCACCGCTATACGTGGAGGGCGCCTCGAGGAAGACGTGAGTGGTGCTAACACTTTTCTTGGCAGCGATGGATCATTGCACATGACGGCAGATGTTTTGCCCACGGCCCTCAGCAGACCTGTCGCGATCGTTTATGACTCTGACGGCAGCGTAAGTAATGCCATCCTCGGAAAAGCGGCGAGTAACTGCTTCTTGAACGCTGTCTTCGGTCGCGTGGACAACTTCGCTGCCAATGCAACGTTTTCTAATGCCTTGATCGTGCTGAATGGAAAGTGTGCACAGACCGCGAGCCAGTTGCCCGATATGCAATACCGGATGGTTCGATTGATAGGAAAGATATTTGGACTGGATTGGTCGCAAGTGAACATAAATGTGCTTACACGGCTTCCCGAGCCGACGATCGCTGACTTCGACGGCTTTAGCCTGATGCATGCGGCTGACACCCCAAGCTGCGTTCCGATTTCGTCGTGCCTCCCCAATGCTTTCCAGCCGAAACTGGACGATCAGATGGCGCTGTCACGTTTGTATCCCGTCACCATTCAGAATCGGGCTAGCTTCCCTGGGAAGAAGCTTTTCTTCGAGAACACAATTCGGATCCACGGTTCGGTTTTTTCTGGCGATACAAGTGGCTCCACTGGACGGCCGGTCCAGGGAATTAACGTGGTTGCGCGCTGGATTGATGCGGCAACCGCCAAGCCTTCGCGACAGTTCGCAGCGTCTTCTGTCTCCGGATTTTTGTTTCGTAGGTATCCCGAAAACACAGCTGATGCTTTAGACGATGCTGCCGGTCGGCCACCAAAACGATTGGAGTGGAACGATACCGCGACAGAAGGTTTTTTTGACCTTGCCGGTTTGCCAATTCCGGATGGCTCAAGCACAGCTCAATTCGAATTAAGCGTTGAGCCTCTCGATCCTCACTGGTCGCGAGGAGTCAGTCCATACATAAGCCGACAAGTACGAACATCAGGTTCCGCAGCCTCAATAATAATAAGCGCTTCAATCGGCAGCGATGTTCGACAAGACATCGTCATGCAGAAAACTCCGCCGCCAAAGCGCGATAACTTTCAACCGGCCCATCGCAAGGAGTGGCCCCGACTGCGTATCTTACCCCACTATATGGCTCGGACTTCCCTGTCGCTTATGGCTATCATGCGCATCTTTTTTCCGGTAACAGCGTGGTCCCGTCGAGGGCCAGTGCCGCCGGCAGCACCACACTTGTAATCCACGGGTCCGGACTGGTGGCCAGCACCACCGTCTCAATCGGCCGATCCACGGCTCCGGTGGTGTCCATGTCCGCGGGGCGGCTGCTGGTAAATGCCCCTCCCATGCAGGATGGCGTGCAAGACATTTCGCTGTACAACCCTGCTGACGGCTCCGCCTCCACCATGCCCGGCGCGCTCACGTATGGCGCGGGTCCATCAGACAGCATTCACTTAATTAGTGGCGCGAACCCGCCAACTGCAATTGGGGGGCAGGCGGCTGTGCCCATGACTGTCCGCGTGCTCGCAGCAGACGGCTCCACGCCAGTGAGCGGAGCCAGTGTATTTTTCACCTCGATACCAGCGGCATCGCTAGCGGCCTGTGGCGGCTTACCATCGTGCACCGTTCTCAGCGACCTCACTGGACAAGCTTCGACCGTGGTGGCTGTGCTCACGGCAGGGATAACGACGATCGCCTCCCAGTTAGCCCCCGCGTCCTATCCCAATCCTCAAAGCGTGCAAGCGACTATCGTCGGCACCTCAACTTCTTTGGATATATCGCTGAACTCTTCCCTAGTTTGGATTGTCCGGGGCGTGACCGTTGACGTGCCGTTAAAAGTAAGGGTATTGGCTAGTGGTTTTCCCCTGAGTTCAACTACGGTAAATTACTTTCTCACCAAGGGTGCAGGGGCCTTCTCCGTCGGCAGCGCCACCACAGACTCGAACGATTATGCCAGTTCAACTCTGCACATCCCGCTTATTCCGGGAGACGTGCAAGCAAGTGTATGTGTAGCGCCACAAAACGCGCCCTGTCAGACGTTTTATGGCACTGCGGTTCCTGCCACATCGCTAAAAATACAACCGATTTCCGGAGTTACGCAAGTCGCGATTGCAGGACAGACCTTCCAGCCTGTGGTTGTTGGGGTAACGGATTTACTGACGCCACCGCATCCAGTCATAGGAGCAGTGGTTCGTTTTGAGTCAGCAACCGGTCGTTTACCCCAAAACGCGCCTGTGCCGTGGCCAACGGGAAATAGTCAGAACGCGGCGGCGCAACCTTCCATGCCTGTGATTTTGGCAACCTCTCAAATCACATATCAAACGGACGTGAAGGGAGTCGCTGTGCTACAACTCTCGAGCGGAATTCCCGGACCTACTCTTACCTTAGGGACGGTCAGCATTGGGAACAGTGTTCTGCCATTCCAGCTACAGACCGTCCCGTGAGACTTAGCGTCAACGCGTTTGCGAGAACCTATTTCTTAGACCTTTATTTCTTGACCCATTGATCCACCCAGTCGTTGACCGTTTTATACCAGAGCTGCGAATTTTGCGGCTTCAGCACCCAGTGTCCTTCATCGGGAAAATAAAGCATTTTAGAAGGCACGTTGAGGCGTTGCAAAGTAGTAAATAGCTGAAAACCTTCCGAAACATCCAACCGATAATCAAGCTGCCCGTGGACCACCAGCGTGGGAGTCTTAAAGTTGACCGCCGACAGGTGCGGAGACCACTTGCTATAAAGTTCGCGATTGTTGAAAGGAGTGCCCTTGAATTCCCACTCGTTGAACCAGAGTTCTTCTGTCGTTCCCCACGCAGACTCAGTGTTGAACATTCCGTCATGCGTAACGATGCATTTGAAGCGATTCGTGTGGCCGAGAATCCAATTGGTCATGTATCCGCCATAGCTCGCCCCCAAGGCGCATTCCCGCTCTTTGTCAATAAACGGATACGTTTTCTCAGCGTAATCGAGTCCCTTCATTAAATCTTCGAAAGGCGCTCCTCCCCAGTCGCCGTTAATTGCATCGGTAAATTTCTGTCCGTATCCGGTCGAGCCATGGAAGTTAATCATTATGACGACGTATCCATTGGCGACAAACAGCTCGGGATTCCAGCGGTAGCTCCAGTCATCTCCCCAAGCGCCTTGTGGGCCTCCGTGAATCAAGAACTTCACGGGATATGTTTTATTGAGATCGAAGTTCGGAGGTTTGACGAGAAAACCCTCAACCTTGTCATTGTTCGCGCCAGGGAACCAGAAAGAATCAAGCTTTGACATGCTTATTTGGGACAAGATCGGCTCGTTGATGCGCGTGACGGCCGAAGCTTCGTTGAGCAAGCACTCCTCTTGGCCGGGATCTACTTCGCCCGTCATCGCGGGACACCCCTTGCCCGTGGTTGCACTGGAGAAGATTTCATTGGGTGCGGCGATCGAGTTGCGGCTGAACACAAGCAACTTCCCGTCAGGAGTAGTTGTAATGTCATCGTTATAACCAGCCACCAGAGCACGTCTGGAATATCCCGCGTAATCACCTCGTGCGGCAGACGTTGTCTCCACACCGTAGATTAAAGAGTGGCCTTTGTGCTGAGCACTGAAAAAAATCGAACGAGAGTCTATAGACCAGACAAAGCTCTCGACCCAGTGATCGAAATTCTCTGTTAGATCGTTCTTCTCTCCAGTCTTTCTGTCGTACAGCATCAACCGAAATCTGTCGGCCTCGTATCCCGGCCTCTGCTGTGCTCGATATGCGATGTACTTACCGTCCGGCGAATAAAGCGGAGTCGAGTCACTGGCTTTATTTTCAGCAGTGATACTTTTGGCCGGCCCGCCTTCGACTGGAACGATCCACAAATCATTATTCGTCGAGATCGCGGTGACTTCATCGTGGTTCGATGTGTAGCAGACCTCGCGTCCGTCAGGAGAGAACGCGTAGTTATCCTGGCCGCCAAGACTGAACTGCGGGGAATCGTAATCGCCCGGAGTAAGATCGCGTGTTGCACCGCCCTCCGCAGAAACCACCAGCAAATGGCTGCGCTTGCTCTCCTTGTACCCATTCCAATGGCGGTAAAGCAGTCCGGTGAAGATCATCGCCTTCACTTTTGTGTTGGAAGACGCCTGAGCCTTTTTTTGATTGCAAGCTTCATCGGTGCATTCCGGATAAACGTTCGAAACGAACAAAATGTTCTTGCCGTCCGGAGACCAGAGTTCTCCGTCCGCTTCCGTCACAATGGATGTCAGTTTGTGAACGCCAGTAACATTTCCCAAAGAACTATCAAAACTGGCAATCCAAATTTGCGATCCGCCTTCTTTGTTAGAGATAAACGCAAAGCGCTTTCCATCGGGCGACCAACGGGGCCGATCAGCATCCTGATCGGCGATAATCTCGCGCTCCTTCCCTCCGTTGATCGGAACGATCCAAATGTGAGGAGTCTTTTTGTTCGTAGCCAGGTCCACATCCACCACACTGAATACCACCCATTTTCCGTCCGGCGAAACAACGGGCTCATTCACGCGCTTCAGCGACATCATGTCTTCGAAGGTGAGGGGATGTTTTTCAGCCAGCAGTGGGATGGCAAATAAAATCAAGGCCAGAAGAGACGAAAGAGATAGGAACCTTCGCATGCGGTGCCTCCGAGAACAACGAAGAAGTGTAAACGAAATGCAGCGCCGGAAAGGAAGCTCTTGAATGTCTCTCCTACCCTGAGCCGACGCCAAATACAGAGACCCTTGGTTGTCGTTGCCGCGCAAGCGGGACTCCGCCTTCCTGAGGGAAGGCATATCGTTAGTCTTTCCTACCGGCACCAATGCATGCCATGATTTCGAGCTGAGTCAACGTGTGATCGGAGGCCTTGGCGCGCTTATATATGCGCTCAACAACTTCTTCGTTGGACGCTAGACCACGCTGCTCCAGCCAAAACAGCACATTAGACTTCCCGCTCATCGGACCAATCTCAACTATCTGTTGCAATCCAAACATCTGGGCAGGCACGCCGGAATACACCGCATTGGCAAGGTCGCTATCGTTTTTCTTGTATGCCTTAATGACAGCGGCGGCATGCACTCCCGTGGCAGTACGAAAGGCATCATCTCCGACAACCGGATAATTCGCAGGAATCGGAACTCCAGTGGCACGCGATACCGCCTGGCAATAGTCTTTCAACTTGGTGAGATCTTGCGCCGCCCAAGGCTCTACGCCCATCAGCTTCAAATTCACCAGCATTTGGTCCATCTGCGTGTTCCCCACTCGTTCCCCAATGCCGAGCGCACATGCATGGACGCAATCCGCTCCCGCGAGCAGTGCAGCCATCGAGTTCGCTGTGCCAAATCCTCGATCGCAGTGTCCGTGCCAGTCCACCCGAACCCGTGCTCCACTCGGCTTCACGACTTCATCCAACACGAACCGCACCAGCGCGTACGTCCCCATCGGGGTGCTGTGTCCGACGGTGTCACACATGACGATAGCGTGAGCTCCGCAATCAATGGCAATCGAGTAAAGGCGCTGCACGGTTTCGGGATCACATCGCGTTGTGTCCTCGGTGACATACATGACGTCGAGTCCGAGGGAAACCGCGTACTTCACCGCTTTCTCGGTAGTTTGGAGCAGAAAGTCGTCTGTCCAATTTTCGGTGTAGCGCCGTATAGGACTCGAACCGATAAATGTCGCAGCTTCTATGTTCAGCCCTGTGCGCTGTACGATCTCCGCTATCGGACGAATGTCGTTCTCATGTGTGCGCGCGGCGCAGTTGGCGCGAATTTTCATTTTCGACTTCGAAATCTCTCGCGCTAATGCCTCGACGTGCTCGACCGCCCGTGGACCGGCGCCGGGCAAGCCCAAATCGAGTGAGTTAATGCCCAGGGCTTCCATCAAGTGAAGAATATGAATTTTTTCTTCAATGGAAGGATCGCGCACCGACGGTGACTGCAGCCCATCCCGCAGGGTCTCGTCATTTAGCAGCACTGGCTGCGATATCGCCAGCGGTGACGCATTTTTAGCGTTCCAGTCGTAGATGAGCGAGGATGCTTTCATGGGAGATGTTGATGAGCTCTGCGGCCGCTGCTCATTTTACTTGAACTCTCGTTACTCGAACTCTCTCGGCAAAGATTCGCGCCAGTTCAATATTGGACTTCCACAAGGTAGAGCCCTTGCGCAGGAGCAGTAGCTCCGGCTGCGGAACGGCGACGCGCTTCCAATATCCTGCTTATATCGTGCGCCGTTAAAGTTCCCTTTCCCACCAGCAAAAATGTTCCCACTAGGTTACGCACCATGTGATGAAGAAATCCGCTGCCTCGAACGGAGTAGATCAGCTCGCCCCCGTCGCGCTCCCATCCCGATTCGAAAATCCTGCGAACATTCTCCCCACCGATCTGTTCGTGCCCGCTTGTTTCGCTTGTCATCGCGGCGCGCGTGTGTTCGACATTACTGTCACGATTTCTTTCGGAGTCAACTGCGGCAAAAGATGTGAAATCGTGCTCGCCATTAACCAGTTGGGCGGCCTTTTGCATCGCAATTTCGTCTAGTGGATATGGATGATGCCATACATACCGCGCCAAAAATGGAGGACAAATAGGCTGCCGATGCATCCGATAACGGTAAGATTTCGATATGGCGTTCTTGCGCGCATGAAACGCCGTCGGCATCTCAGCAACATCCAACACTCGAATGGAGGCCGGCAGCACGTCGTTCAGAGCTGCACATATATTAAGAACGGGAATCGGCGATGCGATCGAGAAACTTGCCACCTGGCCTAACGCGTGCACACCGGCGTCGGTGCGTCCCGAACCCTGCGGCAATACCTTTTCGCCAGTCACTCGTCCAATAGCAGAAGCTAAAGTGCCTTGTATCGTGGGCAGGCACGGCTGCACCTGCCAGCCTGCGAACTCGGACCCGTCATACGCCAAAATGATTTTTAGGTTGCGCATTAAATTTGGAGTCTTAAAGACGGTGTCTTTCATCCAAGGTTACAGACATTTTCGTTTAAGGCGGAGGCACAACTCGGCACAAGGCCGGTGCCAGATGAAGCGTGAATTTTCTCGGATATACTATTTCATTCCGCCTGGTGTCTGTACCTTCTTTAAGTTTGAACCTGAGAAGGTCGTTTTACGTACCAGTTTGTAGGTCTAGTTTCCCCAGTCCTCTTAAAGGGACCCGACATTTCATCAGTACAAATGCAGGAGAGAAATAGGATGCCTTTGTTTCGCGTGAATTCTGTAGCCCGCCCCTTCGCAAGCCTGATTTTAGCCGTCGGATTAACGGTCGCCAGTTCGGGGCAAGATTCGCAACCAGCTGCCAACGTTGCGCCGCCCTCGCAAGCTGGGCAGGCAGAGCAACCGAGGGCCAACGAGCCGGTGCCAGTGCAGGCTCCCCAGCCGCGTCAATTCGTCTTGAAAGATTACTCCAAGCCGCGCTCGGCGTTTCCTCACATTCTCGCGCCTTATAGTCCGCAACATGTGCCGACACCTGATGTGGCAAACGCGCCGCGAATTAACGAATTGCTGCGCGAAGGCAAGCTCATGCTGTCTATGAACGACGCGGTTGCGCTTGCACTCGAAAACAATCTCGACATCGGCATCGCGCGCTACAACCTCAATATCGCGGACACCGACGTGCTGCGCGCCAAGGCCGGCGCCAATAGCATTCTGGGTGCAAATCAGGGCATTGTGCAGAACACTCCCGGAGGCGGAGTAGGAGGCTTGGGGGGATCGGTGGGATCTGGCACGGGTGGAACGACCGCGGCCCCTGGAGGAATCGGGGCCGGCACCAACGGATTAGTGAGCTCCAGCCTTGGACAAGGTTCCTTGATTACCAGCTTTGACCCGGTTCTCACGGGTACATTGCAGGAGGACCACTCGAGAGCGCAATGCTCCAGCTCTTTTTGTAATCCATCGGGAACAGTGCAGAACACCGGGACGGCCAACCTTGCTTATCAACAGGGTTTCCAATGGGGCACGAACATGTCCGTTGGTTTCACTAACTCGAGAGTGGCGAGTAATAACCCTTTCAACACCATCAGCCCGAGCCTGAATTCCGGCTTCAAATTTCAACTGACACAGCGGCTGCTGCAGGGTTTCGGATTTCTTCCCAACACGCGGCTTATCCGTATCACAAAAAACAATCGTGAAATTTCGGACGTGGCTTTCCGCTTGCAAATTATCACTACCGTGGACCAGATCGAGAACATGTATTGGGACCTGGTTTTCGCTTACGAAGACGTGCGGGTGCAGCAGGAAAACATTGCCTTCGCGCAGAAGACGCTGTCTGATACTCAGAAGCAAGTGCAGATCGGCAGCCTGGCGCCCATCGAAGTTGTGCGCGCGCAAAATACCGTCGCCACCGAGCAGCAGGCGTTGACCAAGGCACAAACCAATCTGGACCTGCAACAGTTGTTGATGAAGAATGCGCTCAGCAGAAACTTGCAGGATCCGCTGCTTGCCGACGCGGAGGTAATTCCTACTTCGACCATGGAGCTCCCGCAACAGGAGCCTATCGTCCCCACGCAGGATCTTGTCAATGATGCGCTAAGTCATCGCGCCGAGTTGGCGGAGTCCCGCATAGACATGACCAATCGAGACCTCAATACTCGCGCGATTCGAAATGCCATGCTTCCGAGCCTAGATCTGTTCGCTTACTACGGAGGATCAGGCATCGGCGGCGATCAAAGCCTTTACAGCACTTGCGGCACCCCGTTCGCTCCCGCGGGATTCTGTAATCCTCCCGGCAGCACTCGCTCGCGCAGCTACGGCGACACATTGAATCAGTTGGTCAACTCCAGCGCTCCTGACAAAGGTGTTGGTCTTACGCTGAACATTCCGCTGCGCAATCGCGAGGCGCAAGCATTACAAGTGAGATCAGAGTTGGAATATCGCCAAGCACAGCTCCGAGCCCAACAAATTGAGAACCAGATACGCATCGAGGTACGCAACGCGCAATTCTCTCTGCAGCAAAATCGCGCCAGCGTGCAAGCCGCGCAAGCCGCGGTCGAGCTCGGCCGCCAGTCTTTAGACGCCGAACAAAAGAAGTTTAATCTTGGGGCTTCGACCAGCACTCTTGTCTTGCAAAATCAATCTACCTTTGCAACTGCGCAATCCAACCTGGTCTCGGCCATGGCAGCGTATGAAAAATCCCACGTGGAGCTTGACCGCGCCACCGGCCTCTTGCTGGACCATGCAGGTATCGCCGTGGGAGATGCCGAACGAGGCCAAATCACGCATATGCCCAATATTCCGTACATCGCGCCTCGAAAGGACTTGACGTCTCTCACGCCATCGCAGCCTGCTCAACAGCAGCCTGCGACAACCGCCCCACCGCAGTAATGTTGGTTTGGAGTGGAAATGAAATGGCGGCCCGTATATTGGCCGCCATTTGACTGCGCTGAAGCTCGCGGTATTCTCTCGGTGTGACCATCTCGATCGTTCTAATCACGCACAATGAGGGGGCCAACCTCGCATCTACCCTGGGAAGCGTGAAGACACTTGTGAGTAACAGGGGCGGGGAAATCATCGTCGTTGATTCGGGCTCAGTGGACAAGACGGAGGAGATCGCCCGGGCCTACGGTGCAAAGTTTTTTTCTGAGCCCTGGAAAGGCTTTGCAGCCCAGAAAAATTCAGCCCTGGAGAAGGCATCCATGGACTGGGTGTTGCAACTTGACGCCGATGAAGCTCTGGAGCCCGATCTGGCCACCGAGATAGACGAGGTACTGGACAGCAATCCCGCCTTGGACGGTTTTTTTATCCCTCGCAAAAATTTCTTTCTCGGACGCTGGATCCGCTATGGTGGTTTTTATCCGGACCCCAAGTTACGCTTGATTCGGCGCGGCGCGGGAAAGTTCGAGGAGTGCGGGGCGCATCCAACAATCAAAATCACCGGATCCGTTAAGACTTTTAAGAATGCACTGATACACAATGCCTATCCCACTCTGCGGGGATACATCGATCACATGAATAGCTACTCATCTTCGGGCGCGGAGTTAGTAGTGGGAAAGGGATATCGTGGTTTCGGTTTTATTGCAATCGTAATTCGCCCGCTACTCACATTCATTTACAACTACTTCGTTCGCATGGGATTTTTAGACGGCCGCGAAGGGTTGCTGCTGCATCTCTACCATGCTGGATATGTTTCGTGGAAGTATGCGAAGGCTTGGGAATTAGCGCGCAAGGCCTGAAGCTTACCTCGCCTGGGATTTCCTGCTTTCATTAAAATCATTAGGATCTGGCTATAATTCGAGTGAAGGTATCAGCATGCCGAAAGATAAAGTAACCAGCCTCTCTGCCGCAGACAGCCCGATTGATGACGTTTTCACATCGAGGCACCCCTCTGCCGCAGAGAAAGATTGGGCTGAGAAAACTCTCGCTCTCACGCTCGAAAAAGCTCCGGAAAAACCCATCGGGGCGGCCACCGGTACGAACGTAGACGAGCATGGGCATGCACGTTTCACCACTGTTTCGGGGGTGCCAGTCAGACGCCTTTATACTCAGGCGGACCTGCCGGACGATTGGAATTACGAGCAGTATCTAGGTTATCCAGGTCAGCCTCCTTTCACACGCGGAATTCATGCCAGCGGGTATCGCGGCAAGCTGTTTACCATGCGGCAATTTTCCGGCTTTGCTTCTCCGGAAGAAACCAATCAGCGCTACAAATATTTACTCGAGCACGGCGGCAGCGGGCTCTCAGTTGCTTTCGATCTTCCGACACTGATGGGCTACGACTCCGACCATGCCGCCAGCGAAGGCGAAGTAGGAAAGTGCGGCGTGGCGATTGATTCCCTCGAAGACATGGAAATTCTGTTCGATGGTATTGATCTCGAGAAGACCACGGTTTCCATGACCATTAATTCTCCGGCCTCGGTGTTGTGGGCCATGTATCTAGTCGTGGCCGAAAAGCAGGGCGCGGACTGGAAGAAAATTTCTGGCACCATTCAGAACGACATTCTCAAGGAATACATCGCGCAGAAGGAATACATCTATCCGCCGGCTCCTTCCATGCGCCTGGTGATGGATACGTTTGAGTTCGGGTCCAGATTCACGCCGCGATTCAACACCATCTCAATCAGCGGATATCACATCCGCGAGGCCGGTTCGACTGCGCTGCAGGAATTGGCGTTCACGTTGTATGACGGCGTCGAATACGTGGAGTGGGCGGTGCGCCGCGGACTTGAGGTAGATGAGTTCGGACCGCGACTGAGTTTCTTTTTTAATGCGCACAACGATTTCTTCGAGGAGATCGCCAAGTACCGGGCTGCCCGCAAAGTTTGGTATCAGGTGATGAAAGATCGCTTTGGCGCGAAGAACCAACGCACCTGGCTGATGCGCTTCCACACTCAGACGGCGGGAGTTTCACTACCCGCGCAGCAGCCAATGAACAACATTGCACGTGTCGCGATCCAGGCTCTGGCTGCCGTCCTGGGTGGAACCCAATCGCTGCACACGGATTCTTACGACGAAGCCCTCGCGCTGCCCAGCGAGGAAGCCGCGCGCATCGCTCTTCGCACCCAACAGATTATTGGATATGAATCAGGAGTTGCGCAAACCGTGGATCCGTTGGGCGGATCTTATTTCCTCGAGAGTCTCACTCTAGAAATGGAAAAGGGCGCATTCGATTATTTTGGCAAGCTCGATTCCATGGGGGGCATGGTAAACGCCATCGAACGAGGGTATCCGCAAAAAGAAATTGCCGAGGCCTCTTATCAATTTCAACGAGCGGTCGAAGCTAAAGAAAAAATCATCGTGGGCGTGAACGAATTTGTGATCGAAGAGAACTCGCCTAATATCCTCTACATTGACGAGACCGTGGCCCGTCAGCAGAGCAAGAAATTAGAGGTTCTAAGGCAGCGACGGTCCAGCGACGACGTCAATCGCGCTTTGACCGCGTTGCAAAAAGCCGCCGCGCAAGATCCTCAGGCTGGCAGCAATGGCAATATTTCTCCTGCGAACACCATGACGTATATCATTGACGCCGTTCGAGCCTACGCAACCGTTGGTGAAATTTGCGAAGCTTTGCGCTCTGTGTATGGAACGTATACGGAAGTCAGTGTCACCTAACTTGATTGACGCAGCGACGTTGCGGCGCGCCGTAACTCTTCTGAAGAAGTCCGATCCCATACTGTCAGCGATCATCAAGAAGGTCGGCCCGTTCCGCATGGAATTTGGCAAGCCCGAATTTCACAGCCTCGCCGAGGCCATTGTTTACCAGCAACTCAACGGCAAAGCCGCGCTAACCATATTCAATCGCTTTGCAGCTTTAGCCGGCTCGCCATTGACTCCCAAAGGGATTTTAAAGCTCAGCGACGAACAGATGCGCGGAGCCGGATTATCCAAGCAAAAGTCGTCGTACCTCCGCGATCTCGCCGAGCATACGCAAAGTGGCGATCTGGATTTCGGCCGTCTGCCTGTTTTATCTGACGAGGAAGTGATCGAACATTTGACGCGGGTGAAAGGTATCGGAGTGTGGACTGCCCACATGTTTCTGATGTTCTCTCTGCGTCGTCCAAATGTTCTGCCAGTCGGTGACTTCGGAGTACGCACGGCCATTCGCAAGCACTATAAGAAGCGCAAGATGCCCACTCCCTTACAGATGGAAAAGATTGCAAAACCTTGGGAACCTTACCGCAGCATTGCCTGCTGGTATTTGTGGCGGAGCCTGGATATCAAAACCCTCTAAGCTTCGACCCCAGGTTTCGTGAATAAACCACCATGTGATTAAATGAATGCAGTGCCTACGGAGCAAAAAATCCGCGTGCTGGTGGCGAAGCCCGGTCTCGACGGGCACGATCGCGGCGCCAAGGTGATTGCGCGAGCCCTGCGCGACGCTGGCATGGAAGTGATCTACACCGGTCTTCGTCAAACTCCTGAGATGATCGTGACCGCTGCCTTGCAAGAGGACGTTCATGTCATCGGACTTTCGATTTTATCGGGAGCGCACAACGCCATCATCCCGCGAGTTCTGAATCTGCTGGCGGACAATAAAATGGACGACGTGTTAGTCGTTCTTGGAGGCATTATCCCCGATCAGGACATCGCCAAGCTCAAGCAACTCGGCGTTGCCGCCATCTTTCAGCCCGGGACATCCATGGACAGCATCGTGCAATTTATCCGCGCCAATGTGAAACCACGCAGCGTGCCGACGGCGACGTAATGGACGCCATCAGCACTTCTCGTCTTCGAGAACTCCTTGCTCGTACCGTTGGACCTGCCCCCTGGTATTGGAAGACATTTCCGGGACTAAGTTCCGCATCCGGCCAGTGCTTTTCATGGACGCATCACGGTGATCAAGGTCCTCTCGGTTATGTCGTGACCCTCGGCCTAGCGCAAGAGCCGGACAAACCTCGTCTCGCCCTGAATACTTATAGCCGTCCCTTCGCTATGTCGCAGTCGCGAATTGGAGTCTGGTGTCCTGAGGGCCGCGGTATCCGACTGGCATGTTTTGATCTCGATCAATTGAAGGCGTTTGACCTCTCTGAGCTCGCGGGCTGGTTCAAGCAATCTTCGGATCGCGTTTATGCCGCAACAGCCCCGGTCGTCGACTTCGAAGTTCCTCTGGGCCTTGCGCCGGGCATGCACAACATAGAAGTCCCTACGGAATTACGCGAGTTGGACGAAATTATTGTTCCCACCAGCTATCCCACAAAAAGCGCTGATGAACCGGCGTTCGCGCTCTACGTTCTGTATCTGCAGGCAGGATTGCTTGAGGTACTACCGCAGAAATGGTTCACCGCAAGTCAATATCAAGTCGGCCAGCAGTGGATCACGCGAGCGGCCCGCGATCCGGAATCACATCGCATCTTCGGCGATGGCATACGACTTGGAAGTTTTCTGCTCGAAGAAGATGGATGCCGTTTGGAACGCTGGCTGGAGAAAATCTGACGGTTTTTTCGAGCGGCTCGCCTACGATGTTTCCGCATGCCTTCGAATACCTATCTTGAGTGCGAAGACTTGACTGGGCTCTCTCTGATTCGCTTGAAATCTGGCGATGGAACGAATCGGTTGCATCTAGATTTTGTATTAGCTATGCGCAAAACAATTGCTCAGATTTCGTTTGCACCTCGACCGTTGATTATTACTGGCAATGACAACTACTTTTCCGTGGGCGCGGACCTTTTTGAAATTTCTTCGTTAACTGGAACGTCGGCCTACGATTTCGCGAGAACAGGCCAGGGGTTGATGAACGCACTTCAAAGTTATCCTGCACCTGTATACGCCGCAATATCCGGATACTGCATGGGCGGTGGGCTCGATCTCGCATTGGCATGTCATTATCGCGTGGCTTCTCGCACGGCACTTTTCGGGCATCGCGGCGCCGCATTAGGATTGATCACAGGATGGGGAGGCACGCAGCGGCTTCCTCGCTTAATCGGAAAAGGTCGTGCATTACAGATGTTCAGCGCGGCGGAGAAAGTTTCAGCGAAAGATGCTTTTGAAATAGGGCTTGTGGATGCCGTTGCCGACGATCCCCTAGCGGAGGCTCTGGGTAGAATTCGAACAAGAGCGACAAGAGCATGAGTTCTGCAGCGAAATAGTTGTGAAGGTTTGCGCCACCCGCGTCACTGGTATACCGTAAATACTTTTAAGGCTCTCATTCATGCCAGACCGTAACGAACCTGTTTCAGTCAATAATTCCGCAGTACTGGAATCGCGCGTGGATGCAACCTCCGCTCGTTTTGAAGCCAACATGCGATTTCTTGCCGACGTAGTTTCGCAAGTTCGCAATGAGGAGGAAAAGATCCGCGAAGGGGGCGGCCCCAAAGCCATTGAGAACCAGCACGGGAAGGGTCGTCTGACGGCGCGGGAGCGCATTGCGTTGCTGGTTGATCCTGGAACGTTCTTCGAACTTGGCATTTATGTCGCGCACGGAATGTACGAAGAGTGGGGAGGTGCCCCGGCGGGCGGCGTAGTGACTGGGCTTGCTCGCGTTTGCACTCGCCTGGTGATGATTATTGCCAACGATGCCACGGTGAAGGCGGGCGCCTTTTTTCCCATGACCGCGAAGAAAGTGATTCGCGCGCAGAACATCGCAATCGAAAATCATATTCCAACGGTTTATCTAGTAGACTCCGCCGGCGTTTTTTTGCCTCTGCAGGAAGACGTTTTTCCCGACACTGATGATTTTGGACGCGTTTTCCGGAACAACGCAGTGATGTCGGCGATGGGAATTTCACAAATTGCGGCCATCATGGGAATGTGCGTGGCCGGCGGCGGCTATTTGCCGGTGATGTGCGATCACGTACTGATGACGGACGGCAGCGGACTCTTTCTCGCTGGACCAGCTCTCGTGCAGGCGGCCATTGGACAGAAGGTTTCAGCCGAAGAATTAGGCGGCGCAGCCATGCACTCGTCAATTAGCGGCACCGTTGATTTCCGTGAGCCCGACGATGAGGCATGTCTGGCTAAAATCCGCACGATCATCGAAAAGTGGGGATATCGGCGGCAATCTCCGTGGGACCGTAAGAAGCCCGAGCGGCCGGCATTGGCTGCCGAGGAAATTTACGGAATCTACGATTCCTCCCCGGCGCGCCCCTACAACATGAAAGAAATCATCGCGCGCATCGTGGATGGCAGCCGCTTCGACGAGTACAAACCTGAATACGGCAAAACCATCGTCTGTGGGTATGCCCGCATCGGCGGTTTTGCTGTCGGCATCGTTGCCAATCAGAAACTTCACTCACAGGCGACCGATCACGAAGGCCACAAGCGCATGGAGTTTGGCGGCGTTATTTACACGGAGTCCGCTGAGAAAGCCGCGCGCTTCATCATGGATTGCAATCAGAATTTGATTCCGCTGATCTTTTTTCATGACGTAAACGGATTCATGGTGGGACGGGATGCGGAATGGAGCGGCATAATTAAGGCCGGAGCCAAGCTGGTGAATGCGGTATCAAATTCCGTGGTCCCAAAAATCACAGTAATAGTTGGGGGATCGTTTGGGGCCGGTCACTATGCCATGTGCGGAAAGGCATATGATCCACGGTTTGTTTTCGCGTGGCCAACGGCACGGTACGCTGTGATGAGCGGCGATTCAGCGGCCGGAACCTTGGTGGAAATCAAAATCAAGCAACTGGAACGCGGCGGAAAAAAGTTAAGCGAAGAAGATCGCAAAGAACTCTTCGAATCCGTAAAGCGAACCTATGACGAGCAAACTGATCCGCGTTACGGCGCTGCGAGACTATGGATTGACAAGATTATTGATCCCGTCGAAACTCGCGAGGCACTGACGCTTGCGCTTGAGGCTGCCGCGTTGAATCCCGATGTAGCTGAATTCAAGGTTGGAGTCTTGCAGACTTGAGTAATCGCTAACGAATGTCCGAAATCGTCAAAATCGTGGAGTGCCCGCGGGACGCCTGGCAGGGCCTGCCTGGTCAGATTCCCGCGCACATCAAAACCGAATATTTGCGGACGCTGATCAGCGCAGGCTTTAAGCACATTGACGGCGCATCTTTCGTCTCTCCAAAAGCTGTGCCTCAGATGGCGGACTCCGAAGAAGTGTTGAAAGAACTGGATCCGCCGGATGATGTTGAAATCATCGGTATTGTAGTCAACGGAAAAGGAGCGCAAAGAGCAGTTGACACGCATGCAATCAAGACTCTCGGCTTTCCGTATTCAGTTTCACCAACGTTTCTTCGCAATAACCAGAATCAAACTCTTGAAGACTCGATTGAAGAACTGGAAAAGGTCATCCACCAAGGGGAAGAAGGCGGCCTCAATACCGTCGTTTACATTTCCATGGCGTTTGGCAATCCCTATGGGGATGAATGGAATGTCGGCGAAGTAATCGCCGCCGTGGACCTTCTCGAATCCTGCGGTGTGCGAACTATCTCCCTCGCGGATACAGTCGGGATCGCGAGTCCTGCTGCAATTCGTGAACTCGTGGGAGAGGTGATTTCAAAATTCGGCTTTCTCGAAATTGGGGTCCATTTACACAGTCGCGCCGAGCAAGCGAAGGAGAGGATTTTGGCTGCGTTTGACGCAGGATGTCGCCGTTTTGATTCGGCTTTAGGCGGGTTGGGAGGCTGTCCATTTGCGCAGGACCAACTGGTGGGAAATATTCCAACGGAAAGTGTGATTGAGGTGTTGACCGCGCGCGGTGCGACTCTGCCAACTCTAAAGTCCTTGGATGTATTACTCCGCGTATCCACGGAATTAGGTTCGCGCTACAGCAACTCACCCGCAGCCGACTAAACTCACCTAAACATGACTTACGAGACTCTTAATCTGACAGAAGATGGCGCAATCGCGACCATCACTCTCAATCGTCCGGACAAACGCAATGCCATCAGCTTTCTGCTGGTGGATGAGCTGCTAGCTGCCCTTACTGCAGTCGAGCAATCGCCTGCACAGGTTGTGATCTTGACGGGCGCGGGCAAAGCATTCTGCGCCGGTATGGATTTGGAAGAACTCAAATCTCTTCTCGGCAAAAGCCACGACGAGAATGTTAGCGATTCAGCACGGATGGCTGGATTATTCCGGCGGCTATACGATTTTCCGCTCCCGACGATAGCGGCCGTCAATGGCGCGGCCATCGCAGGCGGTACGGGCCTCGCGACTATGTGCGATTTCTCGCTCGCGGTTGCAGATGCGAAGTTCGGATACACCGAAGTCCGCATCGGTTTCATCCCAGCCATCGTTTCATCAATTCTGGTGTGGCAAGTGGGACACAAGATCGCGCGCGATCTACTTCTCACGGGGCGCATTTTCGACGCGAGAGAAGGGTATCGTCTGGGATTAGTCAACGAAATCGTGGCGCCTGAAAATCTTATGCCACGCGCTCGTGAACTCGCGCGTCAACTGCTTCAAAACAGTCCTTCTTCCCTGCGGGCTACTAAGAAATTGATCAATGGCTTTATCGCGCAACAACTGGATCGCCAGATTGCAGAAGCTATTGAAGATAATGCCACCATCCGCACCACAGCGGACTTTCGTGAAGGGATATCTTCCTTCCTCGAAAAGCGAAGTCCTAATTGGAGTGGCAAGTGAGCGCGGAGCCCGGACAAAAGGTGCCTCATGTTAGCGAGGCGAGAGTGCGTGTGCGCTACGCGGAAACTGATCAGATGGGCGTGGTTTACCATGCCAATTACTTTGTCTGGTTCGAGGTAGGACGAGTCGAGCTTCTGCGGCAGTTAGGTTTTTCGTACCGCGACATGGAAAAGGACGATCAATGTTTCATCGCGGTAGTGGATGCACGCTGCCGCTACAAGGCTCCGGCGCGCTACGACGATGAACTCAGCATTCGAACACAGGTGAAAAACTATCGCGAGTCTTTAATACACTTCGGATACGAAATCTTTAGGGTCAGCGATGGTACTCTTTTAGCGCTGGGAGAAACCACCCACATCGTTACGGATGCCAATATGAAAATCGCGCCATTACCCGAAAAGTACGCTGTCGCCTTCCGTGAGGCGATGGGTAAGTAGGCGGACTTGAGCTCGAGTTTTATTCATAGTCTAATTCTGTTGGAAATCCATTGAAAGCTCTCCACATTAACGGCAACGATCTCACTCTGGAAGCGGTGCGCGAAGTTGCCGTCAACGCTGCTCCTGTGCTTCTCGCTCCGGATGCGCGCGAAGCGGTACATGGCGCCCGTGCCGTGGTCGAAACCATGGTCGCCAGCAACAAGGCCTCCTATGCAATCACCACCGGCGTCGGAAAACTGAGTGACGTCCGAATTGCGGGTGAACAGATTCGTGAACTGCAAGTCAACCTGGTGCGTTCGCACGCAGTCGGCGTAGGTGAGCCACTCTCCATCGCCGAGACTCGCGCCATGCTTTTGCTGCGTGCCAATTCTCTCGCCAAAGGACACTCCGGCGTTCGCGACATTGTCATTGATACGCTCTGCGAGTTGCTCAATCGCGGCGTGACCCCCATGATTCCTTCGCAAGGCAGCGTGGGAGCAAGCGGCGACCTGGCACCTCTTGCTCATTTGGCCCTGGTCTTGATCGGAGAAGGCGAATGTCTCGACAAAGAAAACAATCCGATTGCTACCTCCGACGCTTTGCGGAGCGCGCAGATCAAGCCTCTTGTTCTGGAGGCAAAAGAAGCTATTTCGTTGATGAACGGTACACAGGGAATGCTGGCAGTTGGAGTTCTTGCACTGCTTGCCGCCGAAACGCTGGCCGACACGGCTGATGTAATCGGGTCCATGACGCTTGACGTGCTGCAAGGCACCGATGTTGCATTCGACGAGCGCATCCATCGCGCCCGCCCTCATCCGGGACAGATGGCGAGCGCCGCGAATCTCCGCAAGATGCTAGATGGAAGCCAACTGCGCGAGTCCCATCGTGACTGCGGACGCGTGCAGGATGCCTACTCCCTCCGATGTATCCCGCAAGTTCACGGTGCGGTGCGGGATACTCTGCGCCACTGCCGTGAGGTCATGGAAACTGAAATTAATTCCGCAGTTGATAATCCTCTGGTCTTTGTCAAAAACCCAAAAAAATCAGATGGGGAAGGCGAGGTCTTGTCCGGAGGCAATTTTCACGGCCAGCCCGTCGCGTTCGCACTCGATTTTTTAGCGATTGCACTGACCGCACTGGGAGGAATCTCGGAGCGCCGCCTTGAGCGCCTGGTGAATCCTTCTCTCAACGAAGGACTGCCGCCTTTTTTAGCTTCCGAGGCCGGGTTGAACTCAGGATTCATGATGCCGCAGGTCACTGCGGCCGCGCTGGTCAGCGAAAATAAGGTCTTGGCACATCCAGCGTCGGCGGATTCGATCACGACCTCGGGCAATAAGGAAGATTACGTTTCCATGGGAATGACCGCGTCGCTCAAGCTGAAGCGCATCGTTGAGAACACTCGCAACGCGATGGCTATTGAGGCCATTGCCGCAGCCCAGGCCTTGGATTTCGTCGCGCCTCTAAAAACCGGAAAGCGTGGAGAGGCGGCGCACGCCGCTATCCGCTCTGTGTGCGCGACCATGGATAAAGATCGTGTGATGTACAAAGACTTCGCGCGCGTCGCCGATCTCATCGCCAAGGGGAATCTCGCCGACGTTTTGCGCTAACCTGAAAAATCTCAGTGCGCTCAGGCGGTTTTTTCTGCTCCGACTAACCCCAGTTTGTCTGCCACCTTCTTCAAAGCTTCAATACAAAACCCGATATGTTCGTCCAGGTCAATTCCAAGATCGGAAGCGCCGTTCACGATGTCGTCGCGACTCACGCTGCGGGCAAAAGCTTTATCTTTCATTTTCTTTCTCACAGATTTGGCATCAACCTCGGCCAATGACTTTGAAGGCTTTACCAGTGCGACGGCAGTTACAAATCCGGCAAGCTCATCACACGCAAATAGAGTCTTCTCCATCCGCGAGTCACGCGAAACGCCGCTATATTCCGCATGCGACATGATGGCCCGGCGAATCTCATCGGAATATCCCCTCTCTTTCAATATCTCGTTCCCTTTATACGGATGCTCTTCACGGCTGGGAAACTTTTCGTAATCGAAATCGTGCAGCAGCCCCACCACTCCCCACAATTCCTTATCCTCCGAAAATCTGGCTGCGTAGGCTCGCATGCATGCCTCAACCGCTAGCCCGTGTTTGCGCAAACTTTCTGAGAGGGTGAACTCAGTTAGTAAACACCATGCCGCTTCTCGATCTGCCATCGTTTCCCCGTTATCTTTCATATTTCTTCGCGCTGCGATCTTGTACGCATCGAAGCGCCGCTATTGCGTCTCACATTTTACTTGACATCCACACCCGCTATGCCCCAGATTACGCATCAGATCGAAACTCGGTGAACCCGAGTTTCTGGGATGCCTGCTCTGGCAACTCCCAACTTCGGATGGCCACAAATCTTGCCCCGGTAGATTCTCGGGAAGTAGTTAGGTGTGATCGCTGTCTTCTCGTTCAGTTCCGTACCATCAACGATCTTTGCCGCCGCTGCCATACTTCGCTCGACGAAGATGAGCCAGAGGTAGTTGCACCCGCACCCGTAGCGCAGGTCATGCCCATGAATGGTCATCGCCATGGACATCTGAATCTGGCGGCTTCCATCCGATCCATGCGTCTTCGTAATGGACTAAGCCAGCGCCAACTTGCCTTGCGAATGTCGGTGCCGCGGACGTATGTCTCCAAGATCGAAAACGAAAAGGCTACTCCGACCCTCTCTTCCCTCGAGCGACTCGCGAGGGCTTTAGAAGTGACCGTTCCCGACCTTCTCAGCGGAGGTGAGCGCAATCGTCAAGACGAGATTCGCGAGCTGATGCAGGATGAGTTTGTGGCGGAAATGTTGCCATTCGTCGCTCAGCTGAATGGAATGCAGATGTCGAGTATCTTGACGCAGGTTCGAGACTTGACGATCCGTCCGCGTCGCAGCGCTTAATCGCTGGATACTAGGCATTTCTCAGGTTTGTCCGGGCCACCGCTGACAGCCGGAGTTCTAACTCCGGCTTTTTTATTTTCAGCAGTAATCGAATATTCAGGCAACGAACTGTTCCGCCGCAGGCGCTGGAATGCGTTGCGGCAGACGATCTGTGACCTCAGCGAGAACCGCCAAACGCTGTGTCAGGTCTTTCGTCAACGATCCCGCTCGAAAGCGCCAGTGGTAATTGCCCTCGTGCTTGCTGGGAGTATTCAAGCGGGCTTCGCTGCCAAGCCCAAGAATGTCCTGGAGCGGAGCCACAGCTAAACTCGCCACAGAACTCTGCGCCAGCCGAATCAGGGCCCAATTGACGCCATCTTCCTGGCGTCCCACCAGTGACTCCACCGCCCCGCGTTCGACTTCGCTGATGGACTTCCACCATCCCAGAGTTGTGTCGTTGTCGTGCGTGCCCGTATACAGAACACAATCGGGGACAAGCCGGTGCGGCAGATAGATGTGGGCGCCGGCATCGCCGAATGCAAACTGCAACACTGCCATACCTGGAATTTTGTGACGGTCGCGAAGCGCCGTAACGTCGGGAGTGATGACGCCTAAATCCTCGGCGAAAAATGGCAAGGTGCCGAAAGCTTCGCGAAGGTTATTGAACAGATCATCTCCCGGTCCATCTACCCAGCGGCCGTTAATGGCGGTAGGTTCGTCCGCCGGAATTTCCCAGAACTGAGCGAACCCGCGAAAATGATCGAGCCGTATGTAGTCGCACGTTTGCGTCGCCCAGCGTAAGCGTTGAATCCACCACTGATAGCCTCGCGACCGCATTGCGGCCCAATCGTAAAGAGGATTGCCCCAGCGCTGTCCGGTGGCGCTAAATGCGTCCGGCGGAACACCGGAAACTACCTGAGGTTGCAAATCTTCCTTCAACCGGTAAAGCTCGCGGTGAGCCCAAACGTCCACGCTGTCATAATCCACAAAGATCGCAATGTCTCCAACCACTCGAATGGATCGCTCCGCGCAATATCGGCGCAGGGATCTCCATTGCTCGTAGAAAAAGAACTGGAGCACGCGACGGACGGCCATCTCGGTGGCTGAATCCGCGCGAACTTTCTCGAGGGCGGAGGCCTCACGGCGCGCCAGCTCTCGCGGCCACTGTACCCAAGCCTTACGGTCATAACGGGCGCGCAACACATCGAACAGAACAAAGTCTTCAAGCCACCAGTCGTTCTCAACGCAGAAGCCCTGAAAACGTGCCTGAGCGGCAGGGTCGCCTTTCTCCAGGAAGTTGCGCGCTGCTTCGAACAGGATCGGCATCTTGCTCTGAAATACTTTTTCGTAGTCAATCCAGCTGCTGGGGGCAGGTAAGTTCGTGAGCTTCGAAGCCTCGATCCATCCGCGTTCGGCAAGGCGCTCCAAACTGATCAATAAGGGATTGCCGGCAAAAGCTGAAATCGAAGAGTACGGAGAGTTTCCATTCGCAGGCGGGCCCAGCGGAAGCACCTGCCACAGGCCTTGGCGCGCTGCCGCAAGAAAATCAATAAATTCGTATGCGGCAGGTCCGAGGTCGCCAATCCCGCCGCGTGAAGGCAGAGAGATGGGATGGAGGAGAATTCCGGCTGAGCGAGGAAATGACATTTTTTTATCTGAGGATCAGGTCTGTGCGATTGGTTTTGATGCCTGACAGACTAGATTGGTGACGCGAAATAAGAGCAGGCGCCCCAGCCTTGGCGTTCTGTGTCAAGGATGCTACGACATGGCGCGTTGAAATTTGAGGTTCTGCCAGGTAAGCTGGCTCGTCGAAGGTTGAACGCATATCCGTTAGCCGCCTTCGAGCGCTTGGCCCTTCGTCAGTCCCTTCATTTCGTCCTGATTAATTTTGATCTTGCCGGATTTCTCCATCTGATCGCGAAGTCCGGTTACAAAGATCCCGAACGCCTCAGCCTGCTTATTCTGTAAGAGCGCGTCACGCACCTGATCTTTTTTGGAGGAAAAATCCTGATCGGAAGGCTCCTGCTTTTCGACTACAGCCAGCACCGCGCCCGTGTTTCCGTTATTAACCGGACCGCTGATCTCGCCTGGCTTCAACGTGAATGCGACGGACGCTGCTCCAGACATCGCGCCCAGATCAGGCACTTGGCCATCGGGAAGGACGAGGTCGCTGGTCTTGACGGTCGCGCCGAGTTCCTTGGCCACCTTCTTCAGATTGTGGCCCGCCTTCGCCCTGTCCGCAAGTTCCTGCGTCTTTTGGGTGAGCAGAGAGGTCGAACGCTCATTCTTGAATTCGTTCTCAACCCGGCTGCGTATTTCTTCGAACGTCGGAGTGGACGGCGGCTTCGACGCCAATACCTCGAAAATCGCGAAGCCCTGCGGCAGAGGCGCCTCAGAGGGCGGAGCCTTCTCGCGCTCGCTAAACACCGCGTCCATAAACTGCGGAGCATTTCCAATTCCGGGCAAAGAGTCGGTGCGAGTTACGAAGTCTGTGGCGACTGCGTGTTGTCCCTTCGCAGCAGCGGCTTTGTCGAGTCCTTCACTCTTTGCCTGGGCGAGGAGTGCATTGGCCTGCGACTCCGCGGCTTGCGTTGCTTTTTGTTGTTTTAGTGAAGGCTCAATCTGTGCTTTCACTTCGTCCAACGTCTTGAGGTGAGCGTCCTGCTTGTCGTCCACGTGAATGATGTGGAAGCCATAGCTACTCTGCACCAAATCGCTGGTGCTGCCCTTGGGAAGCGAAAATGCAGCCTTTTCGAACTCTGGAACCGTTCGACCTCGGCCGATCGGACCAAGCGATCCGCCATTTTTTGCGCTACCAGGATCTTCAGAATACTTCTTCGCTAATTCTGCGAAGTTTCCTCCCGCTTTTACCTGTTTGAGGACATCTTCCGCTTTCTTGCGAGCCTCGTCTGCCGCTTTTTGATCAACTTTTCCATCCGGACCCGGCAGCGGGCTCTTGATCAAAATGTGACGCACGTTCACTTGTTCAGGCTGGCGATAGTCCTCACGATGCTGATCATAATAAGCCTGCAAATCTTGCTGTGAAACTGGTGTTTGAGCGGCAATGCTTGCAGTATCAATTACTATGTATTTGATCTGCCGCTTCTCCGGGATAGAGTTGGTGTATGTCCCCTTATTGCGATCGTAAAACGCCTTCAACTCCGATTCGCTGGGATGAATTTCCTTTAGCAGGTCATCCTTGCGGAGCACCGCATAGTCGAACTTGACCTTTGAACTTTGTTTTTCGAATTGCTGCCGCACTTCAGCGGGACTGACTGCCGCGCTGCCAGCAACCAGCGTGCGCAGCTTATCGAAGAGAATTTCGTCTTTAACTCCCTGCTCAAAAACCGGCACGGTCAGATCATGCTGCTGCAACAATTGCTGGTACTCATTTTCACCAATGAACTTGCCTCCGGGAAAAAATGTCCCCGAATATCGGCCATGTTGCAATTCGTCGCGTACATCGGCTTCCGTAGCGCGCAATCCGAGATGCTGGGCCTCCGCCAACGCAACTTTTTCGTTGATCAATTGATCTGCCGCTCGCTGTGCGAAAAACGGCAACAGCATAGACGCCTGAGCTCCGCCCCGAGGAAACTGTTGCTGCACCATCTGCCGGGCAGCACGTTGCACTTCGAGTGTCGTGACTTCCTCACCAGAAACTCTGGCAACCACGCCGCGGCCTGGCCCGGTAAGTCCGAGACTGGCGCCCAAGCCTCCCGGAATTAAAGTGACAACCATGGCGGCGCAGATGACCAGCAACATGCCTCCGAGAATTACCTTTTTCAACGGGCCGGGAGTCTGCAAAAATCGAATCATTTAGATGAGCACTCCGACATTTTGGCGATGATGTACAAGATTATTGATGCACCGGGAGATATGGGTGGAATGCACTATTATAAACCATGTTGCAGCAGGCCCTTGTGGCGATATCCCTGAGCATGAGAAGAAACGATAGGTTTTTGCAACTCGATTTATGCCTGATCGGACCCACTCTTCAATCGCATTGAACCGAATCATTAAAACGTGTTATTACAGTTGAACTCAGGTTTCAATATGTCTTGGCTTTTGATCGCGATCCAGATTGGGTCACTGACACGCGTGACGCAATCATCACTCTCGCCAAAGGAATTCAAATGAAAAAGTTCGCAGTATTGTTTGCGGCCCTAACGCTGTGCTCCGTAGCCTCCCTCGCCCAATCAGCACCGCACCACAACTTGAATTCCGATGGCCCAATTCTTCTGCGCGATGGCTGGACGCTGCAAAGCTCCGCGAAAGTTGAGGCGTCTGGCGCAGAGATTTCCACTGAAAAATTCCGCCCGCAAGCTTGGCATGTTGTGAGCGTTCCTACAACCGTGGTAGCGGCGTTGGTGAAAGAAAAAGTCTATCCCGACCCTGATTTCGGCATGAACCTGCGCTCCATCCCGGGAACGTCCTACCCTATCGGTTCAAATTTCTCGAACATCGCTATGCCGGCGGATAGCCCCTTCGCGGTTTCGTGGTGGTATCGCAAACAGTTTGTAATGCCGGCCGCCGAGAAGGATAAGACCATCTGGCTGAATTTCGGTGGCATCAATTACCGTGCGAATATCTGGCTCAATGGAAAACAGATTGCGAAATCAGACGACGTCGCCGGAGCCTGGCGCACTTACGAATTCAACGTCACCGATGCCGTTGTACACGGGAAAGAAAATGTGCTCGCGGTCCAGGTTTATGCGCCGACAGAGACAGATCTGGCGATCACCTTCGTGGACTGGAATCCTGCGCCCCCCGACAAGAATATGGGATTGTGGCGCGATGTCAGCATTATCACCAGCGGCCCGGTCGCGCTGCGATATCCGACAGTAGTGTCGAAGGTCGATTCCCCAGCCAATGACAACGCGCACGTGACAGTCACCGCGTTATTGAAAAATGGCAGCACGCAGTCGGTGAACGGCACGCTAAAGGGCCGGATTGATGCAATCGAGTTTTCACAGAGTGTTGAACTCGGTCCGAACGAAACTAAAGATGTGACGTTTTCACCCGAGCAATTTTCGCAGCTCAACCTTTCCAGCCCCAGGCTGTGGTGGCCGACGCAGATGGGAAAGCCCGAGCTCTACAACTTAACCATGCAATTCGAGGTGAACGGAAAGATCTCCGACCGCTCTAGCACGCAATTCGGAGTACGCGAAATAGGCTCAGAGCTAAATGAGAAGAGTAAGCGCGTGTTTACCATCAACGGTAAGAAAATTCTGATCCGCGGCGGCGGTTGGTCCTCCGACATGATGTTGCGTGAGAACTCGAAGCGCGTGGAGGACGAATTTCGCTACGTGCAGGATATGGGCCTGAATACGGTGCGTTTAGAAGGAAAGCTGGAGACCAAAGAATTCTTTGATCTAGCCGACCGCAAAGGCATCTTGATCATGGCTGGATGGTGCTGCTGCGATCACTGGGAGCACTGGCCGAAATGGAAGCCCGAGGATTTCAAGATTGCCGAGCAGTCACTTCGCGACCAGATATATCGTTTGCGTAGTCATCCCAGCCTTGTAATGTGGCTCAATGGCAGCGACAATCCTCCGCCACCCGATGTTGAGCAAAAATATCTCAAAGTGGAAAAAGAGTTGCTCTGGCCAAACCCGGTCGTCTCCTCCGCCACCGCAAAACCGACCTCAGTTACTGGGGACAGCGGGGTGAAGATGAGTGGACCTTATGAATACGTGGCACCTTCTTATTGGCTGACGGATTCTACTCGCCCTGCTGCGGAGCAAAAATGTAACGCAGGGGGCTGTGGAGGCAGTTATGGATTCAACAGCGAAACCAGTCCGGGACCGTCCGTACCTCCCATCGAAAGCCTGCGTGACATGCTACCCAAGGAACATTTGTGGCCGATTGACGATGTCTGGAATTACCACGCGGGCGGTGGAGCTTTTAAAGATATCCATATCTTCACAGATGCTTTGAACAATCGCTACGGCAACACAAGCGGACTTGAAGATTTCGCGATGAAATCGCAGCTCATGGGATACGAGGGTATTCGCGCGATGTTTGAGGCCTACAGTCGCGACAAATATCAATCCACCGGCGTGATTCAGTGGATGCTTAACAATGCATGGCCTTCGATGATCTGGCATTTGTACGACTTTTATCTTCGCCCGGGTGGCGGATATTTCGGCGCGAAGAAGGCGATGGAGATGTTGCACCCAATTTATGGATATGACGATCGCTCGGTCACTGTCGTGAGCAGCCAGTACCAGGATGCAAAAGATTTGAAGCTGACGGTGACTGTCTTGAATCTCGATGCGACTGAGCGATTTTCCAAAGAAATCACTCTGGATGCGGCAGCAGACAGCACCAATAAAGTTCTGACGCTACCCGAGATTGAAAACTTGAGTCCGGCTTATTTTGTTGTGATGCGGCTTGAAGACGCCAACGGTAAGCTCGCCGGATCAAATTTCTACTGGCTCTCGACTAAGCCTGAAACCCTCGACTGGGAGAAATCAAACTGGTACACAACTCCTACCTCTTCTTATGCCGATTTCACAGCACTGTCGCAACTTCCGAAAGTGAAGTTGAAAATGAGCGATCGCACCGAGCGAACTGGAGCAGATGCCATCACGCACGTAACTCTTGAGAATCCCAGTAAGAGCGTAGCGTTTTTTGTTCGGCTGAAAGTAGACAAGGGCGCTGGCGGCCGGGAAATTCTTCCAGTGCTTTGGCAGGATAATTACATTTCATTGCTGCCAGGCGAGAAGCGTGAAATCAGCGCAACTTACAGAACCAGCGAGTTAGGAACTGCAAAGCCGGTGGTGGAATTGAGCGGATGGAATGTCGAGTGAACTGTCCACACTACGGCATTTCTAACTAGGCTTCTTCCGGGGGCAATTCGAAATCCACCAAATTGCCGCGGAAGCCTTTGGTCTTCCAGGCTCCGAATGCGATCCCGACCGCCATCCAAATGCCGCCGAAAACTAGTGCTTTGGAACTCAGGTTCGCCCAGAGAAGAAGACAGATAATAAAGCCCATCACTGGCGGAAACAGATTGCTCAGTTTCTTTTTATCTTCGCGCAAATAGTAGCGAACAAATGCGGCCGCATTCACTCCCATAAAGGCAATAAGCGCACCGAAATTCAGTAAGTTCGCTCCCAGGTCGTAGCCCGTTGTCGCGCCTGCCAGCACCGGCAACAAGAATGCCCCTGACAGCGCCAGAGCTCCGACAAAGAGCACGTTATTTCGCGGCACGCGTCGCTTCGGATCAATAGCTCCGAAAAAAGATTTTGGCAGCGCATTGCTTCGTCCCATGCCGTAAAGAAGGCGAGCGGCTCCCAATTGCGCTCCCATTCCGGAACCAAAGTTTGCGACCACCAACGTGAATCCAACAATTGCAAATAAGGGCTGCCAGGCGCGACCGGCAACGAAGGTGAAAGCTGTATCCAAATTCGGATAAGGCTCCGAAGCCGGCCAGATCAATTGCGCAGCATAAACTTGGATGGCGGATAAGAAGCCTATTGCAACGCAAACCAGCACGGTAGCGAGAAGAATATTTCTGCGCGGATTCTCGGCCTCCTCCGACAAAGTAGATATTCCATCGAAGCCGATATAAGTCAACACTGCAACCGACGTTCCTCCGAGTACAGCCTTTGTGTTCCAGGATTGCGGATCATAAAACGGATGCGTGAAGAAGCCTGGGTCGCCATGCGGATGACCGAATATATAGCGCGCCGCCGCCACAAAAAAGATTGCAATCACTAGACCCATGCCCGCAGCCAAGGCTGAATTTACCCGCGCCGATGTTTTGACCCCTTGAACATTCAAAGTCGTGAAAACGATCACAAAAAAGAATGCCCACGCGGCGTAAGGCACTCCGGGAGCAAAAACGTGCGCTTGCTGGCTGATCCAGATAACGCAAATCATCGGATTGAGAATGTAATCCATGACCATACTCCAACCAGTTACATAACCCAGCGCAGGATTGATTTCCTGTCCGACGTATGTGAAGGCGGAGCCCGCGCTGGGATAGGCGCGAGCCATGCGTCCGTAACTGATCGCGGTGAACAGCATGGCTGCCATTGCCAGCAGGATCGTGGTGACAACGTGGCCATGTCCGCGATTGCTCAACACGCCGTAGACAGACATCGGCGCTACCGGCTGGATGACGATGATTCCGTAAAGTACCAGGTCCCAAAGAGTGAGGGAGCGGCGGAGCCCGTGAACGGCGCTTGCGGAAGCCTGAGTGCTGGTTTGCATCGTCGGCTATTGGATTATGAGAACCCGGAACTGTCAACATTAAAACGGGATCTTCGATCGCGCCTAGGCAGCACCACTGATTTCTTTGGCGATGCTCGGTTGATTGACGGTCATGGCCGCGAATAGTTATACGAATAGCCGCGCGGCTCATTTCCTGAAACCTCGCGCGAATTGTATTCCAGAAAGTAATTCAGGTGCGCATCATCATGCGGAAAGGACTTCCCTACCGGGTATGGATAAACTCCCATACTGCGAAATGGCAGCGGCTCAACCGTGCTGCCCTCTGCGGCGTAAAAATCCATGTCCTTTTCATATCCATTAGCGAGAAAGAAATAATCTCGTACCCATCCATCAGCGACTGGTGGCAATGATTTCGGATCAAACTCCAGCGCCACGCCTTCGCCAGAGCCGAACACTACCAACTTGTCATCGAAGTCCGTGAGCAACGGACGTACATTGCCATATCTAGTGTAAGAACCCGCTTGACGCGCGTAAGGCCCCGTGCGGCTCACTTCTTCATACTTGTACTTCACATTCCCGGGAGGCTGGGCTTCGATCTGCCTGGGATACCCGTGAAACCTGAGATCGGCTGTTTGCAGCGGTACCGTCGTCAGCCGAACATCTTCTTTTCCGGGGCTTCTGAAGCTGCGATCAATGAGAATGTTGTCCCAGTAAATTTGCAGATTCGTCGAGATGCGGATGCGCTGCGTCCCTCGCGGCAATCGCCCGCTGAGATCAGCTGTAATGGTGCGGGGTAGTCCTGCGGGAAATCCCATGTCTTCAATCACACGTACCCACTTGCCGTTGTTGTCGAGAGCTTCCACATAAGGGGCAATGGCGTGAATGCCAGCCTGATCGGCGGCATACATGCCGGTGGCGGTGAAGTATTCGATCTCTCCGTGCAGCAATAACATCAGCGGACCGCCACTGTAGGGTTCGCCGAGGTCCAGCTCAAGACTGTGTGGCTTTGTGAAGCCCTTAAACGGCAGCAGCTCGAAATCTCCGAAGTAACGATGGGCCAAAATGTCCGGCAGCACATCGTGTCCATGCTCATCGTGTGCGCCCGCGGGCGGACGAGCATCGAGGCTGGTAATCACCTTGAACGCAGGATAAGGCGGATTGCTGGCGAAATATTCATTCGGATAGACATCCATCTCTTTCGGATGATCAACAGCCAGCAACTGGACCTTGTCGAGGTAAACAACTTCTTCCATCGGCTCCATCAACTGAAAACTCAGCTTGCCGTCTTTCTCACGAACTACACTGCGATCAACTTTCACATATTCAGTGGGACGGGCAATGTTCCGTTCTCCGGGCGCGACCCAGTGACCAATGACGCCCGCTCCCAGCATGTCGGCTACTAGTTCGTAGTGTTTACCGTCCCACACAAAAAGCGTTGGACAAGAACTTCCGCGGCGATCAATTTCGATATATGCCTGCTCACGATTTCCCGAGACTTCGATTTCGTCTTGTAGCACGCCAGTCGGCCACAGCAAGCGCACCACATCCGCCTCTTTCGCTTCTCCAAGCCCAACGGTCAGCTGCGTGGAATTCTGTCCCAAATATCCGGACGAACCCGCAATCTCAAACTTCTGCCGGTTTGCTCCCGAAAAAACTTCCACTTTGGTACCTATCGCACTCTTGTTGTCATTCAGTCCTTTAAGCGCGAGACGCAGCCAGTGGTTCTTGTTCCCTCCCTGATTGCGTAGCAGGGCGATAGGACCGTGATTTTGCGTGATAAGTAGATCGGTGGCGCCGTCCCCGTCGTAGTCGCCAGTAATGATCGCGCGCGGATCTTTCAAAACGATCTTGTTGAGTCCAACTTCCGCGCTGACATCCTTAAATCCTTCAGGACCGAGATTGCGAAATAATTTCACCTCCCCGTGACCATCGGCAGTTTCGCCAACCGCTGCCAGGTCCACCCATCCATCGTTGTCGTAATCGAACGCAGCAACGCCCCACGCTCGGACCCAATTGGTTTTTGGGAGTTCGACCGGCTCAAAGTTCTTCCCCCGATTATTCCGCCAGAGCGTAATACCAGGGGAAGCCCAGTGAGTAAGGGCTATATCCATGTAACCGTCGTGGTCAAAATCAAGGACGGCAACGCCGACGCTGTTCTTCGGGACAGACTCCGGCCACAATTGCCGGGCAGGAAAAGCGCCCTCGCGCGGATTTTCAAATGCTGACGGCGACTTCTGCCAACCAGTGGAAACAATATCCACGGCGCGGTCATTGTTGTAGTCGGTACCTACCGCTGCAACACCGGGCGCCACTCCAGCGAGTCCGAGGGATCCCGTGACGTCTGTAAAGGTGCCATCGCCGTTATTCCGCCACATTACATTCGCGCCCTTTTGCTTTGCAGGTTCCTGGCCTGGCGGATTTGCAGAATGGGATTGCCGGGGATCGAACGCGGCGCTGTCGCTGTAGCGTGTGACGTAAAGGTCAATGTCCCCATCGTGGTCGTAGTCCACGAACGTTACTCCGAGGTTGAAGCCATCGCTTTTGATTCCCGCTTGCGCCGTAGAATCTTTGAACGTGCCATTTTTCTCGTTGTGCAGCAAAAGCACGCGTCCGCGTAAACTGACTGCCAAATCGGTAGACCCGTCATTGTCGTAGTCACCTGCGGTACAACCGATGCCATGCTGCGCGGAGTCTAGTCCTGCCGTGCGGGTCGCGTCTTCGAATCTTCCGCCGCCCAAGTTGTGATATAGCGCCATGCCGCCCTGGGGCCCATTATCAGGAAGAAAGATGTCGAGCTTGCCGTCACCGTCGAAATCCAGGAAACACGCGCCCGAACCAAGATAAGACGCGAGGTCTCCAGTTTTCGTCGGATCCACTTTCGACGCAATGCTTGCCGCTTCGGTTACCGGGACAAACTGCACAGGAATCGCAGACGGTACCCGCACAACTGAAGCCGTTGATTCCTCCACGCGCGAATATTTTCCCTGCTCGCCATAGGCCAGGCTCATGGCGGCGCCAAGTTTTTTCTGTGTGATGTATTGGAAACGGGCGAGATGTTCGCGAGCGTGCGCCGCGTCCCCGGACTGTTGGTAGGCGCGCGACATTCCGAACTGCGCGGACACATGAAGGGGATTTAGCTTGGTAGCGTGCTGGAAGGCATCAATCGCCTGGGGAAACTGCTTGAGCTGCGAATTGACTGAGCCTAGAAAATACCAAGTGTCGGCATCATCACTGTCAATCTCGATCACGTGGCGAAAGGCGGCGATCGAGTTCCCAGCTTCGTTGTTGTTTTTGTAAAGCAGGCCAAGGTTGTACCATGCGTGCGGATCTTTGGGATCGCGCTTGACCGCATCTTCAAGGATCCCTTTGGCAGGGTCTACTCTTCCAAGATTTAATAGAGCAATGCCCTGATTCAATTTGGCGATACGAAGAGACGGATCGAGCGTGGCAGCCTGTTCAAAATTCTTGAGAGCTTTCTCAAAAAGTTGCTGATTCATGTATGCAGCGCCCAGATTATTAAGGCGCGCAGCCTCGATTGGGCTTTCAGTTTTCGATTTACTGCTTTGTTGCGGAGCTGCAGCCAGCAGCAGAGCAGCGGCCGCTATCAACGCCGCAGTGGACACACCAGATGTCGAGGAATATTTGCGCACCATGCCTCCACGCTCTTTATTATTGTTTTTGTCCAGGACTTACTTTCGACGTCGCGACAGATGTTTTGTGCTTGCTGCCCACAGGCGAGCCATAGGCTCGCGACACGACGATTCCCTTGCCCTCTTGAACGGTCACCGTCTGACCGGCGTGAATGTCGGATAACTTATCCACCTGTCCACTTGGCCATTCAATCTGAATTGAATCTGCCTTCGTCTTTCCGGAAAGTCCGAAGGTTAAGACCAGTTCGCTCTGCGAAAGATAGCTTGAGCCGCTGCGAAGCATCTTCCATTCTTTGTCTTCGCCTGAGTTGACACGAACGATAGCGCCGATGCCATCCCGATTGGATCTATTCCCGATCAGTTTCACTCGCAAACTGTGATTTGTTCCACCTTCGTTGTGGAAGAGGTAAGCACGTCCGCCATTCGTGGTCATTAGAACATCTAAAGCGCCATCATTATCAATGTCAGCATAGGCCGCGCCCCGCGCCACTTTCGGAGCAGCAAACCCCGGACCGAGGGATTGTGTGACCTCCTCGAATTTCCCATTATGCAAATTGCGGAACACGTGTGGAGGTTCGGCATAACTAACTCGCTTTTGCACGCGCTCGATTTCGTTTTCTATATGGCCGTCCGCCACCAGAATGTCAGACCACCCGTCATTATCGTAATCAAAGAAGAAACAACCAAAACCGAGCGTGACTAACGTTGCGCGTCCTACATCCGAGCTTGGAGCCTCGTCAACGAAAAGCCCGTTCCCCTCGTTGTGGTAGAGCGAAAGCATTTGATTGGCAAAATTCGTGATGATCAAACTAGGACGCCCGGAACGATCATAGTCAGCAGCGTCAACGCCCATCCCGGCACGCGCCACTCCATCCTCGCTGAAAGCGATGCCAGCGGAAACTCCCTTTTCTTCGAAGGTGCCGTTGCGTTTGTTTAGATAAAGCTTGTTAGGTTGCGTGTCGTTTGCCAGCAGGATGTCGGGCCATCCGTCGCCATTGTAGTCGAGGATGGCGACGGCGAGACTCTTCGACGTCGGATCGTAGAAATTTGCCTTCTGCGTGGTATCTTCGAATCTGCCATCACCCAGGTTATGCCACAGCCGCGCCGACGATCCCTTGTACGATTCCGGCGTGCAGTAGGATTTCCGCGCGCCATCGAGCGTGCAATACAGATCGCCCGCCAACGACCACTGCACGTAATTCGCGACCACAAGATCAAGCTTGCCGTCGCGATCGTAATCCACCCATGCCGCGCTGGTAGAAAATTCGTTCGGACCCCACAATCCAGCAGACTTGGTTACATCTGTGAATGTGCCATTGCCGTTGTTGTGAAACAAGCGACTCTGACCAAGCGCGCTGATCAAAAGATCGTCATATCCGTCATTGTCATAATCTCCCACAGCCACTCCAAGTCCGAACATGGAGACAGCGAGCCCAGCCTTGCGCGTCACATCCGTAAATGTGCCGTCGTGATTGTTGTGGTAGAGCTTCAGCGTCGTGCCAGGTCCGGCGTGCCCTGGCCAATTTTCGCCATTCACCAGCAGAATGTCGGGCCAACCATCGTTGTCGTAGTCAATGAATGCGCAACCCGGACCCATGGTTTCCGGAAGATACTTCTTTCCGAACGCGGCATTGTTGTGGGAAAAATGAATTCCAGCTTGCGAAGTAATGTCGCGGAACTGAATGGTTTGGGAATTCGCCGAACAGGCAGCGATAGCAATAAACACACAAATTAAAGGGCTGCGCATCACTTCGCGCCTCCCGCGGAAGCCGCTACGTTTGATTGTTTCGAAGTGTTCCTTCTCTCGTGAAGCCCCACGCCTGAGTGCTTTCGGTTATCAGTGATCCCCGGGAGCGCAACTGAAACATGCTCGTGGATATTTTGTCTCTCATTGTTGTCCTCGGGATTCAACAGCCGGTACGGCCCAGTAATGGATTGCGCCGATTCATCTGCTTTGAAACGCATATAACGTTGCTGATGTTCCTGCGCCAGCTTTTCGTCACCTAATCCGTTATAACAAAGCATCAGGTTGTAGTGTGCTTGCAAGTCCTCCGGATCAATTGCCAGCACAGACCGAAGCGTCTTCGCAGCATCGGCATATTTCTTTTGCAAAAAGAGAATACGCCCAAGATCATTCAGTGCAACTCGATCTCGTGGATACTGTGCCAAAACCTTGTGAAGATGGTCTGCTGCATCATCGTAGCGCCCGTCACTGCGAAGCACACGCGCGTAGAAATAGTGCGCGCGCGCCAGCGTAGGACTCAATGCCAAGGCTTTTTGAAGCACCGTCCGGGCGCGACCCATGTCACCTTCCTGCACCGCAACCCTTCCTAGATTTACCCAGCCGTCAGGATTCTTCGCATCAACTTCTGTGACTTTTTGAAACGCTGCCTGTGCGCCTTTCAGATCGCCCTGGAGTAAAAGCCCGATTCCATAATCATTCCAGCGCTGCCAGTCATCGGACTGCAGGACTACTTTCGCCGCCGTTGGAGAAGCGCCACGGTCCGTGACTTCCAACTCGACTCTGTCTTCCGCCAAAACAATTATCGGAATATCCGGAATCTTTTCCTGTTTCGATGAAACTCCTTTTAGAGGTGCGGTGAAAGAAACTTCCCGGTCGTCAAAATCCGGCGTGACTGCGGCAGCAGACTTTGGATCAGGCATCCCCGCAAACGAAAACTGCGTATTCCACCATGAAAATTTGCGATAACAGAGACGCGCCTGCAGAGTGATTCTCTGGCCTGCGTTTTCTGGAATGTGCAGGCGATAGTGAACAGTATCCGCGGCCCCGGGCGGGATCAGGTGCACGTACACAACCGACCTGGTGGCCCAGGCGTTACGTTTATTGATGCGATGACCATGCGCGTCAACTTGCAGTGAGCGATAAAAGTGCGCGCCCTTCTCAACCGGACCCTTGCCGCCATCCTCCACCATTCCACTCCAAAAAACATTTTGTCCCTTATCGTCGGTCGCTTTCAGCTCCAGCCAGGTGTCGTACGCGTCTACTGTGCCGCCAGGAAAAAAATGGCCGATCTTTTTAGTGCGGACAACGACATCCACGCGAACTGTGTCTCCGCGCCGAACTGCAGGATGAACACGGCTGATTGGCGCCGTAACTGGCAACGCTTCTCCCTGGCCCGCGCTGGGATTGATCTTTGCTTCCGCCTCCTCTCCCACCGCAAATGTAGTGGACGCCTCACTCTGAGTGTCCGCGCCCGGCTTCAACTCAGCGAGTGCTGGTGACAAAGCGAAAATGTCCACGCTGAGAATCTTCTCTTTCAAAAAGTTCTCTGTCAGTTTCAGCTGTTGAGCATCTTCATTGGCTGTGGGGATCGCAGTGTTCGCTCCCGGAAAACGATGCGAATGTACAAAGCCATTCACATTTCCCTGATCTGTTGACGGTGTCAAAGGCATATGACAATCCGCGCACTGCGCGGGTTTGGCCGGATAGTAAAAAGAACGCGCGCCTTGCCCTGATACACCGCTCGCCTGCCAGTTGTCGTACTCGTTGAAGCCGCGAATCCAACGATAGTGATTGACTGGAACGTCGAGATGGACTTTGTGACAGCTCGAACAGAATTCTGCCGTCTGGTTACGCATAAACGGCTTGAGAAAAACGCGGCGATGCGGCTCGGGATTCAGCTTGATCAAAAAATCATGCAACGAGCGCACGATCGGATTCTTGCTGGCCGCCAACTCGTGCAGCTTGGGATACTCCAGATAAAAATCGCCCTGTCCCATCGTGCTCTTCACGTCTGCGATCGAATGACACATCATGCATCCCAATCCGGCTTGTGACTCCGGACGATGCACGATCTGCTTGATGGGTGTGTCCATCAAGCCGCTGTACAACACAGCCGGATCATGGCAGCCGCCGCACCACTTCGAGGGCTTGGTGCCTACTGTGTCCTGCATGTATTCAATACTTTTTCGGTACCACTGATTGTTGAACGAAGAAAAATGATGGACCGAGCTGAACCACTGGTTATAGACGTCGTTGTGACAACGCTTGCACGAATCTGATTCCATGAAGAACTTGCTGGGAATTTTGTCCGCACCGTGAATTTGGGCAGAGCTCGGGAAAAATGCGCCTTGCGAACCGTCGCCCTCCTCGTTCATGCTTGCCGGCGGCATCAGTGGATTTTCGATGCGGGAGTGACGTTGCCATCGCGTTTCACGCAGGTAGCGCGCACCGAATGCCAGTCCTGTCAGCAGTACCAGACAAACCACCGTACGCACAATTGCAGCAACTGTTCCCGGGGACGAGCGGCGACGCCCCAGCCAGTCTGTGAACAGAATGCCGACGCCTGCGAGCGACGTCGCGATGTGGATGTAGAGCCAATTCCAATCGGACCGCGGTGTCCCAGTCCTGATGAGAATCAAGCCAAGAACTGCGCCGACGGCAACCAAAAGCCACCCGGTTCGAGCTGCTAAGGATCCTTCGCGCAGCACGCGGACGAAATAAATTAGCAGCAGGACGCTGGCTATCAATCCCACAATCGCATGCAGCAGAACAATCCCCGCATAAAAGACATTTGCCTGCGGAAACGCGTACAGATAGGCGGCGGAAATTGATAAAAAGATTAGCAGAGCGGGGAGCAGTTTACGTCCATCGCGGCCTTTGAAGTGGAGCATGCGGAGAAAGAGTGCGTTCGCGGAAACTGAGGCGCATGACCGCGCGTGGCTTCTAGCTTCTAGAGATTAGTTTTTTAGAGCATTTAAGAGGAATAGTATAAAAATACTAGCGGCTGCGATCAGAAGCCTCTTATTGAGAATAATTCTCTGGCGGCGCCGTCCACGCGCCTCGTTGCGCTTCCAACTCGGCTGCGACTGAGAGCACCAATTCTTCTTCCCACGGACGCGCCACGATCTGCACTCCTATCGGCAATCCTTCCGGAGAATTGCTGAACGGTACCACCGCACACGGAGTTCCCAGAAGATTGAACCACTCGCAGTAACTCCATGCGTCGAGATACTTCACCCTCTCTCCTTCGATCTTCCATTCTCTTTCTCCATGGCGGAAGGCAGGAATTGAGGCTACCGGGCAAAGCAGAACTGGGTACTTTTCCATCTGCGCAAAAACCTTCATACGCACCATGTCGCGCTGCAGCCATGTGTCCAGCAATGTGTGTCCAGTATGTGGAGGTTCTTTCGCAACCCAGCTGGAAAATTGCTTCAAGATTGGACTGAGGTCCGTCTCATGTCCCGCAGTCATGGGGCCGAGGAGCATGCCGCCGGCGATACCGAAAAATTGCCACCACAATTCTCTTGCTTGATCGAGGCCATCCGGACGAAATGGCACTACGTCAAAGCCGGCCTTCCGTAGAGCTTCGGCCGCAGATCGAATTGCATTTCGTGTTGCAAGAGTCACGGGTGTGCGCCCATCATCCTCAAAATAACCGATCCTCAATTTTTTGAGATCTTTGGTGCCGGGCCAACGAACCGGCACGGGAGCTGCGGCGGGATCGCCGTAGTCCGGACCCTGCATCACCTCGAACATTACTTTCAAATCCGCCACTGTGCGGGTCATCGGTCCTACCACTCCCGTCAGCGCGAATGGACCTGCAGACATCGGAAAGTGCCCGGTAGCAGGAATACGTCCCGGCGTTGGCTTCAACCCGCAGATGCCGCTGAAGTGAGCGGGCACGCGAATTGATCCACCGCCGTCGCTTCCCACACCTGCCGCGGAGCATCCGGAGGCGATGGCTGCAGCCTCGCCGCCACTCGATCCGCCAGCCGTGCGAGACAGGTCCCATGGATTATTGGTACGTCCGTAAAGGAGATTGTCAGTCTCCCAGGCCATCAGCAACTCGGGCGTGTTGGTGACTCCGATGACGATCGCCCCGGCCTGTCGAAGACGGCTGACAAGTGGCGCGTCTTCTCTCGCGACGTGCCCAGCACGAAGCATGGTGCCGGCTTCGCACCGCATGCCGGCGACATTGATCGCGCTCTTTATGCTAATCGGCACTCCATGCAACGGCCCGATCGCTTCGCCTCGCTGCAAACGATCCTGCGCAGCGCGAGCCTCTTCCAGGGCGCCCTCCGCATTAAGCTGAACAAAGGCATTGAGCTTGGGATTAAGTTTCTCGATTTCAGAAAGATGAGCTTCAACAAGTTCGACGGAGGAGATTTCTTTGTTGCGGATCTTTTCAGCCATGGTAACGGCTGAAAGCAACGTTAATTCGCTCATGCTTGGCTCAAGTTTTTCGTTGATTAATGAAACGTGAGTCTAGCATGAAATCTTCTGATACTTTGTCAGCAACATTTCAGGTAAAGGTACGAGATCTCATCGCACTGTAAAATCCAAAATCAATCTAGTTGGAAGAATGAGCAGCTCGCCTGTACATCGGCGGCTCCATCAAAATGCGAACCGCACTCTGTTTATCCACTCCCCGTTTGTTGAGCCATTCCTTCAAATACTTGCGCGACGCAGGAGCGATATGCGAAAAAAACATCCCCGCGCGACCGTCGCGATTTGCCCATATAACTTCGCCGGTAGCTTGGATAGACCGTGGGCTACCCGGCAGCGCGAAACGCAACGGGACTCTTTGCACTTGCGGCAGCGGTTCCGGTGCCTGCAGTGCCATGCCCTGATCGCTTACATCGAGAACGATTGCCGGCATTGATCCGATGGGAAATTCCAGGTGGACCAGCGCCGTGATTCGCCGTCGCTGAGATTGGCGGCGATTTGGTTGCATGAAACCCCTGCCCGCCCGCAGAGTACGTGTCACTTGCTCCGGTTCAAACGGCTTATACAACACAAAGTTCGCACCGCACTGGAAGATGCCGCCAATCGGAGTTGCCGGACCGATCATTGCGAAAATCACCGGACGCTGCGGCGCAGATAGCATCCGAGCCAGCCTTGCAACTTTCGTTGCATCGGGCAGGTCGAAGTCGAGCAGCAGTCCTGCATAGTTGCTCCTGACCAGTGATTCCATCGTTTCCTGCGGGGACGGACACCATTCTGTCCGGAGACCCATCTTGTTTAGTTCATCGCCAAGGACCCGCATCGTCGAAGGATTTTGAGACATCAGCAACGCATTCAGTTTCATAGAACCGCAGATTACGGGCGCAAACAGCGGGAGAAAAGGTGACAGCAGTACTTTTCTTGAGGTTACTTAGGCGGCCGCGTCCCAAGATGAAACTCACATTGCCGTCGCAGGTACAGAACCAATGGGTGAGATCGAAGCACGTCCCACAATAAGAAAGCCGCCCTTATGGACGGCTTTACTCCTCAGAGGTAAAACTATGCGGCCTTTTTCGTGGCACCCGACTCTTTGAATATCTTCAGCATTTCACGGTTGAATGCGGGAATGTCGGAAGGCTGGCGACTGCTGACCCAGTTTCCATCCACGACCACTTCCTTATCCACCCAGTTTCCGCCCGCGTTCCGCACGTCATCCTGAATAGTGTGATAACTGGTGAGGGTGCGGTCTTCTACCCGGTCCGATGAAATGAGCAGCCACGGAGCGTGGCAAATCACTGCGATTGGCTTGCCAGCTTCATCCACGTTGGTGATGAAGGCTTGAGCTGCGCTTTCGACTCGAAGCGCATCTGCGTTCAAACCGCCTCCCGGCAAGAGGACAGCGTCAAACTCCTCTGGATCAGCCTCATCCAGCGACATGTCCACGGCGTACTTTTTGGTTTTCTCATCGTGCTGCATCGCTTGAATCTGGCCCGTTTTTGGCGAGATCAGGGTAGTGGTAAAGCCGGCGTCATCCAAAGCCTTGCGAGGTTGCACCAGTTCTGCTTCTTCAACTCCGTCGGTTGCCAAAATTGCGACACGTAAGCGGTCTGAATTTTTTGCCATATTTGAATCTCCTCGGACAGTTATCTGGACATTTTCGCCGGCAACGAATGGTGAGTAAATCGGGTCGAAGCTTTAGGACGCACTTCAATTCTCTGTACTTGAGGACGCGCATTTTTCAGGCGGCGGACTATGGTTGCGAGACGGCAGGCTGCCGTGACGTCCGGAGACTCTGGAAGTCACGGCTCTTCTCGAACTTTTCGGGAAAATCCTCTTCGTAACCAGACAGCCCGGGGCAGATTAAATGGTGGGTAGCGGAAAATCCATAAGCCTGCATTTCTTTTTTTGCACGTTTGGCCGTCCATCCCTGCTCGGCCATTCGATATGACGCGATCATCATCCCGGTGCGATCATTTCCCAGCCGGCAATGGACGAAGACCTTCTTGCCAGGATTTTCCCTCAGTAGTGCCAGAAAACGCGCGAAAGTCTTGTTTTTGGGAAATGGACAGTGCCAGGGAATCGGAGCGTATCGCATACCGAGTTTGGTGACTATGTTGCGTTCATCTCGTCTGGAACCGCGAGTGTCTACAACGATGTCAATCCCCATTTTCGCGAGGGCTTCAAACCCGCTTTCTGTTGGCTGACCACCGCGATATAGAAACGGTGTTACCTCTCCAAATCGTGGAATACCCTGTATCGAAGCTCGAGGTTTCAACGTGCTCTCGGAGCTTTGTTCTCTATCGCTACCCTGAGAAGAGACAGCTTCGGTCATCGTGGCGCCAGACGCCAGGGTGATAGAAAGCCCGAGCGTTAGCGAGATGATCTGGACCGAGCGATGTATCCGTCTTTCAATTCTCATGTTTTGAGCAATGTATCACCACACTCGCGGACTGGCCGTCCGATTCGACTACGGCATTTGATTGGTCAACAGCGCTTCCAGCGTCAGGTACACTAAGGTTAGCGATTTTGCTGCTACAACGAGGAGAAGTTATGTCCGCAGTTCTTACCGAGGATGAAGTACTGAGTGCTTTGAGGCAGGTTTATGATCCCGAGATTCCGGTGAACATTGTTGACTTGGGATTGATTTACAACATCGGATTTGCAGACGCGGCTGACGCTCAACAGGACGTGGTCGTTGACATGACGATGACTGCGCAAGGTTGTCCCGAGCACGTGAATATCAGCGGACAGGTTAAAACCAGGATCGAGCAACTGCCCGGGGTTCGCAACGCGACCGTCAACGTCGTGTGGACGCCACCGTGGGGCCCTGAGCGCTTGAGTCCGGACGCCAGAAAACAGTTAGGAATTGAATGAGCAACGCCCAAATATTATCCGCGCACCAGAGCTTCGTACCATTCACTGCCGCGACTGCCGGCCACATCTGCTAACTTTTCTCCAGCCCGGCTAACCATATCGAGATAAGAAGTTCCCCGTTCGAGATATTGCGGAAGGTTCTCGCGAAATTCTGCAAATTCCTCGGGATATTCAGAAGCCAAAGCAGCCAGCCCCACTCCGGCGGCGAGCAGTGCCCCGGATTTATATCCCTTGAGTAGCAAAATTACGCTCACGCCAGCAGCCCCAGCCAGCAGCCCACGCTTCCAGTTCTCCATTGTCCCCTCCGACTGAATCTATTTACACGCACGATATCACGACTTCTTGATACTTTACTGATCCTTTATACTGCGCACCGCTAAGTGACTACCTCACGGGAGGTTGGATGCGAAATCACTGTCGTAAGACCGGGTTCGTTTGCGTTCTTTCCCTGTGCTTTTTGGGTATGGCATCGGCGGCTACAAAGCCACGTGCCCGCAATCTGGGAATTCCTTTTGATGGAACCCCGGGCACATTGAATGCAATTACCGATGTACAGGGCGTCGAAGTGGGAAACACGACATTAATTTCCGGCTCTGGCACGCTAAAAGTTGGTGTTGGACCGGTCCGCACCGGAGTGACTGCCATTCTGCCACGCGGCAAAGCGTCGAGCGACGCGGTCTTCGCGGGTTGGTTCTCGCTGAACGGCAACGGGGAAATGACCGGTACCACGTGGCTGGATGAATCTGGATTTCTTGATGGACCCGTGATGATTACGAACACACACAGCGTGGGAACAGTTCGGGATGCCGTCGTCGCCTGGAGGATCAAGCGGGGTGTGCCTGACGCCGAAGGCTTTTGGTGGTCCTTACCGGTCGTGGCGGAAACCTGGGATGGAGAGCTGAACGACATTAATGGTTTCCATGTGAAAACTGAAGACGCATTTCACGCCCTTGATTCCGCGCAAGGAGGCCCGGTGGAAGAAGGAAACGTGGGTGGCGGCACTGGCATGATCTGCAACGAATTCAAAGGTGGCATCGGCACGTCGTCGCGAAGACTTGATGCGAAGCTCGGCGGCTATACCGTTGGCGTACTGGTGCAATGTAACTATGGCAGGCGCGATCAACTACAGATAGCGGGCGTTCCGGTAGGACGAGAAATTTCGGGGTCTCCGGGACGAACCAAAGACGTTGGATCCATCATCGTTGTTGTTGCCACCGACGCTCCCTTAATACCAACGCAACTGAAGCGCGTTGCTAAACGTGTCAGCCTTGGCTTGGCACGGGATGGAAGTTATTCCGGCAATGACTCGGGCGACATCTTCGTTGCGTTTTCAACCGCCAACCCAGGGGCAGTTAACTCTCAGGGCTTGCGTCAACTAACGATGCTTCCCAACGATCAGCTCGACCCGATTTTTCTCGCGACCGTGCAGGCAACAGAAGAAGCTGTAATCAACGCCATGATCGCCGCGGAAACCATGACCGGAATTAACAATCACACCGTGATTGCAATACCCCACGACCAGCTTCGGGAAATCTTGAAGAAATACGGCCGCCTCACAAAGTGAGCTCGCTATCATTTAGGGCTTCGTAGCCATGAGCAATAGCGCACCCAAGCGCTTGAACGCGCGCAAATCCGCGAGGCTGTGGAAAGATTTGGTTTTGTAGTCATCGGGGGTCGGCGTGTCATCAGGAATTTGCCGGGCTTCCACTTCGACAAATCCGTGCCGCGTCAGCGTCTCACAATATTCGGCTTTTGACTGCACATGAACCGGGACCTTCAACTTGTCCACCCACTGAAGTGAATATGGATTGTCTTTATAAAGGTTGATCAGGATGAAGAGGCGTCCCCGCGGTGCCATCACGCGCTTGAGCTCCTGCAGCGCGAGGTCCTGGTCTGGATAGTAGTAGAACGATTCGACCGATAACACTTTGTCGAAGAAATCTCCTTCCCAGGGCATGTTGAGCGCCGACCCGCAAACGTAAACGACGTTGCTGAATTGTTTTGAAGAATCTTGTGCCAGACGGATCATCTCGCCTGCAACATCAACTCCGACAACTTGGCCTTTTGGGTCTTTCTCCGCGTCACCCTGGCCAACCGCCTGACTGCGCGCCAGCAACCGAGTCGCCCATCCTGAGCCGCATCCGAGGTCGAGCACGCGGTCCTTGCGACGCAGTAGCATGAGCTCAATTGTTTTTCGAGTGATGTCGAGATGGTGCTGTTCCATTTTCTCGCCTTCGCCAGCTTCGGCCCAGCGGTTAAACTCTTCCTGCAATCTTGCATCGGCTTGGGAGTGCGACGTTATCTCTTCTGAACGCATTTCACGCGACCTTTCTTAGCGACTCAAACAGTACCTCTATGCTACATTTCTCTCGTTTATTGAGATTAGATTTTCGAAATAATCTTCTCAGTGACTAAAAGAACTCTGTGCCAGCATCAAAGTAATTAGGATTATGTCCTCGGCCCCTGATCCTTCGACGAAGTCCAATTCTGATTCACTTTACTGCGCAAATTGCGCAGTCGAAGTAACCGATCCCCTAACCTGCGGGGACTGTTCAGCTGTGATCTGCCGAAGGTGTGGCACGCCTCTGGAGTCTGCGGCTGACTTGGGCATGGGATGAGGAGTCGCGAAAGTACTTCGGAGTTCCTCGTCGGCTAACTCATGAGCCTGCCCATCGTTTCGGATCCACAAGCCGCAACGCAACCCGAAAATAAAGCTGCTCTTGTTCGCGGCCTCTCCCTGCTGGACTCCGTTCTACTTCTGGTGGGTGGAATTATCGGCTCTTCGATTTTTCTCACTGCCAAAGATATTGCGGGCCCGTTGCCGCACCCGTTCCTCTTCCTACTGGTCTGGATTCTGGGCGGAGTTATCTCTCTCTTCGCCTGCTTTGCTTTCGCCGAACTGGGATCAATGTTTCCAGATTCCGGTGGCCAATATGTTTACCTGCGCGAAGCCTACGGGGACCTACCGGCCTTCCTTTATGGATGGATGATTTTCACTGTCAGCAATGGAGGGACCATCGCTGCCCTCGCGGTAGGCTCTGCCGCATACCTCGGGGGAATTGTTCCCGCATTCTCCAAAGAGCACGTTATATTCGCCTCCGCCGGTATTGCATTGACTCGCGCACATTTGGTTGCGTTGATCGCAATCGCCACCGTCACCTGGATCAACGTCATCGGACTTCGGCGCGGCGCAGTATTACAGAATCTCGCCACCTGGGCAAAATTCAGTTCGATCGCCGCTTTCGTGATTTTAGGTTTCACCGTCGGTAAAGGAGATTGGCGTCACTTTACCGCGCGTGCCTGGACTACCCCGCAGGGCCTCACCATGGGAATGAGTCTGGGCCAATTGCTGTCCGCCTTCGGCGTCGCTTTAATTGCAGTTTTCTGGGCGTATGACGGATGGGTTTACATCACCTGGGTCGCGGGAGAGGTTAAGAATTCGAGGCGCAACGTTCCCCGTGCGATGATCTCAGGCGTGCTCGTGGTCGGAGTCATTTACGTAGCGATGAACATGATCTATCTCTACGCACTGCCCCTTAGCGAAGTGGCAAAACACGAGACCATCGCGCACGCGGCTGCCATCGCACTCTTCTCGCCCGGCGCGGCGATATGGCTTTCTGCAATGATTGCGCTCTCATGCTTTGGAGCCATGGCAAGCTGCGTCCTTTCGGGAGCTCGCGTTTATTACGCAATGGCCAAGGACGGGGTTTTCTTCCAGCGCATGGGCACCATCCACCCGAAGTGGCGCACGCCAGCATTCAGCCTCATCGGGCAGGGAGTATGGGCTGGTGTCCTGACTGTGAGCGGACGCTACGACCAGCTCTACACCTACGTGATGTTCATGATGGTGCTCTCTTACACACTGACCGTAGCCGCGCTCTTCGTGCTGCGCTGGAGGCGTCCGGACATCCCGCGCTCATATCGTTGCACTGGCTATCCGTGGTTACCCGGCATCTACATAATTCTTGGCATGTTCTGGACGATCAATACCATTGTGCAGCGTCCTAGAGAGGCGCTGGCGGGAACTTTGATTGTGCTCTTAGGAGTCCCTGGATATTTGTATTGGAAACGAACCAGCAAGAATTGGGTTTCGGACTAGCAGCTTCACACTGGGACTGCAGTTTTTCTCTTCGGATTAAAGAATGGCATTTTCACGATCTTCGCGCCGACCTTGCTGCGCCGCGCTTCGATAGTCAGCTCCATTTGGAGTGTCATGCCAGGTTGCGCATGCGTGGCATCAACGCTAGCGAGCGCAATCATCTTTTTTAGAATCGGGGACCATGTCGTCGAAGTCGCTTTCCCGACCTGTTTGTCTCCCGAATACACCGGAACGTGAACTCGTGATGCCTGCGTGGGAGCGGCGGGCGTGAGTCCGAATTTTTCATATCGTTCTTCTACTTCGATCCAATCCACCTCGAGGCCAACGAGTTGCCGCAGGCCACTAGTATTTTTGTTTTTCTGCTCCTTGGCGAGGGCGGCCTTTCCGATGAAATTTTCCTTCTCTTGATGGACCATCTTGCCAAAACCGAGCTCATACGGCGAATATTTCTGCGAAGGAATCAAAGCCTTCTTGCTACTGGTGTAATCAACTTCAATAAGAAGAAGGCCAGCTTCGATGCGCGCGACATCGAGCGCCAGCATCCCGGCCGCGTGCAGATCGAAACTCTTCCCTGCCTTGATCACTGCGTCCCAGACCTCGAGCGCTTTGTCCCACGGCATCCAGATTTCATACCCAAGATCGCCAGTGTATCCGGTGCGGCTGATGTCCACTGGAACCCCGCCAATCTTGCCATGAGTTACGCGAAAATATTTCAGGTTCGCAATGTCGGCTTCTGCCACTGACTTCAGCAGCTTGCCCGAAGTCGGTCCCTGCAGCGCGAGCGCGGCAACTCTTTCGGATATATCTTCAACCTGAACGTCGAGATTCAATCCATTCTGGCGAAACCATCGTAATGAAGGATCGGCGGCGGTCCAGCGATATTTGCTTTCTTCCAGCCTCGTGATCGTGCCGTCATCAATCACTTTGCCCTGCTCGTCGCACCAGCAGCAGTAAATCACCTGTCCGACGGAAACGCGATTGATGTCACGCGTTATCACGCGATTTACTAACTTGGTGGCATCTTTGCCGGTGATCAGATATTTGTAGAGCGGAGAAATATCTATGAGCGCCGACGCGTTCCTAATCGCGTTGTACTCGTGCTCATGATGCACTTCATAAACGCTGACCGTGTAATAGCCCGACCATTCGCGATAGTTCAAGCTACGGCAAAGAGCGAAAGTGCGTTCGTGGAAAGCGGTACCTACAGGCAAAGACGTTCCTCATTGCGAATTTTCGATTCAGAAATTAAAGGCCTTGACGCAGGATTATATTCATCCGCCCTATGCGCGGCAAACTATTGCTTCTCGTGACCTGCAGTCATTGATATCGCCTAAGTTTGCAGACAAAAAGGCAAGTAGCAGCTAGAATGTGGAGTCATTTTTATCAAGAAATTCTTCTGAAGTCTCCGGAATCAAGAATTAACAAATAGCCTATGGCAGCTTCAAAAAGTAATTCTAATTACGACGTGATTGTGATCGGAGGAGGCCACAACGGCCTCGTCAACGCAGCTTACCTCGCGCGCGCCGGCAAGAAGGTGGTCGTGCTTGAACGTCGCCATGTACTGGGCGGCGCCGCGGTAACAGAAGAAATTTTCCCTGGCTTCAAGTTTTCGGTCTGCTCGTATGTAGTCTCGTTGCTGCGTCCGGAAATTATTCGTGACCTCGATCTTCCCCGTCATGGCTTCGAAATTCTTCCACTCGATGGCACTTTCACTCCCATGCCCAGCGGAGATTATTTGTGGCGGGTGAACGATCATGGACAAACCCACCGTGAGATTGCCCGCCACTCCAAACTCGACGCCGAAGCCTACGACGAATTTGGCAAGGCGATGCAAGCCATGTGCCGGTTTGTAAAACCAATTTTGAGCATGGTGCCGCCGGATCCAGCGACACTCAATCCCAAAGAACTGATGAAGATGCTCTTCCTCGGACGCCGCTTTCAAGGACTCGCCAGCGAAGACAAGTACAACCAGGTCCAGTTGATGACCATGAGCGCTATTGATTTTCTGGACCAGTGGTTTGAGACCGACGTCCTCAAGGCCACCATGTCTGCTTCCGGAATCATCGGAACCTTCCTCGGCGTGCGTTCTCCCGGTACTGCCTACGTGCTTCTGCATCACTACATGGGAGAAATTGACGGAGCGTTTCGATCCTGGGGGTTCGCGCGCGGAGGCACTGGCGCAATCTCAAACGCAATTGCGGACGCTGCCCGCGAAGCCGGAGTGGAAATTCGCACAAAGTCGGGTATACAGAAAATCATCGTGAAAGATGGCCAAGCCAAAGGAGTGGTGCTCGCCAACGGCGACGAGATTCGCGGCAATATCATTTCTTCCAGCATTGATCCGCGACAAACTTTCGTTCACTTCATTGACCGCAGCAATCTGCCCCCTGAATTCCTCGAAGACATTAATCGCTATAAGTTTCGTGGGTCTTCCGGCAAAGTAAACCTTGCACTTGATGCCTTGCCGAACTTCAAGTGCATGCCCGGAGAAGGCGCGCACTTACGGGGCGCGATATCAATTTCGCCCAGCGTCGAATATATGGAGCGCGCCTACGACGACGCGAAGTACGGAAATTTCTCACGTCGCCCCTACATTGACATGGTGATTCCATCGCTCACGGATCCTTCGGTCGCTCCTCCCGGCAAACATGTCATGTCGTGCTTCGTGCAGTACGCGCCCTATAAGCTGCGCCCAGGGCTGAACTGGGACGACCAGAAAGAAGCTTTCGGCAACAACGTAATCAATACCATTGCCGAGTATGCTCCAAACATCAAAGACATTATTTTGTATAAACAGGTCGTAACTCCGCTTGATCTAGAGCGCGACTTCGGACTCACTGAAGGCAATATTTTTCAAGGAGAATTGTCTCTCGAGCAACTCTTCTTCCTGAGACCTGTGCCCGGCTATGCGCAATTCCGCACACCAATCAAAAATCTCTACATGTGTGGATCCGCAACCCACCCCGGAGGTGGCATCATGGGCGCTCCCGGTCGCCTCGCTGCGCTTGAAATCCTCAAAGATTTTAAGGGAGCTGCATAGCGCATGCCGGAGCAACGCAACGTAGTCATCATCGGCGGTGGCCACAACGGCCTGGTAACGGCGTTTTACCTGGCCAAAGCCGGACACAAGCCACTGGTACTTGAAAGCCGCTCACAGGTTGGAGGCGCGGCAATCACCGATGAGTTGCATCCTGGTTTCCGCTGCTCAACTCTTGCTCATGCCGCAGGACCGCTGCGTCCGGATGTTGTGAAGGACATGCAACTCGAGAAGCATGGACTCAAGTTGCTGGCACCCGAAGTCGGCGTAGTCGCGCTCGCTCCGGACGGTCGTGCTTTGATTCTCTACAACGACACGGCCAAGGCCGCGAATGAGATCGCCAAATTTTCAGCAAAAGACGCAGCGAGGTATCCTGAGTTTCAGGATTCTCTCCGCAAAATGAGCAAGGTGATCGGAGAGGCGCTAGTCCTAACGCCCCCCAACATTGATGACCCGAGCAGAGGCGATTTGTGGGCCATGTTCCAGACCGGACGCGCTATTCGCGGTCTCGGCAAGCGCGACCTTTATCGCTTGCTGCGCTGGGGACCTGCGGCAGTTGCAGACGTAGTGGCCGAATATTTCGAGACTGAATTACTGCGGGCCACCATCGCAGCTCGCGGGATTTTCGGCACGTTTCTTGGGCCATGGTCAGCAGGCAGTGCATTGACCCTTTTAATCCGTGCCGCTGGCGATTCTCAGGCGGCAGGTGCAGCGTCCTTCGCCGCCGGCGGAATGGGTGCGGTGACGCACGCCATGGCATCAGCAGCAAAAAAGGCGGGAGCGGAGATTCGAACCGGCGCGGACGTCGTCGAGGTTCGTATTCAGGAAGGGGCGGCTGTCAGTGTCGTGCTCGCGTCCGGCGAAGAAATCACCGCGAAAGCAATTGTCTCGAACGCAGATCCCAAGCGGACGTTACTGAAATTGGTGGACCCCACGCATCTGTCTCCCGACTTTGTGATGAAGCTTCAGCACTATCGAATGCCGGGAACGGTCGCAAAAGTAAATCTCGCATTGTCGGCCCTTCCCAGCTTCCCTGCTCTGAAGGGTATGGACCAAAATTCAGCTCTTAGCGGACGCATTCACATCGGACCTGAGATTGACTATCTTGAGCGTGCTTTTGATGAATCAAAGTATGGGAATTTTTCTCGCCAGCCTTATCTGGAAGTCGCGATCCCCTCGCTCACCGATCCCACGCTTGCTCCCTCCGGCCAACATGTAATGTCCATCTACATGCAATATGCGCCGTTCAAACTGAAGGGCAGCGATTGGGAGAAAGAGCGAGTGGCGCTCGGGGACACTGTTGTCAAGACTCTCGCGCAGTATGCTCCCGACCTGCCACAACTGATCTTGCGCCACCAGGTGATTACGCCTCTGGATTTGGAAGAACAGTATGGCCTCACCAATGGCCACATCTTTCACGGGGAACTCGCATTGGATCAATTCTTCACCATGCGGCCTTTGTTGGACTGGGCACGCTACCGCACGCCGATTCAGAACTTGTATTTGTGTGGATCAGGAACGCATCCCGGGGCAGGACTGACGGGCGGTTCCGGTGCGAATGCGGCGCGCGAGATACTCAGAGACCTTCGGCTCTGAAATTCTCCCGCTCCCAGAGACTAGTTTTAAAAAAATGAAAGATACCGCAATTCTTCTTTTAAGCTGTGCCGACCAAAAAGGATTGGTGGCCGGCATCTCCGATTTTGTTTTTCGTCACAACGGGAACATCCTGCACGCTGACGAGCATGCCGATTCCGAATCAGATAAATTCTTAATGCGCGTAGAGTTTGATCCTTCCGGTTTTGATATCAATCTCGATGACTTCGCTCAGCACTTTTCTCCCATCGCGCGGAAGTTTGCCATGGACTGGCGCCTCGCGCGATCCAGCTACCGCCCCCGCATGGTGATTCTTGTCTCCCGGTATGATCATTGCCTGGTTGATCTTCTCTACCGCCACAAGAGCGGCGAGCTGGCATGTGAAATTCCACTGATTATCTCCAACCACCCGGACAATCAGTCAGTGGCGGATTTCTATCAAATTCCGTACACCACAGTCCACATCGAAAAGGAAAGCAAACAGCAAGGCGAGCAAAAAATCCTAGGCCTTCTGCAACAGGTTCGTCCCAACTTTCTGGTACTGGCACGCTACATGCAAATTCTGAGCAACGACTTCGTGCATCAGTATGAGCATCGGATTATCAATATCCATCACTCTTTTCTGCCCGCGTTCGTAGGCGCCAAACCTTACCACCAGGCATTCACGCGCGGCGTAAAGCTGATCGGGGCGACCAGCCACTACGTGACCGAAGTACTCGATGACGGCCCAATTATTGAACAGGATGTGGTCCGCATTTCGCATCGCGATACCCTCGATGATCTGCTTCAGAAAGGACGCGACCTCGAAAAAGTGGTTCTTTCCCGCGCTGTCCGCTGGCAATTGGAGAACCGTATTCTGCTTTATGGGAACAAAACTGTGGTTTTCTCCTGAATTCCGCAGCCCGGACCTCTTTCACCATCCCCATCGCCCCATTCCTACTTGGGTACATGACCGTTCGGCAGGCTTGTGCCGCAGCCAACCTTAGTTTTAACTAGGCTATGTATCCCGTTTCGTGTCAGCCAATTACAGCATGAATCTCAGGAGTTTCGTTTGGTAGAGGATCCGAAGTGGGAGCTTGCCATTCTGGCAACCGTGCAAGGCTTCTACGAAAAGCTTTTGCAGGAATCCGTGGATGGTGAAGTACCGGTGCCGAGCGGCCTCGAAGCAATCTCGCTGCAGCAGAGCGATGGCGATGTCAACGAGACCCTGGGACGAATGCGGCGCTGGCTTCGGCTGCTCGATATGGCGGTCACTCCAGCCATGTTGCGGCGCGCATTCACGAGCGAGATTGATCCGGAAATCGCCGAAGCCATGTTGCGCTATTTCACGCGCAAGAAAGACGCCAGCGACGTCAACCGCGATAAGACTGATCTGATCGTCACGTTTCTATATCGCCACCCCAGGGTTCCAGGCCAGTGGGAGCGCCGCGGCTACGGACTCGACGGAGCTCTCCCGCTATCTCCCTTTGAGATTGCTCTGCTTGAAATTCTGGCCGATACCGATATTCCTTCGCTTTCAGAAGATCACGTGCAACTGTTGCGGCGCTTCGATCCTCTGCAGGAACAGGCCGCTGGATATGCAGATTTGAACGCGCTGATCGAATCAGGAACGATTCAGACTGCGCGCGAAATTAAGCAAGCGCTAGATCTGTCGTTCTACCATCCCGGCGTTCTAGCCGCCATCGCAGCCTACAACTGTGCAGTCAGCAAGAGCTTCGACTCTCTGTTCCACGCCGCGACCGCTGAAATCAAAAGTTTTGCCGCGGCGTTAGAGGACCAAGGGGGAAGTATCTTAGGCAACGTGGATGGAGTGGATGTCACAGTAGACCACGTCTCAGCCATGCATGACGGCGACCTGCTAGGCAGCGACTACAGCGCTGCTCTGGAAAAGTTTCGTCGCATTTCAAGACTGAAACAGGTACTAGAACGTCGTCCTCCGATTCGCCGTACCTCTCGACTGGTGCGACCTGCTGTTTCCTCAACGCCCCTATCCGGTCCGCAAGTCAGCGTCCCCATCCGGCCTGCGGTAGTAGACGTTCCGGCCCTGAGAGCAGCAATAACCCCGCAGCAGATCGCGGCGGAGGAGACAAAACTCTCACGCGTCGAGGAGTCAATCCGGATATTTGTTCGCGTGGCCGATCCGAAGTTCCGGCAAGTGGTACCGATGCGGTTCTTCAATCTAACTCTCACTCCGCACGAAGCCGAAGCATTTTGTGCGGACTATCTGGAAGAAAAATCCCTGCGTGCCGGGGTGGCTCGCGTTCTCTTAAGACTGGTGGCAATCAACGCGCGCTTCACGACGGAACTGGAAGAGCTGAAACGGGTCGAGAATTCACCGTCTCTCTGGAAGTTGCATGCGGATTCTCTAATTACCCTGCTGGAGGTAGCGCGCGCTGCCGGTGAAAACGCACGTAGAGTGACGAACCTGGCTCAGCAGAACGGACATCCCAAGGAGGCTGCCGCAATTACGCTACCGCTACAGAAGTTGCAGGAGTGTTCCGGTAGAGTGATTAAGATCCTATCGAATGCGTCGGCGGAGAAGACTGCCGGGGCGTCCGCAAAATAGAACGCAATTCGCAGATCGCCCCGGCTTATTCAAAACTCAATTAATGTCGAACTGTTCCTGATGTAGCGCGGCGTCACTTTTAATGATCACCGTCTTTTTCGTAAGCTCTTCCATCTCCAGCAGTGCTTTGCCGTTATTTCCCTTCAGCGCTTTGGCGACTTCCGGATTCACTCGTAACATCACGTCCGCGCGCGTCAGGTGACTTGCGAGCTTACGCATCTCGAGATAAATTTCGTTGCAGACCGTGGTCACTGACTTCACAAATCCCGTGGACTCGCAATACGGGCACGGCGAACCAATCGTTCTCTCGAGCGACTGCTTGACCCGCTTGCGAGTGATTGCAACCAATCCGAAGTCATTAAATTGCAGAACTTTTGAGGGCGCACGATCGCTGCGAAGCGCTTCTTCAAGAGCCTGCATGACTTTCTGCCGGTTGCGGCGCTCATCCATGTCAATGAAGTCAATGATGATGATGCCGCCTAAATCTCGCAACCTTATCTGGCGGACGATCTCTTTGATTGCATCCACATTGGTCTTAACGATGGTGTCTTCGAGGCGGGTCGTCTTGCCTACGTACTTGCCGGTATTCACATCAATCGCGACCAACGCTTCGGTCTGATTAATCACGATGTATCCACCGCTCTTTAGCCATACTTTCGACTTCAGAGCTTTGTTTATCTCCTCACTCAATCCGAACTGCTCGAAGAGCGGCGTCTCTTTTGTGTAGAGCTTCACCTTGCGAACCAGAGCAGGCTGAAAGCGATTCGCAAATCTGAGGATGCGTTCGTATTCCTGCTCAGTGTCCACCCAGATGGCCGAGAAATCGGACGTTACCTGGTCACGCAGAACACGCTCGACCACATTGAGATCGTGATAGATAAGCGCAGGAGCTTTGCCGTCATCGGCACGGGTCTTAATCTCTGACCACAAGCCTTTCAGGAATCGGATGTCCGCGCGAAGTTCCTCTTCGTCCGCTCCCTGTGCGGCAGTACGAACGATAAATCCTCCGTGTCCATTCTCGCGCTCACTGAGAATGATGCGCTTCAAGCGCTGGCGCTCCTCCTCGGACGAAATCTTGCGCGAAACGCCGGTGTGGTTCACCGTCGGCATATACACCAGAAAACGTCCGGGCAAAGCAATGTGGCTGGTGATGCGAGCGCCCTTCTTGTTAATGGGCTCTTTGGCGATCTGGACCAGAATCTCCTGACCTTCTTTGAGAAGATCGGTGATTTGCGGAAGGTTCGACTGCTCATTGCGCCGGAAGCGTGGACCTCGAGTATTTCCGCCGCGCCGTCCGCCACGTTGGGGACGGCGATCGTACGCAGGACGCGGAGCGCGCTGCGTGTAAGCTGCATTCGCCTCCGGAGCGCGTACTTCTACGCGGGCGTCTACAGTACCGTTTCCGCGGGCTTCCGCATCGAGGATGGCTTCCGCTTCCGCCTGGGCCTCTTCAATCTCCGCTTCGGCTTCCTCTTCTTCCGCAGCTATCTCGTCAACAGCTCCTTGCCCTTCGACCAAACTCATGGGCTCAGCAGAAATCTCGTGATGTTCGACGTCTGCGTGCTCGACGGACGCCCTGAACTCCGTCCCTTCGTTAACCGGTTGGCCCACAGCTGCTATGTCTTGCGTGCCATGGTCACGATAATCTTCAGCGGCGCGAGTTTCTTCTTCCATCTCTTCGAAAGTCGCGTCTTCTTCGAGTTCTTCGACGTAATGGGCGAGGTCCGCCTCTTCCTCCTCGATCACTTCTTCTTCTATGGTTTCAATCGTGCCGACAGGAGTAGCTTGCAAACGATCGCCTGCATGACCGTCAGCGGCACTGTTGCCAAATTGGCCTTGGTTTTCTTCTTTATTCTGTTCCTTCGATTCCTCTTTTGTGCCAAACACTGACGCGACATTTTCCTCGTGAAGTCGCTTCTGCTCACGATCCCACTGCTCTGTCCCAGTATCGAACGGCGCTAAATCTGGAGCAGCACTGATCCTGATGTCGGAAGGCGATGCATGGTCATTCACGGCTTGGAAATTGCGAACCTCTGAAGAACTCGCGAAGAAGGGCTCGTCTTCGGCAAATTGCGGCGCACTCGAGGTCTCGCTGGAAAAGGAAGACAAAGGCGCTTGGCTATTAGCCTGGTGCGAAGACGATTTAGGCTGCGCTAACCTCGCATATTTCGAAATTGATTCACCGGGCAGCAAAATAGGCTGATATCCGGGCGGCGGACCGTAATCGTTTCGCTCCGACCTTGCGGGACGGTCAGACCGGTCGCTTCTTTCTCTTTCAGGCCGTTCGGTTTTCTCGGATCGTTCTGTCCGCTCCGGACGCTGCGTCTCACGCGGCGCTTCGACAGCGGTAGAAGCGAACTTTGAATCCGGCATTCGCTCTCCGCGGCGTCCACGGCGGCGACGGCGACTACGCCAGTTGCCACGACCGTCTGCGTCTCCTCCTTGCCCTTGAGACGATTCGCGGCCCTCCGCAGGTTGGGAAGAAGTCTCGTGGCGCTCTGCTGCGGACGACGGTTCGCCTTCAGACCCTGCAGAGTGGGCCTCCACTGGCTGTTGTTCACGCCGGGGTTCGGTACGTTCAGCAACGGGCTCTTGGACGGGGCGATTAGCGGGAATGTTGTCAACATCTTCGTGGTCTTCGAGTTCCATGAAGTCAGAGACGTAGAGAAACGCGTCTCGCTCCAACCCTATGTCCACGAACGCGGACTGCATTCCAGGAAGGACGCGCGTAACCCGGCCCTTGTAGATGGATCCCGCCAGGGTGTATTCGTTTTCGCGTTCGAGGTAAATTTCTGCGAGAAGGTCGTCTTCGACCATCCCAACTTTGGTTTCATGTGGGGTGGAAGAAACGTATAGTTCTTTTGTCATGCGGGCTCCGGCGCGCGCCGCCTATGCGGCCGCGAAGATCACCGGGCCATGAACAGGGAAACGGAGAGGATGGAGCTTGCGATGGACACACAACGCAGTTCACGGCTTACGTCCCGGAATACTCCCGTGACTGCATCCGCTGCACTGTTTTGGAGATCTTTTGCACTTATCGCATTGCGCTCTACCGGGTTTGTGACCGCTCTCTCGAGACCTCTAGATCAGAGGGGGCCGTTACCCAGCCCGGCAGCGCCTTAGCTTCAATCCTGACCGGCTCTAACTGCTTTCCTGGCCGGTGACTGTCCCCTTAACGCGGGGACGATTCGTAATTTCTTTCTCTTAAGTCTTTGACTCTATTAATGTTTTTCGCGCCTGGCTGGCGCGCTACCCGCCTTGCCTTCTTCATCCCGCCTCAGTTCACGAAACGGCGCATTCTGACGTTCATTACCATCCCCAGCGCCAGGAACATAAACAGAACTGAAGACCCGCCATAACTCATTAATGGCAAGGGTATCCCGGTGACCGGCATAAAACCGACCACCATGCCAACATTGACCAAGATATGGAAGCTAAGCACAGCGACCACACCCATTACTATGAACGTGCCGGCACGGTCGGGCGCCGTTTGCGCGTTCTGCGTCAATCTCATCAGCACCACAAAGTATAGCAGTAACACCCCTAAAGCGCCGACAAATCCATGTTCCTCGGCAAAGGCCGCGAAAATGAAATCTGTCTGCGGAATGGGCAAAAACGACAGATGGGTTTGAGATCCTTCCGAGCTGCCCCAAATTCCTCCCGACCCTACAGCTATCAAAGACTGGTTGACCTGGTAACCTGAGCCGTGACTGTCCGCATCGGGATTCATAAAACTCGTCAGTCGTTCACGCTGGTAGGGCTTCAACACCTTAAACCACGCGACCGGCAGCATTAGTCCGCCCAAAAGCAACACTGCCGCAGCCTGTTTCCACTTCAACCCACCCAAAAACAGTCCCATAATGGCAATTGGAAGGTAAGTGAGGGCAGTGCCCAAATCCGGCTGAGTCAACACCATGAGCATGGGAATGCCAACAATGGCACCAGCTTTTATGAAGTCTGACCAGGTCAATTCCCGCTGCTGTAGCGACGCAAAATACTTAGCCACGGCCAAAATCAAGATCAACTTGACCCACTCCGACGGCTGGAAATGCTGTCCGCCCGGGAGTTTCACCCAGCGGCGTGCACCAAGATACTTGTGTCCAAAGACCATTACGCTCAATAACGAGGCCACGGATGCGACGTACATCCAATGAACTCGATCCAGCAATATCTGGTAATTGAGAAAGCTGACCATGAACATGCCTGCAATGCCGCCTGCAATCCAATAAAGCTGTTTGATATGAGAGCCCGCAAACTTGGTATGTTCGGTCGCGCTGTGTATCTCCATTACTCCCAGTCCACAAATAAGCAGGACGAAGACCATCAGCAACCAGTCAAAATCGCGGAATGAGATGTAGCGGGACATTTAAATTCAACTCTCACTTTGGCTCTTGGCTTCTACCGAAGACCTTCGAGCGCAAACACTTAGTTCGTTTCTCTGCTATCTACTGCACTCCCGGAGACGCGACTGCCAGCGGCAAACGTTTCGACTCGACCACATCCAGCACGAAATGCCCGCCTTTGAGACTTTCCGCCTTATCGTCAGGGTCGGCCGCCGTCCACACCGCTCCTACATCTACCTTTTGATTCTCTGCCACTTTTGACGGAATTCGATGCTCCTTCTCCACATAAGACTTGATGACCTGTGCGCCAACACGAGCGGCAAGATATCCGTGCTCGCCTTCCTCCAGCAAAACGGCGACAACTATTTCAGGATTGCGCCGAGGTTCCACGCCTGCAAACCATCCGTTATCTTTAAACTTCGCCTTACCCATTGCACCCATCTTCGCCTTCAACACGTTGCTGATGGTCTGGGCACTTCCAGTTTTTCCGGCAAAATCAATCCCCTGGAGATGCGACATCGCCGCCGTACCGCCGGGATTCACCACGTCCGCCATGGCGTCGGTGATGATTTCCCAATTCTTAGGATCAATCGGGATCTTCTGCTCATCTGCCATTGACGCAGGAACCACGTTGTTCGGCAGGTCTGTGGGAAAAGCTACATGCGGACGGCGCAGAATTCCACCGCTGGCAACCGCTCCGATGGCGCGCGCTAGTTGAATTGGAGTAGCAGCAATCGCGCCCTGCCCAATGCCGACCGAGATCGTCTCTCCCGCGTACCATTTTTGTTTGTAATTGCGAATTTTCCACTCTTCCGAAGGCATCACTCCAGTGACCTCTTGCGGAAGATCAACTCCGGTTTTTTGCCCCATCCCAAACATGGTTGCGTATTTCGCGATTCTTTCGATACCCAACTTTTCCGCCAATGAATAAAAGAAGACGTCGCACGATTGGTAAATGGCCTTCGTGAGATCAACTACCCCGTGGACGCGGTGTTCGGCCACTACCCAACATTTGAAATATCGTCCGTAAAAGTTCGCGCCTCCATTGCATGTCACCTTCATGTCCTTCGCGATGCCTTCCTGCAGGCCGGCTGTGGCCATGATGATTTTGAAAACGGATCCTGGAGCAAGCTGTGCCTGAATGGCCTTGTTCAGCAGCGGGTGGTCGGGGTCGTTGGTCACCTTCGCCCAGGTAGTTTTGGAAATGCGTCCTGCCAGCGCGTTAGGATCGTAAGTTGGACGGCTCACCATCGCCAGGATCTCGCCTGTGCGGGGATCCATCGCGACAATCGCGCCGTTTTTTCCCTCCAGCGCTTGCTCGGCGGCGATTTGCAGATCAATATCTATCGTTAGTTTGAGCGGCTTTCCCGGCTCCGCAGGTTTTTCTTCAAGCTGCCCCATTTCTTTGCCATGGCTGTTCACCACCACCTGCCGTGAGCCGTTCTTCCCCATCAGGCTCTGGTTATATTGCAGCTCAATGCCAGACTTTCCAACAACGTCGCCGGGGTTGTAGAACTCCCACTGCGGAAGGTTCAACATGTCTTCGCTGACTTCACCCACGTATCCGACAAGGTGGGCGATAAATCCGTTACGGGGATAGAGTCTCCGGTGCGACATGATGGTGTCGAGTTCCGGCAATTCATTGCGGTGGGCTTCGATGAATGCCAGCTCGTCCGGAGTGATGTCGTCTTTGAGATAAATCGGCTGGTACTGTGGTAGATAGGCGGACTTACGGACGCGATCGCGGATCTCGCTTGCGTCCATGTTGAGCCCTTGAGCGATCAGGTCAGCATCGGTCGAAATATCCCGCGAAGAATCGCGCAACAGCAATGCAGTGAACGATGGATAGTTGTCAACAATCGTGCGTCCCTCGCGATCGAGTATTTTGCCACGGGGAGCGAGAATAGGAACGTTACGGACGCGATTTTTTTCAGCGGCAGCAGAGTAGAACCCGCTCTGCACAACCTGTAGCCGCCACAATCCGTAAGCCAGCAACAAAAAAATCGCAAGGATAATGTACTGAACAGCCGTCAGGCGGATCGGCGAAAGTTTTTCGTCACGACCGAACATCAAATTTCAGGCAAATCACTCTCGCTGACCTTGTGGCCGCGACGTGCTAATGCCCATTCAATCCTTTCGGGAAGTTAACTCGATTGTAAACCGGCAGGTTGCACTTAATAGGTGCCGTTCGGGGTAACGGAAGGTCACGAACGCTGGAGCATTTTCAGATTATGGATTTACGTTCTCTGCTTGAAGCGATCTAGAAATGCAAACAACACAACCGCGAAGACGGCATTAGCAAAAGCTGCCCCAAGTTCATGCGACCAACTCCATTTTAAGGTCAGTCCCACCAGCCCGCGTGCCACTGCGAAATAAACGATTTCGTGGACGATGTAAAAGCCCAGAGTCACCAAAAAGCGCGAGCCGGCGTTCTCCACGTCAAGCTTGACGCCCAGCGAAGACGCACCATAACCGACTACCGTTTTGCTGATGCCGTATACCCCTATGGGCTTACCTGTGAGCGCATCTTGCAAGATTCCGATCACCGCGCCCGTCAGCAGTCCAGAAAGTTGACTGCGTCTCGCAAGCGCGAAAAAAATCACTATCAGAAGCGGTAAATCAAAAATCGAAAAGAAAGACACACGCAGCGGGATGAAGGCCTGCAAAAATAAAGCCAGGAGCGGTACAAGGATGGCTACCGGGGCCCGAAAGCGATAAACCTCAATCTGCTCCCTGGATGTGTAAGTGATCGGCACGCTATTGAGGCTTTTCCGTAGAGGATCTGGGTTCGAGGTCTGGCTTTGCTTGCAGAGGTTTCGCGGGCGTTTCCTGCGGAGAATTCTTTTTCGTCGTCGGGTCGGTTTTTTGCACGGCCGGTACTGTTTTAGCCACCTGCCCGCTGGTAGACGTTTGAACGATGAAAGGTTTGACCGCCTGGCCGGTACTGGATGCAGGTTTTACTTGGGACCCAGCAGTCGCCGGGGCTTTGACCTTTACATCGGCGCTGGCGTTGGTCGTTGCTGTGGCAGGAGAACTGGTAGTAGGCTGACTCTTGGCAGGGGCGACCGCAGGCTTGTCCGGTACTGATGGCAAGCGTTGCGTCAAAATATCCAGAGCCCGCACCGGGACTACTGCTGTATTTGGAGACTTTTCTTCTTTCCTGGTAATCACCAGTACTTCTTCCAGACGACTAAGATTTGCGCTTGGCTTGATATGAATGTCGAGAAACGATTCTTTGCCGCGTCCAGACTTGCTCACCGTGCCAACCAGCAGTCCCTTGGGGAAAATCTGGTCGCCTCCGCTCGTCAAAACCCGTTCGCCGATCTGGACTTGCTCGTCATTCATGATCTTTTCGAGCATCACTTCGCCCGCCGGACTGCCGCGAAGTACGCCCTGCAAGCGCGATTGCTCGAGAATCGTGCCAACACCGCTGGTCTGATCGTTGATTAGCAATACCTGCGACGTGGAAGAGAATACTCGCAGGACTTTGCCAACCACGCCATCCGCACTGATGACCGGCATATCTTTTTCAAGCGCGTCACGCGAGCCTTTGTCTATGTAAACGGACCGGGACTGCTCGCTGCCACTCGATCCGATAACTTGGGCCGGCATTGTTTTCGAGATGAATTGTTCTTTGAAGCCAAGCAGCAGTTGCAAGCGGCGCGCCTGCTCAGCGTCTTCTTTGAGGCGAACTTGCTCCAGTCGCAATTGTTCGATCTGCGCTTTTAATTCTCGGTTTTCCTGTCGCACGCCGCGCAAAAAGAGATAGTTTCGCCAGAGACCAGTTGAGCCAGCCTGAAGGTGAACGATTCCCTTTTCCAGAGGAGTGATCGCGCCAACGGTCCAGATGCGGATCAGGCGACTCGATTCGTTCTCGCTATTACGCTTTACCTGCACCGCTAGTCCAAGCACTTGAGCAAACAGAATCGCCACTAGCAAAGTGACATTGCGATAGCGACCGATGAGGTTGTCCATAACGCTAAATTCAGTATGACAATTTCAACTGCTGCCTGCAGGTTGTATTTCAGGCCGGCTATCTAGGACCGCGCCCGGCATCGTTGGCTCTCTTTAATTTAGGGCGGTAACGAATCAAGGCCCGGCGTCAGTGTCGCAGGTCTAGCGTTACTCGATCGAAATCTTACGCAGCAGCTTGAAATCGCTGAGCATTTTTCCAGTGCCCAGCACTACGCTGCACAGCGGATCGTCCGCGATCGAGACTGGCAGTCCGGTCTCTTCGCGAATGCGCTTGTCCAAATTCTTGAGCAGAGCGCCGCCACCGGTGAGAACAATGCCACGATCACTGATGTCCGCGGAAAGCTCCGGAGGCGTGCGTTCCAGCGCCACCCGCACGGCGTTCATGATGGTGGAAACACATTCACTGAGTGCTTCTCGAATTTCGCTGTCGTCCACGGTAATCGTTTTTGGAACACCTTCGATCAGGTTACGCCCCTTGATCTCCATTGTCAGCGGCTTGTCCAGCGGATAAGCAGAACCGATTTCAATCTTGATCTGTTCGCCGGTTCTCTCTCCGATGAGCAGATTATATTTTCGCTTGAGGTAATTCATGATGGCCTCATCCATCTGATTTCCGGCCATGCGCACCGAGCGTGAATAAACGATGCCGCTCAACGAGATTACTGCGATGTCGGTAGTGCCGCCGCCAATGTCCACAACCATATTGCCGCTTGGTTCTGTGATGGGCAATCCTGCGCCGATTGCGGCGACCATTGCCTGTTCCACTAGATAAACTTCGCTGGCCTTGGCGCGATAGGCGGAGTCCATCACCGCGCGCTTTTCAACTTGTGTAATTTCTGAAGGTACGCCAATAACAATGCGCGGATGCACCAGCATTTTGCGGTTGTGCGCCTTCTGGATGAAATAGTTGAGCATCTTCTCGGTGACTTTGAAATCCGCAATCACGCCATCTTTCATTGGCTTTATGGCGACGATGTTTCCGGGCGTGCGTCCCAACATCTCTTTGGCTTCCTTGCCGACAGCCTCAACTTCGCCAGTGTTCTTGTTGATGGCGACGATGGAAGGTTCGTTGACCACGATGCCTTTGCCGCGCGCATATACCAGCGTGTTGGCAGTGCCCAGGTCAATGGCAAGATCGCTGGAAAACATACTGAACAGCGATCTCAGGTTGTGCATGCGGCCCGCGGTGGAGTGAAATCCGTTTGATGACATACGGCAAGTTTCTCTCTCTGAACTTTCTTTTAAATTTCGTTGTACTTTTGTTTCTACCTACGCTTACCCTGGCTTACCCGGAACCTGATGTTATCGGCCCTGATATTCAGATAATTCTAAGAGATATTCCGGTTTTCTTCGCGAACGAAGGTCCGTGAACCTTGGGAGCGACCTTCTAACTTCCTCATTGGATTACCACTTTTTTCTGCTGCGTGTTTACTCCGCCCTTGGCGTTCTGCGCGGTCACGGTGATTGCGCTTTCTCCGGGCGGTAAAGGAGGAGTGAAGTAATGAAATATTCCATCTGAGCCTACTAGTGGAACTTCGCGTCCGTTGACCATTACCCGTGCGCCGACCTCGGTTTTACCCGTCAACTCGATGACATGCCCATGTTGTACGAAGGGCTCGAGGTCGAGTGGAATTGCTGCGCTATCTTTCCCCTTAGGAATAATCGTGAAGCGGTTTTTCTCGCTTTCCGGCGATTCTTTTCCCTGCGCGCCATAGGACTGCACCATCCAGTAATACGCGCCTTCCGCCAGTCCTGAAACCAAGACATCCGCGGTATTTACCTTGCGATCAACAATGCTCGACGAAAAATAAGGGTTGCGCGAGATTTGGAGATGGTATCCGGTGGCGTTCGCCATCGGTGTCCATGAGAACTCCACAGGCTTGGATTGCGATGAGGAAAAAATCGGCATCATGTTCGCGGGCGAAATCGGAGTCGGGGGTCCGATCTCCTTGACTTTTTCCATATGGGGCGCGGTGCCCTGAAAACTGACTTTTTCCCAGTCCGCCAATCGAACCACTTCGCCATTACGAGTGATTTCGCCTTCGCCCTTTTTAATCAAGATTTCGTGCTGATCGCTTTTCGGATCATTACTCACCCGCGCCGCGCTGTCAGGCGCTAAAGAAGCTGTCGCACCGGCCACGATCACCTGTGATCTGGAACCTTGCACGAAGGTCGCTGTCGCCAAATCTACCGTTCCTGTGCTCACCGCGACCGACACATTCGTCTGCTGCTGATCGTTAGCTGAATTCTCTTCGATGACGATCAATGAGTCCTGCTTCACGGTGTAATTCGTGCCGTCGTTGAAGACGATCTTCGCCATGCCCTCGGAACCCGTTTGCACGATGTCTCCCTTTTCCAGAGGCACGTTGTAAGCGGCAGAAATCCAACTACTGCTGGCGGACTTCTTGATTCGCACAGTGCCGTCCAACGCGGTGATGTGCGCCTGCTGCGAACTCATGGCGCTAGATTTTCCATTCGCTCCTGCCCCGGCGACCCGCTCAAGCAGATTGCCCGCAAGATTAGTAGTCGCTTTGACCACGTTCTGGGAAAACTGCGGGAACACAAATCGGACACTCGCAAGAAAAATCACCAGCGCCGTTACGATCGCGAGCACGACGCTGCGATAGGTAACGGTTTTCCATGCAATCTGAATTGCCGGCTTGCGATTTGACGACACAGAAGCCCCTCTAAAACCTGTCAAACTTAGGAAATATCGTGTATTTCGGACATTATCACAAGGCTAACCACCTGCAGGTCAGGTAATCATCTTGGCTCGTTACCTTGGTGTGTGAGTAAACCTTGGCTAAACACTGCCGCCTGAAATCTCAATCGGACGTTTGCATCATTCGCTCCAGCTTGCCCGCTTTCGGCTCTGGCCTGTAGCATAGATTGTTCGGCATTCTTCTTTATGCCTGCAGGAGGACTTATGGCAACCGAAACCTTAGCCACCCCGGCTATTTTAGGAAGCAGTAGCGCACCCAAGGTCTACAGGAACTTTATAGATGGTGAGTGGGTTGAGTCCTCGACCGGACAGACGTTTGAAAATCGCAATCCCGCTGACAATCGTGAGGTCGTGGGAATCTTTCAGAAGTCAGGCAAACCTGACGTCGAATCCGCAGTTGAAGCCGCGAAGCAGGCATTCCGTAAGTGGCGTTTGGTGCCGGCTCCACGCCGCGCGGAGATCGTCTTCAAGGCAGCCGAAATGCTCATCGAGCGTAAAGAAGAATGCTCTCGCGACATGACTCGCGAGATGGGCAAGGTCCTCAAAGAAACTCGCGGCGACGTGCAGGAAGCCACAGATTGCGCCTATTACATGGCGGGAGAAGGCCGCCGCCTCTTCGGACCAACCACGCCCTCCGAGTTGCCTAATAAGTTCGCCATGGCCGTGCGTCAGCCCATTGGCGTGTGCGGAATGATCACACCGTGGAATTTTCCCATGGCGATTCCCTCTTGGAAACTTCTGCCTGCAATCGTATGCGGCAACACCTGCGTCATTAAACCCGCGCAAGATACTCCTCTCTCAACGTACAACCTAGTGCGTGTACTGAGTGATGCCGGCCTGCCCAAGGGCGTGATCAACATCGTCGGCGGATACGGCCCAGAGGCGGGCGCGCCATTGATGGAACATGCTGAAGTGCGCGCAATTTCATTTACCGGTTCTTCCGCTGTAGGACGCACGGTCGGAACAACCTCAGCTCAAAGCTTCAAGCATTGCTCGCTCGAGCTGGGCGGGAAAAACCCGATGATAGTGCTCGATGACGCGAATCTTGATCTTGCGATCGAAGGCGGCCTCTGGGGAGCATTCGGCACTACCGGACAGCGCTGCACGGCCACCAGCCGCATCATTGTCCAAAAAGGTGTTTACAAGGATTTTGTAGATGCTTACGTAGCTCGCGCCAAGAAGCTGCGCATCGGCAATGGCCTCGATGAGTCCGTGGACATGGGCCCAGCGATCAACGAGCGCCAGCTAACCGGAAATCTCAAGTATGTCGAGATTGGAAAATCCGAGGGCGCGAAACTGAAGTGCGGCGGCAATCGTCTTGATCAAGGCGACTATAAGAATGGATGGTTCATGGAGCCTACTGTCTTTGTGGACGTTGATCCCAAGATGCGAATCGCCCAGGAAGAAATTTTTGGTCCTGTTGTCTCCATCATTCCTTGCAAAGATATGGAAGACGCCATCCGCATTGCCAACGACATCGAGTACGGACTGTCTTCATCCATCTACACGAAGGACGTGAACAAGGCATTCTCCGCTGTGCGCGACCTGGATGCCGGCATCACCTACATCAACGCACCCACGATCGGAGCCGAAGTCCACCTGCCTTTTGGCGGCGTGAAAGCTACCGGCAACGGCCATCGCGAAGGCGGCATCGGTGCAATTGATTTCTACACCGAATGGAAAGCGGTTTATGTGGATTACTCCGACCGGCTGCAGCGCGCGCAAATTGATCGTCCCGAATAAGCTGTTTCGGTTTTCGCTCTTGTGAAGAAGGCGGATTGGTTCGGATATATGCCACTTACTCAAAGTCGAGAGATCGCAGCCGCGCAGCGACTGGACAACGTTCGCTATGCGATCCGCGATCTCGCCTGCATTGCCGACGAGGTCATCAAGAGGGGCCACACGGTTCTGCCTCTAAATGTCGGAGATCCGCTCAACTTCGATTTTGAAACTCCTGCTCACCTGATTGAAGCCGTCTACAAAGCCATGCGCGATGGAAAGAACGGATACGCGCCATCTCCGGGAATTCCTTCGGCGCTGACCGCTATCCGTCATGAAGCCGAGCGCAAAGGCATCAGCAGCCTGCAGGATGTATTCGTAACCAATGGCGTGAGTGAGACTGTTGACCTCTGCCTGGCAGCATTGCTGAATCCGGGAGACAACATTCTCACGCCATGCCCTGACTACCCTCTCTACTCGGCAGTGCTGGCCAAATTGGGAATTGAACTTAATCCTTATTTTCTAAATGAAGAAGATGGCTGGCAGCCCGAACTCCAGGACATCGAAAAGAAGATCACTCCACGCACGCGCGCCATAGTCTTGATCAATCCTAATAATCCGACGGGATCCGTTTGCTCGCGTCAAATGTTGGAGCGCATTGCGGAACTTGCCCGCCGCCACAATCTTCTGATTTTTGCCGATGAAATTTACGACAAGCTCATAATCGAAGACGACGAGTTTAACGGTGGCGATCAAATTTCGCTTGCGTCCGTGGCTCCGGACGTTCCGGTTGTCACGTTCGGGGGACTCTCAAAAAATTATCTCGCCCCCGGCTGGCGGATCGGGTGGGGAATCATCAGCGGCGATGCCGCACAGGTGAATCCATATATCGAAGGCATTCACCGCCTACTGCGCTCCCGGCTCTGCGCAAATCATCCGGAGCAATATGCCATTCAGCCAGCGCTGGATGGGCCGCAAGATCATTTGGTCGGAGTCCGAACAAAGCTTCGGATTAGGCGAGATCTGACGGTTGCGACCTGCAATTCACTTCCCCGCATGAGTTGCGTTTCGCCGCGTGGAGCTTTCTACGCATTTCCCCGCTTGGACATCCCCGAAGACGACGACACCTTTGTAAAAGAATTACTGCTGCAAAAGCACGTTCTGGTCGTGCATGGCTCCGGCTTCGGACAGAAACCCGGAAGCAAACATTTTCGCATCGTATTCCTCCCCGACGAAAAAATCCTGACTAAGGCCTACGCGGCGATTGCCGATTTCATGAAGGAACGCTACAGCTAACTTCCGGCGGTCGCCTCAATATCGTGATTGATATTCACTGCCATATTTTGCCTGACGTAGACGACGGACCTAAGTCCTGGGAGTCCTCTATTGAGATGTGCCGGATGGCTTTTGCGGACGGCATCGAGCACATGGTCGCGACCCCCCACGCCAATGAGCGCTATCACTACGATCACGAATATCTAAGACGGCTGCTCGTGGATTTGCGCGAGCGTATCGGGGATGGGCCTGAACTTAGTTTGGGATGCGACTTTCACATGTCGTTCGAAAATTTGCAGTCCGCGATTTCAGACTCGACCCGCTATTGCATCGCTGGAACGCATTACATGCTCGCCGAAATGAGCAATTACGGAGTGCCTCCGCAGATTGATCAGTCGCTCACGCAGTTGAGAACGTTGGGAATCACTCCTATCATTACCCACCCCGAACGCAATCCAATCTTGCAGCAGAATCTACAGCGCGTACTGCAATGGATCGAGTTAGGTTGCGTCGTACAGGTCACTGCTTCAACTTTGACGGGCTTCTGGGGACCGCAATCCTCGCAGGCTGCGGACTGGTTGCTGAAGCATAAGGCCGTGCACGTCCTCGCCACCGACTCCCATGACACCAAGCGCCGGGTGCCCAACTTATCCGCAGCCCGCAAAGTCATTGCCGAGAGCTACGGAAGTGACATTGCCCGTGCGCTGGTGGATGACAATCCACGCGCAATCATTCACGATGAGCCTTTGCCTTATTACGAAACTAACTAGGATTCGTGCTCTGGAAGTTGTTACTTAGAGCTGTTTTCGCTGGCAGGATTTTCTGAAATCGCTGAGGTAGAAACTGGATTACTTCGCGGAGAAATCGGCTGGCTGGTCATTGTCATGGCGCTGTCCGGATTCAAAAGATGCTCCTGGTCAGGGCCCAGTCCAAGCTTGATCAGTGCGCGAGCATCCGGAGTAGTTTTGCTTTGCCATCCGTGATCGGCTTGATAACGTTTCATCGCCTTCTGTGTTGCGACATCCCAGTTGCCGGAAGGTATTCCGTTTAAATAATGCTCGCGAATAAGGGCGCTCTGAATCTCGTGAGTGCGCCGCCAGTCAATATTGGCTTGTCCGCGGATGTGCTTGCCACGGCTTTTGTGTTTTGAAGTACGGGATTTCGTAGAGGCGTTTGTGAAGCCGTGTGAGGAAGCGGTATTTGTTCGAACTTGACCCTTAACGGAAACTTTCGTCTTTGGATTTACAGACGCGTTGCCAGTTGCAGCGTACAAATTGCCAGAGCATAGAGAAATGCCCAGCACCATCGCTACGCTGAAGCCGCAAATTCTTGAACCTTCCAAAAACCACCTCAACAAGTAATCTCGCTGCAACTGTCAGCCGCTGACAGGTTGCAGTTACATGGCCGTGCTGGCGCTGAAGTCATGATCTCTTGAACCATGCTCCAACGCCAGCACTGAAAGTGATGGTTGACATTACGGAAGTGTACCGGCTAGGAAGATCGTCCCGTCTTTACGGCCTGCGCCGCGCTGACGGACCAGGAAGACGACATCCTGTCCACTTTTGAGTGAGGACTGAACTTGGTTGAAGTCGTTCTCGCTGTTTACAACCTGTTTGTTGATTTCTAGAATGACGTCTCCGCGCGTGAACCCGATATCGTCCGCAAACGATCCCGGCCTCACTTCCTGAACGATGACGCCCTTACCCGACTGAATGTCCAACCGGTCCGCCATATCAGGAGTAATGGGACGAACATTCAATCCAAGTCGGCTTTCTTTAGGTGTTGCCTGTTCGCTATTCTCTTCTTCGTCTCCAAGGCGAGAGGCGAAAAGCTTCGAGCGGTCCGCGACGGTCACAGAGATTTCCTGCTTCTTGCTGTTGCGCATGATGCCGAGGTTGGCTTTGCTGCCCGGCTTGCGACCGGCTATGTCCGAAACCAGCTCGTCGCCATTTTTCACCGGCTTACCATCCACGGAAATAATCGTGTCCCCGACTTTGAGTCCGGCTTGATCGGCGGGACTGCCCGAAACAACGTTGGAAACCGTCACTCCTGAATTGACGCCATAAACGCGAGCGATCGCAGGATTCTCCTGGGCGGCGAACTCGATTCCGATAGAACCGCGCGAAACGCGATGGCCAGGTCCGATGAGCTGGTTATAAACCTGCACAATGGTGTTCGAAGGCATGGCGAATCCCACGCCTGCATAAGCGTTCGTATCCGTCAGAATAGCAGTGTTAATACCGATTACTTCTCCCGCCATGTTGACCAGCGGGCCGCCTGAGTTGCCGGGATTAATCGCGGCATCGGTTTGAATGAAAGACTGAAACTGCCGATTGGGAACAATATTGCGGCCCTTAGCGGAAACAATTCCAGCAGTTACGGTTTCCTGCAAGCCGAACGGACTTCCAATCGCCAAAACCCAGTCGCCAACCTGCATGCTATCGGAGTTGCCGAGCTTTGCCGTCGGCAATTGGCGATTCACTTCAATCTTGATCACGGCCAGATCGGTCTCCTGATCGGTGCCGACCACTTTCGCGTCGTGCAAAACGCCGGGGGAGTCATCCTGCAATTTGACACGAATACGGTCCGCTTTTTCTACTACATGGCGATTCGTGAGTATGTATCCCTTGGAATCAACCAGCACTCCTGATCCTAGCGAGTGTTCGCGGACGGGACCGCCCCCCGCCCCGCCGTTGCCACCTTGGCCTCCGAAGAACCGGTCAAAGAAATCGTCGAAAGGATTTTGTTCGTCCGGCTGCTCAGGATTCCCTCCTCGCCGCCGAGGAGAAGCCTTAATCGTTGACTCCGTATTGATGTTGACGACGCTAGGTTCCAACTGCTTCGAAATCTGGGAGAACTGATTTGAAAGCTGCTGCGGCGACGGGACGCTCAGTGGCGTCGCATCGGAGGACTTCCGCCCTTCCTGGCCCTTGACGCTATAGGAGATCACAGTACCGATCAGGATCCCAAGCGAGAGCGTGATTAATATCGTCAGCATGGACGCCAGCCGATGTGCCCTGAGACGTGTCCAAAAAGCGCTAGCGCGCTGATGCATGATTACTTCCTCCGATAACTGTGGGTTCGACGAATATGAGCGCTTACTAATTATACCTTCGAGCGCTTGGCAGCCAAGTAACCAGCCACTGTCTTAGATGCAACACTGTGCCTGACGAAACAGCGCTTCGTCCAAAAGAGTAAACGGGATGTCCAGATTCACGGCCGATGGCGACTCTAGTCGGTCTTTCGTTGAGGTGCGTCAGCGTCTTGCGGAAAGGATTTGAACGCGACCTGCCGGGATTTCGTTGACACTTTTTTATTGCTATCGGTGGAGTTCTCTGAGAGAGCGCCTTTGAGCACGTAGTAGCCTTCATCTCCGGCTTTCTTCCCCGCACCGCGATCGAAGGTCCCTTTAAATTCATACCAGGTGCCGTGAACGGTTTCGGTAGAAAACGAAACTGCGGTCCCGTCCAACGCTCCCTGTCTTATGAATTGATCGAGAAATGCTCCCCGGTCGCCGTCGGTATTGCCGTAGCGTGAAACGAATCCGGTAACACTTTTCGTATTTTGCTTCTGCTTCGTATCGCCGGAATCCTCGATTGTGAGCTGCAAAAACTCACCCTCCTGCAGAAATGTGTACATCCCCGAATAACTCGCTTTCGGAGTTTGCTCAGGGGAGTTCACCGACGCCGGAGCTTGCGTCGCGTCCGAGGCGGACGGCTGCGCGGAGTTCTGCGAAAAGCCCAGTGCTAGACAGAACAGAACAACTAACCAGAGTTTTGAAATCTTTTGCATACCTGCACCTATCCCACAAGGGCATTAAATCACGAAAAATGATCATGTGAATCACGGAGTCACCGGGCACCCCGCTATAATGAGGCGAAATTCCCGCTTTTGTGCCTGGGCGTCTGGGTCATCAATTAATGACGGAGTTTCGAACTGATGGAGGATCGACTTTCCCCCGCGTGGGACGCCCGTCATCCACGCCGCGGCTGCTGATAGAACTTGAACCTGCTCACAAGGTTTTCGCACGCAATCTGAAAGACTGCTTGTTTCCCAATAGGCAGCCCGCGCTTCTGCTTTCATCGCGTCCCGGAGTGTTTTGGCCCGACGTATTTGTGGCTTCGCGTCCGCCTTGGAAAATATTTGCTAAATCTATACTCGCTGAGACACTTCTTGGCTTGGGACTGCTGGCAAGCTTTGAATTTGCTCCGCCTCCGCATGTGCTGGAGCGCTCTCCATTTCGCGATGCTTCCGTGGTTTATTTCAAGGCGTCGGAATTTCTTCCTCCGATAGATACCATTAAAGAAAGTTTAGCGGTGTCTCAGCAAGGATCGCCTGGACCTTCAAAACAAACCATAATCTCGGTGCCACCCGAAGCGGACAATCGAACACAAACTGTGGTCGCTGCTCCCGCCTTGCGGTTGACGCATCAGGTACCGATGCCAAACATGATTTCGTGGGCACCCAAGCCACCCCTCCTCCCCGCAGCTATGGCGGCGCGAGAGATTTCAGGTCTGAAAACGAGGAGATTGAATCCTTCTGATATCGCGGTCCGGGTCATTGGTCCCGCGCCGGAAATCAGCAAAGCTATACAAGAACGAACTTCACTGCTTCCGGCATCTGCGGTTGTTCCACCTGCACCTGAGACAAATAAAGTTTCCGACCGCAAGCCCACCGAGATGCTCGCAAACGCGGCAAATGTCGTCGCACCTGCCCCGCAACTTAGCGGGCCTCAAAACTCTTCAAACGCGAGAGTGGCGGCGCCCGAGAGCAATACCGCCGTGGCGCCCGCGCCGTCGCTCTCCGCCAACGCCGCCAGGGACCTGGGAAGAAAGCTCATCGTGCTCAACGTGAGTCCCATGCCGCCTACTGAAGACAAGGTACAAATCGGAAATCGGCGGGGCACCTTTGCGGCAACACCACTAGGAAAATCCGGTTCGCCCGGATCACCCAGCGCGGATGTGCGAGAAGTTTCAAACTCCTCAACTGCCGACGGCCGGAACGATATTCCTGCTGGGCTTTTGGTGGGCGCGGCGCCGCAGGCAGATTCGTCGTCTGCCAGAATGAAAGACAAAGCAATCGTAGCCGAAGTAACTCCACCTCGGGTGACGAGCACACCGCAACAGTCGGATTCCCCCATTCCAGGGCGTAATCCCGGGCAGGTGGAAAAGACAATCTTTGGCGATCGCCGGTTCTATTCAATGACTATGAACATGCCGAACTTGAATTCAGCCGGCGGCAGTTGGGTAATCCGTTTTGCCGAGCTGAAGCAAAATCAGACCGTTGGAGCGTTGGTGGCTCCAATCGCGACCCAGGAGGTTGATCCCGGCTATCCGGCAGAATTGATGCGGCACAACATTTCGGGCACCGTCACCCTCTACGCTGTCATCCGGCGCGATGGGTCCGTTGGAGAGGTGCGAATTCTGGTGAGCGCGGACGACCGGCTGGATGAATATGCGCGCAACGCGCTGTTACGCTGGCGGTTCCAACCCGCCACCAAAAATGGCAACGCTGTTGATTTGGAGGCGATTGTCATCATTCCCTTTAAGCCTGCACGACTGAAATCTGCATTCTAAGCTCGCCTAATCAATCGTCGGAATTTCTTCCCATCGCATAGTCAGCGCCAGCACAGTGAGCAAAATACGCCGCAGACCGAGTTCCCTGCCGGTGCAGTCAAACCATTCTTGCAGGGTATGTGCGCCGCCGCCAGTGCCACCCGCTCCGATTGCAATGGCTTCGCGTCCCATTGATAACGGAATATTTGCGTCGGTCGAGGCACGCTGAATCTGGGCCGCGTTGCCCAGGTGAGAATCCACGGCGCGAATCACCTGCAGCGTCCGCGAATCGGACGCGAGTTCGCCAGCTGGACGGTTGCCGATGGGCACGATCTCCGCGCTCAAGCCGCAGGAACGTGTTTGATGATTACCTGGCTTGGCAGCCTCTTCGTTCTCTTCTTCCACCGCTGAAGCAATGGAACTCCGCAGAGCTGTTTCGAGTCGCTCCATTTCGGCCATTGAAGTCGAGCGAAGATCAACACGCATGCTGGCGGACTCGGGAATGGAGTTAACCGACGTCCCCCCGCGAATCACTCCGACGTTGAACGTGGTCTTAGGAGACGACGGAATAGGGGTTTGCGTAAGTAGCTTAATCGCCTTGGCAAGAGCGAAGATAGGATTCGGCGCGCCAAAGTCGCTCCACGAATGGCCTCCTGGTCCTCGGACAATTACCTCAAAGCGACGGCTTCCGAGGGCTTCGGTAACGATGGTATCGGTGCCTGCGCCGTCGAGCACGATGCTGCAGGCAATCGAATTTCTCCACCGCGCATCGGAAAAGATGTGTCGCATCCCACGCAGATCTCCTTCGCCCTCCTCGCCTACGTTGCCGACAAAAAGGATCGGAGAGGATGGCGTAATTTTGCAGGCCCGTAGTGCCGCCGCGATCGCCAGCAGGGCGGTCACGCCCGCGGCATTGTCGGAAACCCCGGGTCCGAAAAGGCGCGTTCCCTGCTGCCTGACGTTCAGTGGAGTTCCCGCCGGGAAAACGGTGTCAAGATGCGCGCTCAGCGATGTGTAGGGGGTGCCCGCGGGTAGCCGATTTCCAAGGCATCCAAACACATTGCCTACTTCGTCGGTGTGTACATCCTCGAGTGAAAGTTCCTGAAATTGTGATTCCATCCATCGCGAACGGGCACTTTCGCCAAATGGAGGAGCGGGGATGGCAGCCAAGTCCAACTGCCAGCGCACGAATTGCGCCTCATGCGCGCGCATCCAGTCGAGCGCTGCACGTACTTCGAGGCGGGAGGCCAATTGCGATATTTTCGGCTGCACGTCGGCTGCCGGGGACGTTATGGGTTGTGAACTTTGAGTCATCGCTTAGACTGTTTCATCTTACATGTGGTGGAGAAACTGGTTTGGCTCTTGACGACACTGACACCTTCAGGGGTGGGACTGCATCTAAATAATTGCACCGAGATATGCTTGCAAGGTGACGACACTCGCGAGACGAATACCTTCTATGAAACTCTCATTACTTTCATTTCTTCTGATCTTGATTCTGTCTTCTTCCGGAACACTGCCTGCGGTGGCCGAAGAGGGCCCTTTGAACACCGCCCAACCCAAAGGCGTTACATCTGATCAGGTCATCCAGCAATTTGCCGCGAAAGAAAAGCAGTTTCAGGAAGCGCGCGAGCAGTACACCTATCGCCAGACCGTTACGGTTCGCACGTTGGAGGGTGACACGATAGATGGCGAGTACAAACAAGTCTTCGACGTTACCTTCGACAATCAGGGACACAAGGTCAAAAATGTTGTCTTCGCTCCGCAATCTACGCTGGAGCGCATCATGATGACCGAGCAGGACGTGGACGACATTGAGAACCGGCTACCCTTCGTTCTCACTAGCGACGACATCGGGGAATACGACATTCTCTACGTTGGACAGCAACAGGAAGATGAACTGCACTGTTACGTTTTCGACGTTGCTCCGAAAAGGATCGAAGGCAAGAAGCGCTACTTTCAAGGACGCATCTGGGTAGACGACAAAGATTTGCAGATCGTAAAAACTTATGGCAAAAGCGTGCCGGACATTCGGAAAAAGAAAGACAACGAAAATCTCTTCCCGAAATTCACTACTTATCGTGAGCAAATTGATGGGAAATATTGGTTCCCGACCTACACCTTCGCCGAAGATACCCTGAAATTCTCAGCCGGCGACGTGAAGGTCCGCGAGATCGTGAAATATACCGACTATCACTACTTCGGATCGAAATCGAAGATTACTTACAACGGACAGGAAGTCTCAAAAGAACCAGGCACTAAAGACGGGACCGCACAGAGCAGCGACTCTAAGCCGTCCGATCCCAAAGCCTCGGAGCAATCGCCTAAATAATCACCGCCATGTTTAGTGCAAGAAGTGACAGATTTGGCTTGTTGTTTGAGGAGGTTGCGAGTTTTAATAAAAAAGATACTTGCGCCACTTGTCATCGGAGCGCCCCATCAGGCGCATGATGTGGCGACTGGTATGAAGATTGAACGGGCGAGGGTCACGCGTGAGCTTCATGCCCGCTTCGGTGGGAAGGTGGTTTCCTTTTCTCCGGTTGCAGGTATGGCAGCATGCCACCAGGTTTTCCCAGCTGGAAGCCCCTCCCCGTGATCGCGGCACAACGTGGTCAAGCGTAAGCTCGCTGGCGGATAAAATCTCTCCACAATATTGGCAACTGTTTCGATCACGAAGCAAGATGTTCTTGCGAGACAGTGCCCGCGTCTGATGCGGAATCCGGCGATATTCCAGCAATCGAATTACGGACGGCAATCGCAAAGCCAAACGCGCTGCGTGCAGAAAATGTCCATTCTCTTCTTCCGTCATTGCCACGCCCTTCAACACCAGGACGATAGCGCGTCGAGCGGCACAAACGTTGATTGGCTCATAGGACGCGTTCAGCACCAGCACCGGAGCATGCAATCCCTGAGCGTCGTCGCGCTGGTGGAAACCTTCCGCCAGCGGAACCATATGCACTCCCAGGTGCACTGCCGCGTTCACCGTCGAATTAGTCCACTTTCCTGACATGTGCTTTCGACTTCGTCAATCGCTGAGTCATCATGTTCCAAAAGCAAGCGCCGCCTTCGGAGCCTGCGCCCATGCTATCGATTGCTGCCCAAGCTTCAGCGTCCGCCCGACTGATGCCACCCACACATTAGATGCGCCCGCGCGTCGCAGAATTCGCGCACATTCAGACACTGTGGTTCCGGTGGTAACGACGTCGTCCACCAACAGAATTTCGCTTCCTTTGATCTCTTCCGGATTTATAACCGCGAATGCTCCACGCAGGTTTTCGCGACGTTGATGCTGGGTCAATCCAATCTGTGATTTCGTCGGACGAATGCGCTTCAGCACAGGACTTACTCGGAGGCGACCGTCCGCATGAAGAAATTTCAGGGCGGCGCGCGCAATCAATTCGGACTGATTGAATCCGCGCTCACGCAACTTGCTGCGATGCAACGGCACTGGCACCACGAGAATAGTTTTTTGTTCAAAGTTCGTGCTGAGTTTTGCAATCGCCGCCGCCAACATCTCTCCCAGCACATCCGCCGCCGGGCGCACCGACTGATATTTCAGCAGATGAATCAACTCGCGTAATCCACCGTCATAGCTGCCGTAAGCCACAGCTCTCGCGTATGAAGGCGTAACTCGCCGGCAAAGTCCGCAGAGAGCATCGCTTGGCACGGACGATGCCACGTCCGAATCCACGAGGTACGGACTCATCAGCCGCTCGCCACAAACCGCACACACTGCTCCCTCGATGGGATGCATACCCGCAAGACAAGACTCACAGACAGGAAGCCGCGAAAGATTTGTAAGAGGGGCGTTGCAAAGCCGACATCCGGAGGGGAAAAAAGTCGCAAACAAACTCTGGGTGACTGGCTGCACCCATGAACTCAGCCAGGAAACCAACGCGCTTCGCTTCCCTACAGCGCTAGTCCCGGCAGCGGGATTTGGGTCCGCAATACTGCTGAAGACGAACCTCCGTTATCCGGCTCGCAATGCAGGGTCTACGCCGGATGCATTGTGCTCAGTATAACCGCCGGCGCAAGGCAGAGGCAATGTGGTGATTGGATACGTTTGGCTATGGAGTGGATAAACCATTCGCTCCTGGGAAAACGTCAGCGTTCAACAACGAAGTGCTCCGTGGCGACTCGTTGCCCGCGCTAAGTCTCCTTAGCCAAAATGTTGCGCATCGTCATTTCACTTCGAACAGCTTAGACCCCAGCACCTTTCGGTATCGATTGAAGTCGCGGTCGGTCGTAAAAATCTGCCAGCGTCTTCGATGTGCGACGGCGCAGATGAGGAAATCAACTGCCGACCCCGCAATTCCTCGAGCGCGGCACTCGTTGTTCATCCTGGCCGCTTCTTCGTAATCACTTATGTCAAGGCTCGGTTGTTGGAAGGCACGAAGATAGTCTCGTAGCTTTTTAAACTGGGCCTCTTCTCGAATTCCCGAGAGCAATTCCTGGCGAATCGCTCCCATGATCTGCGCCCGACCCTGCTCAATCAGCTCTGCCAACTTCTGGTTCAGGATTTCTTCGGAGGCATTCAGGTCGGCCTGCTTTCGTCGCAAGGCAAGTGACCAGATTGGAGTGTCCACCAATACCAGCGGCATCACGAACGCCGGCGGCTGCGCTCCGCTTTGTAATCGTAGGCGGGATCGAATTCAAAGGTGCCAAATGCATCAAGGATGCGGAGCTGTTTCCGGTGCCGGATGTACTCTTCTAGCGCAGCAGTAACAGCTTCTTTCTTGGTCTTGTGCTTTCCGGAGCGCTGCGCCTCTTTGATTAATTTGTCGTCCAACGCTAAGTTAGTTGCCATGTGTGAATCTTTACACATGGCATTGTGTAAGTCAACGTAACCAATTGCGGTCCTGACCTACGAGCACCCACTCGTACTGCCGCAGCTCATGCAGCGGTAGCAGCTTCCATTACGGGTCATGATTGATCCGCAGAAGCTGCATGTGGGAGCGTCTCCCAAATCCACGATGCTCGACAAGGCGTCGGCTGCGTGAATTGCTCCCGTCCTTGGACGCTCCTGCGCTGGTGGCGGTGAATTGCCTTCGATTTCCGCAGCCTGCGAATTCAGAGCTGACTGCTTTGGCCTGAGCGTATCGAACAGCATCTGCTGCTGCCCGGTGAGAAAGCGTAGCTGCAGCCAGCGGAAGATGTAGTCCATGATGGATTTCGCGAATCCAATCTCAGGAGTGCTGGTCCAGCCGCTAGGCTCGAAGCGCGTGTGCGCGAATTTTTCGCACAGAAGTTTCAAAGGCACGCCATGTTGCAATGCGATGGAGACGGCACAGGCGAAGCTATCCATCAGGCCGCTTACGGTGGAACCTTCCTTGGCCATGGTGACGAAGATTTCGCCAGGACATCCGTCAGGATAGAGACCGACGGTGATGTAGCCCTCGTGTCCGCCCACATTGAATTTGTGAGTGATCGAAGCACGCTCTTCCTGCAGGCGATGGCGAATGGCCCGCGGAGGCCCGTTCAAACTCGCTTCATCCTGCGGTGCTGCGGCCACGCGGGCGTCTTCTTTTTTCGAGAGTGCGGTGGTACTCCCGGCGGCACTGAGCGGTTGCGACTGCTTGCATCCATCACGATAGACGGCCACGGCTTTTAATCCCAGCTTCCATGCCTGCAGATACGCTTCCATGATGTCTTCCACGGTGGCGTTGTTTGGCA
>JALYIM010000203.1 GCA_030775785.1 Acidobacteriota bacterium
AAACCCAACAATTGTGGCGAGAATGATGAAGGATACAGCTCTCATTCTGCGCGGAGAATACCACATTGCGCCTTTACGAATCGCAAAGAGGCGATTGCTGCTGGTTTTGATGGGCCTAGTGCTGGCGCGATTGGCGCACGGACGCAGAATTCGGACGGGGCTGCCGCCGTCGACCACACTGTACCCAATTACGACATGGGGCCCAGTCGCTGCTGGATCTTGAACGTGTGCAGACGAAGTTTGTGGATCTGGCACCCACGCATGGAGGCTCCGCCGCCTGAGAAAGAGCGCAATAGGGGCGCAATTGGCCCCAGCACGGACTCGATGCTAAAACTAGACAGCCCGCTTGCGGTTCGCGACGCAGTGGCAGAGTTAATCGAAGAAGTACGCCGCGGCGACCTTCATCCCTTTCTGAGGTGATTAGCCCGGGAAGTATCCGTGAGCTACAACCGCGAGCATGGGGCGTGCGATTCCATTCACGATCGCTGCAATTGCGAAGAACCACACAGGGAATAGAGCGAACCAGTACCCTTTTTGCAGGCCAATCGCCGACAGAATCCAAACGCTCAGCCATGTCAGATTGAAAGCTACGACGAAATTCTCACGCAATGGGGGTAGGCCAAGCAGCGCGGGAAGCCGATCTTGAATTCCTGTAACGAACTCCTCCATGAAATGCAGACGCTGCGCAGCCACTCCGATCAAGAGGAGACGCGCCGTTCGCTCACGGCCAACCACATCGCCGTCTACTGGCCTGCGCAGGATCGTCAGCAGAAGCGCCGCGACGGCTCCCGTCGAGAGCGCGGCTGTTCCCACGAACACACTTCTTAAACTTGAACTCACTATTTACACCAGCTCTGCATCGGATTTTAGGTAGCTCCCCGTAATGAGGGGTGATTGAGTGAGTTCATTTGGCTTTCGGCAGGTTGGATCGTATCAGTTCACGGTTTGGACTAAACATGTCCGTATCGAAGTCATCCCAAATAATCGATAGAACGACGCAAATCTTTGCCTGCTGAATGGTGAATAAATAGGAGAGGCCGGGTTCCTGGTCTTGAGACGCGCAAAGGTGAAGGACAACCTGAGCTCGCGAAGACACGTCGCTACCCGTTCTGGGGTTTGTTCCGTTGCGCGCACTGTAGGCCTTCGGCTCTGCAACAAACGTGAAAATGGTTGCAAACGTCCGTTGGGCCGATCAGCATCCGCATAGGTGCCACTCGCAGACGTCCGAATTCGCAGAAATTTATACTACTGCGCAGGAGTTGGCAACTGTTCAACAAATACAATCTCGGAACTGTTCGCGCCTGGAAGCCGCACAACTAGTCCGTTCTTCATTAGGTCAGTGCCGGTCAGAATTTCGTCAGAGGCAGAATAATCGTGGAATCGTAACTGATAATGGGAAGAGGGTTCCAGACCGCGAAGGTAGAATGTGTGTTCACCTTGCGACTGAGTCGAGCCGCGAAATGCATACACCGCGCCGCTTCGCGTCTTAGCATCAAAATATTCCATGCCGTCCCAATGCACGCCGTCTGGACGATCGGAGATATGGTACAGATCTCCGTTCCGGATTAGTGGTCGCAAGAAAGACTTATAAAGCTGAATCTCTTCCTTCGCTGCTTTATGTTGCTCGGCATCCCATGAGCTGGTGTCAATCATGATGCTGAGCCATCCCATCATCCCGCTTCTTAACATGTAACGGAAGTTCTCGATTCTCGGAACCGGCCAGCGCTCGACGTATGCCTCTAGCATTGCGGGAGGTAGAACAAAACTTGTATCGTAGAAGGCACGTCGATTCGAAAGGGGATCGTAACTATCCGTGATAGAAAAATAGTCACCGTGGGCGGCGCTACCGAAATCAATCATTCGTCCACCGTCATTGCAGATTTCCAGTAGCAGGCCCGGATGCTGCCTGCGCAGATTGGATTGAATGTCATAATAGGCGCGTACCGCGTGGTAGCTCACGTCGGTCGAATTTGAGCTCTGCAAGAAAACGAAACCCCCGTCCCGGTAGGTGCACTTATTGAGGGGATCTGGTTCGGCGTGCGGATGATCAGTAGCATCGCATCCTTTAGCCACTAGATATCCGTCGTGCTCGAGCATGTCCAATTTGTAGTCGGTAACGATCTGATCAGTCTTCCGCAAGGCCCACGCTTTAGCTTCAGGCACGCCGATATCAAAGGTTTGGCCTTTGAACTCTTCCGGCCTCCAAGTCACCGGCAAATTTGTAGTCATCCAGGTTCGAACCTCGGGATCGCGAATGTTTAAAGCACCAGGTGCGGTCGCCAGTGCGGCCTGTGCCCAATCCATCCAAAGTCCAAATTTCAATCCCCTTGCGTGCGCCTCATCTGCAATCGGTTGGAGCCCATGAGGAAACTTGTCGGGATCGGGGACCCAGTCGCCTACGGCCCGGAACCAGCCTGCATCCAAGTGGAACATCTCCAGACCCAATTCTGCCGAATCGCGAATCATGCGTCGCGAGATTTCGTCATTTACCAGCATGCCTCCTCCCCAACTGTTGTTCACGAGGAACGGGTAGTGTGGGTCTTTCCAAACATCCTGATCCATCAAGACATCGCGAATCCAGCGACGAAGAACATTCGCGGTCGCGTCCGGACCGCGGCTAGTAGCGCCCAAAAAGATGCGCGGAGTCTCAAAAACCTGACCCCCCTTGAGGCGAGTACGAAATGGACCTGGATTGGGATCCAGACCAACTTCGCCATGAAGAGATCCGCCTTGGCGGGTGAGGGTGAGATGGGTGTCGCCACTAAATTCGATTCCGGCGTACCAGCCGGCTTGCGCACCGCCTGTATGCTCAACTAAAAAATAGGGGATAATTTCCCGCGGCAGGCCGGGTCGTGGTTGCGCATACGTAGTCGAGGTGCCCTCCCATTGATATCCGTCAGGCACGAGTATTAGGTGAGTACCGGAGGCGGAAGGGGTATCGGCGCCTTTTTCGACATAGAATTGCTCAAGCCTGTCCTGAGGGGGCGTTTCCCAATCGAAAATAAAACTTTCCTGGAGAGGTATCCAGATTTCACAGGTGTCGTGATTTTCAATTCGAATCTGGTGTTCGATAGGACCATGGTGGGAACGGACTTCCCATTCCCAGGATAGACGTAGATGTGGCGA
>JALYIM010000204.1 GCA_030775785.1 Acidobacteriota bacterium
CGCTTAACCCCAGACAATTCCAATTTTCTCTGGATTTCGAATTCTAAAGATGAAATCATTTATGAACAAATCACATATGACGCAAGTTAAAAGGCGGTTCCCCCGTACTTTTGGCCTTTTGGTTCTGATAATGCTCACGCAATCGTGCGGGATAATTAATAAGGTGTTGAACCCAGATATTTGCAATTGCCTTCCCCTTGAACCGGATGCCTTGGATTATCGCCATGCTGCCAAGCACGTACCTCTACCCAGCGGAACTCCGCCAGAAATCGACGTGAATACAATTCTTACTTGGCCTCAAGATCCATCGATCAGCCTCGTACTGGACGTGAACTTCAGTTAATGCATGTCGCAACTGCATATTTAGAAAACGCGAGCCTGAATACAGGCGACTGCGACATTCATCTGGAAATCTCTCAAACACCTGACAAAAATGCTCCTAGAGTAGTAGTTGAGACGCCGGTGGATACGGGATACTGCACTGCTCGACAGAACCTTCAAAATCAGCTCAGACAGAAAGGTTTTCAACTAGATTCTCAGCATGGAGGAGAATTACCCCGACCTCTTCGTGTCAGCGTGCTAGGTCTCCCCTTTGAGGATTTCGAACACGGCCGCGGTTCGGCCCAGGTAGCTACTCTGTGGGAACTCCATCCGGCTATCGTCAACTTCTACTAGCGCTTGATTGAACGCATCCCCGCAAAGTCCGCCCCGAGGATACAACTGGGCATTCGGGCCGCCCAGAAGTCGTCAGCGCTTCGGATTTCGTACCATGGTCGAGACCTCAGCTGTTAACCGACCAGTCCGTTTGCTGATTCCTAGCACTTTGTGCGCTCCGATAAAGCTGTTGATTACATCGTGATAGTCTATGTTCAAATCGCGGCTAACAGAACGTCCCTGGTGATCTTCAAACCCGTATCCATAACCTATGGGAGGTGGAGACTTTAGTCTCGTTCTGATACCGAACTAAAAAGTCGTTGTTGAGATTAATTTGTGATTATTTTCTGCGTCAGTGCCCCAGCTTCTTTCACACCCAATGCAGACTTTTGGGATATTGATTCGGATCAAAATGAGGCAAGCGCCCGCTGGGGAGGGCGCTTTGTGAGACTTCTTAAGGAGTCAAAGTGAATTTAAACCTTCAGCGTTAGTGTTCAATTCGGTCCTTCCTGTAGGGGCCTAGGTAGTTAAGTTTTTCCAAGCGTTCAGGCAAGAGTTCATTGATCGGAACCATGAGCTTGTTCTTTATGTATCCCAATTTCCCCAACCTTGGAATAGTGGCACCGGCAAGAGCACCCATACATCCCAAGTTCTTCGTCGCACTCGTTGTGGTTCCAGTTTCGCAAGGCCCGAAGAGCTTTGACACAAGAGCAATCTTCCTACCATCGAGGTTTGATTGTGGCGAATTCTGGGGCATAAAACTCCAATTCTTCAGAAGTATCGCTGTAAAGGGTTACCGGGTTGGCAGCTGAAAGAGGACAACGAAGGCTCTGGCTTGAACGATGCTATTTACCTGGCTTGTCCCGACTCTTCCTGCGCTTGCGAAGGAAAAAGTTTCACACATCCTCGCTTAAACCTTGTAGGCGAAAACTTGACTCTATACCTGAGTATAGAGTGTATGGTTGACCATGCAAATCGGAGAACTAGCACACCGAGCAGGTGCCACCGTCCAGACAGTTCGATTTTACGAGCGACAAAATCTCCTGCCGCAGCCGGCGAGGACCGAATCTGGTTTTCGTAGATATGGCGATCAGGAATTAAAACAACTTCAATTCATCCGCCAAGCGAAATGGTTGGGATTCACTTTAGGGGAAATTCGCGAAATCATTCAAAGTCGGGGGCGGGGAGAATGCCCTTGTAATGATGTGATCGCAATAGCCGAACGCCACCTCCGCGATGTGACCGAACAAATCCAGAAGCTAGAGAACTTCAAACAGGAATTAGATCGCTCAATAAAGCAGTGGAAGAAGGCAGGCAAGCAGAAGCTGTCAGCTGGAGCGATCTGCACGCTAATTGAACGGACTATGGAGCCCGGCCGTACCAGGAGAAATGATAAATGAACAAGGGAGTTGAGACCACATGGGCTGGCTGTCATATTCGTGCGGGATGCAGGCGATGTTGAGCTGTAGCTCGGTATTCAACGTAAAGCCAGTACTGCTGCGCACAAACCAGCTCAACGCGAACGATTCGTCCGCATCCTTGCTGGCATTACATTTCGATTTTCTTTCAGGCCTACATGGCGCGCCGCTGATGCCGAAACTGAGCGCGGTATTTCATGTTTCGATCCAAATGTGTATAGAGGTTATTGGTCAAGGAGGAAAAGTTTCAGACTTAAACAAGGTGAAGTGATCGCTGCTTTTATTTTAAGTGCGGATTAGAAGTCAGAGTGACGAAGGGAACCGCGTCCGGCAAGGTGGCGACTAGAATCGCCATTGTGGTTGTGGCCAAGAAAATGGTCAAGAAACCCGCTTTTAGTTTGCTTATGCGAAAGTTTTCGCGATATTTCGTGCTTCTTTTTTTGCTGGCTGAGGTGGCCTTTGGCTCTGGTCATGGACCGGTATTCGGGTTTGCAACTCCAACGAACCCGAAGGGTGGATGGAGCGTGGATACTGGCATCATGGGACGCACCGACAGCCAAGCCACTGGATTGATGAACAGGACGATGCTGGCCTACGGCATAACACAAGATCTGCAAATCTCGGTTTCGGGTCCGGCAATCTTTCAAACAACAAGCGTTGCCCCGGCACGCGTGACCGGCATGAGGCCGACTTCGCCGGATTTCGAAGTTTTGGGTGCGTGGAGATTTCACCGATCTGGTACTGCTGTCGGCACCCGGTTCGAGAGTACGGC
>JALYIM010000205.1 GCA_030775785.1 Acidobacteriota bacterium
GCGCTGCTCAGAGAGTAATTTTTCGAGTGCAGAGGCCCCCTGCAAGCAAACTGATCAAGTTGGGGAAACTAGGACTAGCAAGCGAACAGAGTTTGCGGATCCGTTGAAGGCGTCTTTGAGTGAGACAAGATTGGAGCCACTCAAACGAACTAGTGGTTGTTGGCCCTTGGGCGATGTGCTACCCCCGTAAAGGTAGTAGATCACCAAGATTGCAAATGCCAGTACGCCTCCAAAACTTATGCGTTTGTGACGATTCATGTCACGCTCCTAAAAGCGCTGCAAACAGTTTGAGGAACATGCGAACAACGCCGGACCTCCAAAAACGATTGATTCCGTTATCAACCCGCGAAAAGATTGGCTACAAGATTTGCAATGACTTGTGGGAAGAAAATGAAGGCGACCACGACAACCGCCGAAAACCACAACAGCATCGTGCTGAGGACGTTCGGCTTACACTTACACCGTTTGGCCCGCCATCCCTGGTAAAAGCCAAAAGCAATAAAGAGTAAGGACGCTACCAATAGGAACGGTCGTATTTTTACGAAGAACGCTGACGTCCCTGCGGTTCCTGCGGCGAACAGGAACGGAAGAAGCGGCAAACAGCAACTGGAAGCCAGGAATACACTGCCGAGCGCAGCCAAACTGGCCATCACTGAGCTCTTTGCCTGCAGATTATTTCCTCCGACTTCTTTTCCAGCTGTGAACATTCTTTTCTCTGGCTCTCGAAACATTCGGATTTCGCCTGTTATCTTTCTGGAACTATTGTTCACCGCCTGAAAGACACTCAGTTCCGAGAATTTCCGTTACAGCAGTCGCGATATGTGTGACTTCTCATATGCAGCATGTATCATATCAGTTGGAGGTCATTTTGGAATCCAGGCTTTATCGGGAGTTCTTTCGCGCGCTCTCAAACCAGACCCGTTTCTCAATCGTGCAACTGCTGAGAAATAGGCCCTATTACGTAAACGAGATGGTCGAGGAGCTCGAGATCGAGCAAAGCCGAATTTCTCACAATCTCGCCTGCCTGCTGAACTGCGGATTTGTGGAATGGGAATGGAATGGCAAAAATAAAGTCTATCGCCTTAATTCGGACCTTCAACCAATTTTGACCGGAATCGAGAAGCACCTTCTAAGATATGCTCCGGCCCTCAATAGCTGTCAAACCCTGCATAGCGAATCGAAGCCAGTCGCAATCGTTGTCGGAAGAAACAAGCTGGAACCACATCGCCGCGCACTTCGGAGGAGAGGAAAGTGAACTTAAACGAGCAGCAACTCCGTGAGCCCTCAGCAAGGTGGGCTTCAAGTCCACCCAAGTCAGGGGAAGGAGTGACAATTGAACATTGCTGTTCGACCGTAAAGGGCGAGGCGTGTTTTGGTCGGACGGGCAAGCCAGGAACCTGTCCCTCCTGCGATAAAAGGGGTAAGCCTGTGACAGTGCTGACTATCAAAAGTTTGGTTCAAAATCACACGCGCGTACCAGCCAGGACCTCATATTGGTTCTGCCGCACGGCAAACTGCGAGATTGTCTATTTCTCCTGCGAAGGCGTGTTTAGAAAGCTGGACTTAAAGGTACGCGTAGGAATCAAAGAGACGGCCGACCCAATTCCGCTCTGCTACTGCTTCCACTACAGCCGAGAAGACATTTTCAAAGACATCGAGTCAAAGGGTAGGACAGCAATCTTGCAACAGATTAAAGCGGAAGTGCAAAGCGGTTTTTGCGCCTGCGAAGTCAAGAACCCGAGCGGGGCTTGCTGCCTCGGTGACATTACCCGCGCCATCCAGGAAGCAGAAAAACACGCCGATCAGAGGGTTACTGAGCCTCGTTCATCGGTTTAATCTTGCCTTTTTGTTTTCCACAAACAACTCCGACTTAAGTCCGATGCTGAGGTTAATCACATGAGGAAGAAATTCGATGTCGTCGTAATCGGTACAGGTTCGGCTGCTTCCACCGTAGCCCACGAGTGCCGCTCCGCCGGTTGGGAGGTCGCGATAATTGATTCGAGACCCTTTGGAGGGACCTGTGCCCTGCGCGGGTGTGATCCTAAGAAGGTGCTCGTGGGTGCAGCTGAAGTCATTGATTGGATTCGCAGAATGAAGGGACGAGGAATTCGCGCTGATGATTCCCAAATCGAGTGGCCAGAACTAGTGCGGTTTAAAAGATCGTTCACGGATGCGGTACCGAAAAATACCGAAATGAGTTTTGCCAAAGCAGGGATTGCAGCCTTTCACGGACGCGCACGCTTCGTGGACTCCACAGCAATCGAGGTGGGAGAGGATGTGCTCGATGGACGCGTTACCGTTATTGCAACTGGGGCCATGCCGCGCAGATTGGGCATTCCTGGAGAGGAACACTTCACGAGAAGTGATCAGTTTCTAGAGCTAGAAAAGTTACCCGGGCGCGTTCTGTTTATTGGAGGCGGTTACATTTCTTTCGAGTTCGCGCATATTGCGGCGCGGTCGGGAGCGGAAGTGACAATTCTGCATCAAGGGAAGCGCCCTCTGGAGGGATTTGATCCTGATCTCGTCAATCAATTAGTGGGAAGGACAAAACGTCTGGGGGTAAGAGTCGAACTCGGACTGCAGGTCGCCGCAATTGAAAAATTTAATGACAAGTTGTCCGTCCATACTTCAGGCGATGGACGACAAGAGGTGTTCGAAGCGGACTTGGTAGTTCATGGTGCTGGTCGGGTTCCCGAGATCGCTGACTTAAACCTAACTGCGGCAGGCGTTCAGGTGGATGAGCGCGGAGTCAGAGTAAACGATTATCTGCAGAGCACCTCGAATCCTGCGGTTTATGCGGCTGGAGACGCTGCCGGGGGCGACCTCCCTCCACTTACGCCCGTCGCGGGCTACGAAGGCCGAATCGTTGCCTCGAACTTGCTAAAAGGGAATCACAGGAAGGTCGAGCATATCCCAGTACCAACAGTCGTTTTTACGACTCCGCCTCTCGCGGCGGTAGGACACTCAGAGCAATCAGCGCACCAAAACGGTCTGCAATTCCGATTGAATAGTCAAGAAACCTCAGGTTGGTATTC
>JALYIM010000206.1 GCA_030775785.1 Acidobacteriota bacterium
GTGGATGGTGGCCAGCGCGCGCTGCTGCTGCCAGATGATCCTGACGGTTCCGCACGAAGAATTCAAAGCGAGATCGAACGGCGCTTACAACTTTATGTTCCGGTAATCATCACAGACACATTTGGCAGGCCCTGGCGCGAGGGTCTGACCGAGGCAGCAATCGGAGTTGCCGGCATGAAAGCAATCCACGATTATCGAGGACAAAGCGATCCGCATGGCTATCCTCTCCGTGTAAGTCTGGAAGCGGTTGCCGACGAGCTGGCTTGTGCTGCAGGTTTAGTGTGCGGAAAGTTGGCCCGCGTTCCGGCTTGCATCATTCGCGGATTTCCGTACCAGCCCGCTTCCGGAAGCGCGGACGATCTGATTCGGCCCGCAGCCAATGATTTGTTTCAATAGGAGTTCGACCAGGAGGATTTGTGACTCGAGCCTTGGCGCAATCTGAATTGCAGAATTTTCCGTCTCTTGAATGGGAAAATATCTGCGGCCGTCTTAGTCCCACTTTTCGCGCGGCGCTCGAACTGGCGCTGCAGTCGCAGGATGGCGCAGCACTCACTCGCGAGCAATGTCTTCTTCTGGCCGATGCCGAGGGCGATGATTTGTTGGGACTGCTGGTTGCCGCCGACGCATTGCGTCGAGACTTGGCCGGCAACTTGGTCACTTACGTGGTCAATCGAAACATAAATTTCACAAATGTCTGCTTCGTCGGATGTAAATTCTGCGCCTTCAGCCGCGGTCCTCGTGAGGCGGACACTTACTCGCTTTCACTGGAGCAGGTCGCGCAAAAAGCTCTCGAGGCCTGGAAGATTGGAGCCACCGAAGTGTGCATCCAAGGCGGCCTGCCGCATGGACTTCCACAATTTCACTATCGTGACATTTTGCGTGCGGTGAAAAACGCCGTTCCAGGAATTCACATCCACGCGTTCTCGCCGATGGAAATCATGTATGGCGTCGAGCTCACCGGCATGCCTCTACACGATTACCTCGGTATGCTGCGCGACAACGGTCTCGATACCCTGCCCGGTACAGCGGCAGAAATACTCGACGACCAAGTGCGTCACGTGCTCTCCCGCAACAAGCTGTCAACCAACCAGTGGACAGAAGTTATTCGCACCGCTCATCGCTGCGGTATTCGCACCACCTCAACACTGATGTACGGGCATATGGAATCCACGGCGCACTGGGTAAATCAGCTTTTGCTTCTTCGGAAAATTCAGCAAGAAACTGGTGGCTTCACGGAGTTCGTCCCGCTCGGCTTTGTGCATCAAAACACGCTTCTATTTCAGCAGGGATTGTCGCGTCCCGGACCAACATTGGCAGAGCACCTGAAAATTCACGCGCTTTCCCGAGTTCTCCTGGCGGGAGCCATCAATAATATTCAAGTGTCGTGGGTCAAACTAAATCGCGAACTTTCCAAACTGTGCCTGCATGCGGGAGCCAACGACTACGGCGGCACCCTGATGGAAGAAAACATTTCCCGTGAGGCCGGAGCAACAGCAGGACAATACACCAGCCCTCAGGATTTCCAATCGCTGATCTTGGAGCTGGGGCGTATTCCCGCGGAACGCAATACAACCTACACGCGCATCCATATCAAACAGCCGATGGAGCACTTCACCGCTGAGCACTCCATGGAACCTGAATACGCGTGACACGTCCGATTGCAATCATCGGCGGTACAGGTCCTGAGGGCTCCGGGTTGGCATTGCGCTGGGCGCGTGCAGGCGAAACGGTGATCCTCGGTTCGCGTGACGCGAAACGCGCGCAAGAGACTGCCGAGAAAATCAACCAGAAGGTTGGACCCTCAGCGCGAGTCTCTGGCATGGAGAATTCCGCCGCATGTGCTGCCTCCGACTTTCTCGTCTTTACAGTGCCTTTCGAATTTCACGCGGGATTGCTCAAGCAATTAAAACCCTCGATTCGTGTTGGCAGCATTGTGGTTGATACTACCGTCCCCTTGGCCGCGAGTGTCGGTGGGCGCCCGACACGCATACTAGGAGTATGGCAAGGTTCGGCCGCGCAGCAAACGGCCGAACTCGTCCCCACGGGAGTCTCCGTCGTCTCCGCGTTTCACAACGTGTCTTCGGAATTGCTCAATTCTGAAGCGGATATTGACTGCGACGTGATCGTTTGCAGCGACAATTCTGAGGCTGGCAAAGAAGTTCGCGCCCTCGCACTGAAAATTCCCGGAGTTCGCGCAATTGATGGAGGAAAGCTGGAAAATTCCCGCACCGTTGAGCAGATCACGTCGCTGCTGATTGGACTTAACATTAGGCACAAGGCGCATTCCGGCCTGCGCATCACCGGGCTGCCGCAAGGTGCTTACAAATAATTTTCTTCAACTTCTGCGCGCTTCGACTCTTCTGCCATACTTACCTTCCATGGACTGCAGCGATGGAGCGTCCGCCATTGAGTTCCGCGAGGTTGGGTATCGGCTAACCGACGGCCGCGAGTTACTGCGCGACTTAAACCTCGAAGTTATTCGCGGAGAGACTCTGGTCCTCCTGGGACGCAGCGGGTCGGGCAAGACAACCACCCTGAAACTCATCAACCGCCTATTAACTCCAAGCAGCGGCGCCATCAATGTCGAAGGACGATCCATTCGAGATTGGGATGTGATCAAGCTACGGAGGCGGATTGGCTACGTCATTCAGGATGTCGGCCTGTTTCCCCATTTCACGGTGGCGCGCAACATTGGACTGGTGCCATCGCTGGAAAATTGGTCGCCCGATCGCATACAGGTGCGTGTACAGGAATTGCTAAAGCTCGTGGGCTTGGATTCAAGCATCGCCACTCGATACCCGCACCAACTTTCGGGCGGACAAAGACAGCGGGTCGGCGTAGCCCGCGCGCTCGCCGCGGATCCCCCTTTTCTGCTGATGGACGAGCCTTTTGGAGCACTCGATCCAATAACGCGTGCCGAACTGCAACGGGAATTTCTCGGTCTTCAAAAGCGGTTGGGGAAAACGATTGTCTTCGTCACTCATGATTTGAGAGAAGCGCTACTACTTGGAACCCGCATCGCACTAATGGAGTCCGGGTATCTCGTCACAATTGAATCTCGTGAGAACTTCTCGCGGTCCTCACACCCGCTGGTGAAGGCTTATCTTGACGCTTTCAATACAACATTCGATCCTCAGCCCGGAGGCAACCGATGAATGTGTGGCAATTCATGTTGCACAATCACACTGAAGTTCTGGAGCTCACTCTTGAGCATTTGTGGCTGGTGGGCGTCTCGACTTTGCTGGCAGTATGCATCGGGATTCCGCTGGGCATACTCGTTACACGCTGGCCGAAGCTCAACAAGCCGGTGCTGGGCGGTGCAAACATTATCCAGACGATTCCCAGCCTCGCGCTTTTCGGATTCCTTTTGCCGGTGCCTTGGCTGGGAGCGCGTGCTGATCGTCTCGCGATTCTGGCTCTCACTCTCTACGCGCTGCTGCCGCTGATTCGCAACACCTATGCCGGAATCACAGGCGTAGACCGCTCAGTCGTTGAGGCCGGCCGTGGCATGGGCATGACCGATCGCCAGCTTTTGTGGAGGGTCGAACTTCCACTCGCGTTAGGAGTAATTATCGCCGGCGTTCGGGTAGCAGCCATTATCTCCGTTGGATTGGCCACCATCGCCGCCGCAATCGGCGCCGGTGGTTTAGGGGAATATATCTTTCGCGGATTGGCGATGGTCAACGATCAGGTGATTCTGGCAGGCGCGATTCCGGCGGCGGCCATGGCCTTGCTGGCAGATATGAGTTTAGGCTGGCTGGAAAAGCGAATGAGTCCACGTTGAACTGTCTCGACAATTCGCTGCAGCGATGGCTGCCCAGTGCGCGGTTTCTTATTTTGTTGTGGATTCTACTTTTTCTTTGCGCCTGCGGGCCGCCCCGCGAAAACCGTATCGTAGTCGGGTCCAAAAACTTTACCGAGCAACTTATCCTCGGCGAAATCATTGCCCAGCAAATTGAAAACAAAACTCACCTCCCCGTTGAGCGGCGTTTTTATCTTGCGGGGACTTACATCTGCCAGCAAGCCATTCTCGGCGGACGGATTGATGTCTATCCTGAATACACGGGTACCGCTCTCACCGCAGTGCTGAAAAAAACTCCAAAAGCGAATCGCGAGGATGTTTACCGGCAGGTCAAATCTGAATACGACCAAGATTTTTCCTTAGCCGTAGGTCCTCCCTTGGGATTCGACGACACTTTCGCAATCGAAATTCGTGGAGAGGATGCTCGGAACCTCGGTCTCAAGACAATCACGGAGGCTGCGGTATATGCCCCTAAATGGCGGGCTGGCTTCGGATACGAGTTCATGGAACGTCCCGACGGCTACAAAGGACTGGCGGCCACCTACGGACTAAAATTCGCTGAGTCGCCGCGAATCATGGACCTCGGCCTCCTTACCCGAGCCTTGAAGAGTAAGCAAGTAGATGTAATCGCCGGCAACACTACCGACGGTTTGATTCCAGCATTCGATCTTTTTGTTCTTGAGGACGACCGCCATTATTTTCCTCCCTATGAAGCAGTCGCTATCATGCGGAAGGCAATACTGGAACATCATCCTGAAGTACGCCACGCGCTCGACGACCTGGCAGGGAGAATCTCAGAGGATGAGATGCGCAAGCTGAATTACGCGGTAGATGGACAGCATCGCGATGTGAAGGAAGTAGTACAGGAATTTCTGCGGACGAAATGATCGCGACTCACATTAGCCAGATCGCATCCACGTCCACAATCACCTGCGTTCGCGGAATCTTTTCCGTGGCGGCGTAAGCCAGCATAGAGCGCAAGACTTTATTGAGTTTTTCCCGACTCGCAGACTTCAGAACGAAGTGGTAACGATAGTCCCGCTTCAGGCGAACGATTGGCGCTGCCGCTGGACCCAGCACCCGTATCCCTTCGTGACGCGTTTTCTCGAACCATCGGCCCAGAATTCCTGACCATCTCATCGCGTCGTCAAGCCGGTCGCTGCGAATCAGCACATTGGCCAGAGCGCTGTAGGGCGGATAACGCATCCAGCTTCGAAACTGCAACTCCTTGTCGTAGAATCCGACGAAATCATGCTGTGCCGCGTACTGAACGGCGTAATGGTCAGGAAAATAGGTTTGCAGAATTACCTTCCCCGGCGTCTCGCCTCGTCCCGCGCGACCAGCGACCTGCGTCAGCAACTGGAATGTTCGCTCGGCTGCGCGAAAATCAGGCATGCCGAGAGCCATGTCAGCTCCCACAACTCCCACAAGCGTCACGCCGTGAACGTCGTGGCCTTTGGCAATCATTTGCGTTCCTACCAGTAGGTCAATTTCACCTTCATTTAACGCATTAAGGGCACGTTCAAAATCTTCGTGTCCGCGGACGGTATCGCGATCTAGCCGCGCAATACGAGCCTGAGGAAACATTCCATGCAGTAATTCTTCCAGCTTCTCGGACCCGGTTCCGAGGAAATATACGTATTCACTGCCACAATGCGCGCAAGTTTTTGGGACCGCAGCGATGTATCCGCAGTAATGGCATTCCATTCGTCGGGAGTGCTTGTGATGAGTCAGCGCAATCGCGCAGTTCTGGCACTCCAACTTTTTCCCACAGGTGCGACAGAGCACCACGGGAGAATACCCACGGCGGTTGAGCAGCACCATGACCTGCTCTTTGCGGGCAAGGCGATCACGAATTTCTTCTACTAACTTGCGAGAAATCACCTGCTCGTTGCCGGTTTCCTGAAACTCCCGACGCATATCAATGACTTCAACTTCAGGCAGCGGACGCTTCTCCACGCGATCGGGCATATCGAGCAGAATGTATTTATTCTTTTTGGCGTTGAAGTATGACTCCAGAGAGGGCGTCGCTGATCCCATAACTACCACCGCGTCGGACATCTTGGCCCTCATCACTGCAACATCGCGCGCGTGATACCTCGGCATTTCTTCCTGCTTATATGACGAGTCCTGCTCTTCGTCCACGATGATCAGTGCGAGATCGGACACGGGGGCAAATACCGCCGATCGCGTCCCGACCACGATTCTGGCTTCGCCTCTTTGAATGCGATGCCACTGCTCCGCCCGCTCTTTGTCCGACAACGACGAGTGCAAGATTGCGACCTCGTCACCAAAAACGTGATGCAAATCGGCAGCCACTGCGGGCGTAAGTCCGATCTCAGGAACCAGCAGTATCGCGGACCGCCCCGCCTCAAGCACCGAGCGCATCGCCGCCAGATAGACGGCCGTTTTGCCGGATCCTGTAACTCCATGTAGCAAAACACCAGCGAACTTGGCTGCGGAAACAGACTCACGCACACGATCGAATGCATTTTGTTGCGCGGCGTTAAAAACGAAATTTAACGGGGACGGACGGAGCTTCATTCCCGAGCGTGTTAGCTCCGCTGGCTCCTCGACTATCTCCAGCAGACCTCGTCTCGCCAACGTCACCAAAGTTGTTCGAGGTATATCCATCTGATTGAGGATTTCGACCGCGACTCTGCCACCCGTCGCGGCCAACGCCTCAATGATGGTTCGCTGATTGGAATTGAGCTTTCCCTCAGCGCCTTTCAGAACCGCAAATCTGACTATCCGGCTCGCGTCGCGAACGTTCGATAAATCCTCGCGCAAAAGCCATCCCTTGCGGACCATCCCTGAAAGCACCGCCTTGGAAATACGAGTCGCAGTGCGCAGACCTTCTTCCCGGACTGAGTCGCGCTGCGACAGATAGTCGAGCACTTTGACCTCTGCCAGATGCTCCTCGGGTGTCCTTTGCGAGCGCAAGGAAGATCCCGTTGTCCCAGCGCTGTAGAGCGCCGTATGGCCAGCCTCGGTGATTTGATAAGCAATCGTGCGTTTGAATTCCGCGGTCAGCGGAAGCATGGTGCGAAAAACATCACCCAGCGGTGCGAGATAGTAATCGGCGATCCACTGGCCTAAACCAATCAACAGCTTGTCGAGCAGGGCGGAGGCATCCAGTACGCTGAGAATATTCTTGGCGTCAACTTTGGGAGCGTGATCATGAAGCGCAATCACAACACCTGATAGGCGTCGTTGCCGGAATGGCACCAGCACACGTCCACCGACGACCGGATGTAGTCCATCGGGAATCCGATATGTGAAGGCAGTATCCAGCGGCACGGGAAGAGCGACATCGCAGAATTCAGGCATGTGGCTAGAAACCTCGACGGATCGCCGAGGCTAAAGGATCGTAACATCCGAAGACAATTTCTTATTTCGACGCTCGGCATTCATGCAAGAGCCTTGCGCTCATTCGACGCCCTTAGCCGGCAGGGGAAGTCCGAGGTCCTTCATCACCATTTGCAAATCTTTCCAGGTTTCCTTTTTCTGTCTCGGATCGCGCAGCAAAAATGCGGGATGGTAAGTGACCGCGAGTTTTGTCCCTTGAAAGTCATAGAAACGCCCTCGGAATTCAGACATCGGCCGGTTCAAGGCAAGTAGGGTTTTCGCTGCGATCGCGCCCAGCGCCACGATGACTTTCGGTTTAACGGCAGCGATCTGACGCATTAAGAATGGCGAACAAGTTGCGCACTCATCACGCTCCGGAGTTCGGTTTCCCGGAGGACGGCATTTGATAATGTTCGCAATGTAAACATCTTCTCGCGCGATCCCCATAGCCTTGATCATATTGGTGAGCAATTGCCCGGCACGCCCGACGAACGGCTCTCCCTTTTGATCTTCGTCCGCGCCCGGCGCTTCTCCGATAAACATCAGATCGGCGTTCGGATTTCCCACTCCAAACACAATCTGCTTGCGTCCCTGCAAATGTAGTGGACACCGCGTGCACTCGCCAATGTCTTCGCGGATAATCCGCAACGCTTCAACTGGATTGGATACTCCCGCTTCCGGAAGAAGAGGGATTACGGCGCTATGTGACGAAGTTGCACTGGCACTTCTTGCGGACTGAATCATTTGTTCTCGCTGTTCCAGATGAAGTTTGGGATTAGAAGACGTTTCGAATGTGGGATTCGTTGTTGCCGTGGGCAAGGTTGATTCGGAGACGTCTCTCCGGTAAAAATCGTAGATCCCCAATTCGTTGTAATAGTGAATACGCTCTGCGAGCACGCGCTTGAGATTTTGATCCAGCGTCAATGGCATTAGAGAATAGGTGGGCGGTCTACGAACTCTTTATAGCTTCCCGCTGGCGTAATCGTACCACCTGATCGAGCACGCGCTGGGCGACTTCCCGCTTGGTAGTTTCAGGAACATCAACCACGTCCTGGTCGGTAAGGATGGTAACGGCATTGCGATCGGAATCGAACCCCACGCCCTCGCGAGAAACGTCATTGACCACAATGGCGTCGAGTGATTTCGAAATTAGTTTCTTTCGTCCGTTTTCAAGAACGTTCTCGGTTTCGGCGGCAAAACCAATTACAAGCTGATTTTTCTTTTGACGAGCAACTTCCGCTACGATATCAACGGTTGGTTCTAGTGAGAGCGAGGTAGCAGCCACCCGCTTTATTTTTTGCGCAGCAACGCTCTTGGCACGGTAATCAGAAACCGCAGCCGTCATGATTACGATCTTCGCCTCTGATAGCAGTCCCAGGACAGCCTGTCTCATTTCTTCTGCCGTTTCCACTCGCGTCATTTCAGCGCCACTCGGCGGAACGATTGTCGTTGGGCCAGTCACCAGCAACACTCTCGCTCCACGACGAAGCGCCGCCTCGGCCAGCGCATATCCCATGCGTCCGCTGGAGCGGTTGGTGAGATATCGCACCGGATCAATTTTCTCTCGGGTCGGACCTGCTGTGATCAGTACCACCTCGCCCGCAAGGTCCTGCGCCGCGCCTAAGGTTTCCATAAGGGCTGCGACGATCGCCTCGTTTTCGGCAAGACGTCCCGGTCCGGTCATGCCGCACGCGAGATATCCAGAGCCGGGATCCACGACTCTTACTCCACGCTTTCTTAGGACTTCAAGATTGGCCTGCGTGGCCGGATGGTTCCACATGTTCACGTTCATCGCAGGTGCGACTACTACTGGCGCGGTAGTCGCGAGGTACAGGGTCGTAAGAAAATCTGAGGAGATACCCTGCGCGAACTTAGCCAGCACATCAGCCGTCGCTGGCACTACCAGAAGCGCGTCAATGGACTGCGCTACCGCGATGTGTTCAATAGCTGAATCAATATTCGGCTGGGAATCATTGGGATGGCCAGAGTCCCCCGCAGCAAACATTCCGATGATTACTTTTTCGCCAGAGAGAGCAGCGAACGTGAGGGGACGTATAAATTCCTGCGCCGCACCCGTCATGATGACTTGAACGCGGATACCGCGATCCTGCAACAGGCGGGTGATCTCCGCCGCCTTGTACGCGGCAATCCCGCCACACACACCGAGGGCGACTTTCATTCAGTTTTCCCAGTGCAGCCGAAGCGTTAGAGCGAAGAGGAAGCTACCTATCCAGCTAGAACGCCTGCAATCATTCCGGAGCAAGCGCTTTATCCAGCATTTCACTGGCTGCTTCCGCCGCTGACTTAGGAATTTCAGGAATGACCCACTTCACTTTGCCGGCCCTGATTTCGTCTTGCGCAATTCGGCACGGCTTTCGTGAATGCGTATCAATCACTGGAGGCGCTCCACCCTGCAATTGCCGGGCGCGCCGCGCCGCCACCAGAATGTAGCGATAATTACTGTCGAACCCTTCAATCAACTTCATTGTGCTCCCCCTGTTACTAACATATACCGAATGAGTTCAGGATGGGCCTAAGACGCTCGCGTGAGTTCTGTAAGCGGCAGCTTTCCGCTCCCGCCAACGTATCTGCATCCCCCACGTTTCTAGAATTCCGTGAACGCCGTGACCGTTCCGCAAGCAGAATGGCCTTGAGCGCATCAATGGAATCTTCCAGGCGGTCGTTCACCAAAATATAGTCGTATTTCACATAATTCTCAATCTCGCGGGTTGCGGTTTCCAGTCGGCGCAGCATGACCTCCTCGGTGTCTACGCTGCGTCTCCGCAGCCGGCGCTCGAGTTCGCCACGATCTGGGGGTAAGATAAAAATCGTTACCGCTTCAGGAAGTCTGCTCTTGATCTGGGCCGCTCCCTGCACATCAATGTCGAGTAGTAAGTCCTTTCCACTCTGTTCGGCGTCGCGGAGAAAGCGCCGGGCGGTGCCGTAATAGTTGCCGAAGACCTCGGCATGTTCCAGGAATTCGTTGTTTCGCGCCATCTGCTCAAACTCATCACGTGAGATGAAAAAATATTCCCTGCCATTCTGCTCACTGCCACGGGGCGGACGAGTGGTGTAAGAAATGGAAAACTCAAGTCCCGAAACAATTTTGCGGGCTTCATTCACCAGCGTGGATTTTCCCGAACCTGAGGGAGCAGAAATGATAAACACGGTCGTCATTCGACGTTTTGCACCTGCTCGCGCGCTTTTTCTATATCGGTCTTTAAGGCTAATCCGATGGCAGTGATCTTCAAAGCGTCGCCGGCCAAACCGGAGGTTTTAGAAAGCAAGGTATTCGCTTCGCGATTCATCTCTTGCAGCAGAAAATCCAGCTTCTTACCCACCTCGCCAGTGCCATCCAGCAATGCTAAAAAATGCTTGCCGTGAGTATCCAGCCGGACGATTTCTTCCTGAATATCGCTGCGATCTACCAGTAGAGCCGCCTCCTGCAGTATCCTCTCCGAATCCACCTGTGCGCTCAACAGCTCTTGCATGCGCGCCCGCAATCTTTCCGTATACGTCTGCAGGACACTCTTCCTATAACCTTCGGCATTTTTACACGATTCCTGTACTCGCTTCATGAGTTGCCGCAACTCACGCTCCGTTCCCCGGCCCTCTTCTTCCCGCATCTGGTTCAATGATGCAACGAGCTCTTCGACCTTCGCCAGAACGGCAGACTCAAGTTCAGCCTGGTCTATTTGCGTAGAAGCATCGAGCGCGCCGGGCGACCGCAGAATTGCATTCAGATCGGGTTCGGCCGCCAATCCGAATTCTGCTGCTGCCGCGCGAAAAGCTTGAATGTGGCTTCCGACGAGCTCTCGATTCAGCGAAATCCCCGCTTCGTTGCCCGAGCGTTCAATGTTGAGCGTCAGTTCGATATGGCCGCGTGCCAGCTTTTCCTTGAGTAAGGTGCGAAGTTTCATCTCCAGCGAATCGCTGCCGGACGGCAGCCGGAAATGAAGATCTAGGAAACGATGGTTTACAGACTTGAGTGACAGAGTAAAAGCAGGGTGAGCGCTTTTTTCGGTAGCTGTCTTGGCCGAGCCCCCATTTGTCGGACCGAAACCTGTTGAACCACGCTTTTCGGGGTCTTTACCGTCAATTGGCTGCAACGCCGCAATCTGGCTCTTCACTTGCGCGAATCCTGTCATGGAGCGTATCGGCATATTTATTGGCTCACAGGCGCGGCTATCTTTGGATTTTCCAAATCCGCAAACTGCAAATCATACAAGCGGCGGTAAGTGCCAAGCTTCTTCATTAATTCCTCGTGCGCCCCAATGTCTGCAATGGTTCCGTTCTCCAACACAACAATGCGATCCGCTCGCCTCACGGTCGAGAGCCGGTGAGCGATAACCAGCACGGTGCGTCCAGAAATCAGGTTGTGAAGTGCGGACTGAACCAACGCTTCCGACTCGCTATCCAAGGCTGAGGTAGCTTCATCCAGAATTAAAATCGGCGCGTTTTTCAAGAGTGCGCGGGCAATTGCGATCCGTTGCCGCTCGCCTCCAGAGAGACGCACTCCACGTTCCCCAATTACGGTTTCATATCCGCTTGGTAATTCCACAATGAAATCGTGCGCCAGTGCAGTGCGGGCCGCTGCCTCGACTGCGGATTGCGAGATGCCGGGCTGACCATAAGCTATGTTATTGCGCAAAGTATCGTTGAACAGAACGGTCTCCTGCGTAACCAGTCCGATCTGAGATCGCAAAGATTTAAGCGTCAGGTCGCGGACGTCTTGTCCATCCACCAGCAAACGTCCAGACGTCACATCAAAAAACCGAGGCAGCAAGTGAACGAGGGTAGTTTTTCCAGCACCGCTCGATCCAACCACCGCCACCACTTCTCCCGCCGCCAGAGAAAGATTAATATTTCGAAGGATCTCTCGTGACTCAGTTCCGTCGGAATCATACGAAAAATTAACGTTCTCAAAACGAATATCCCGCGAGAAAGGCGGCAATTGCGCAGCTCCCAGCTTCTCGCGAACTTCATCTTCCGTATCTATAAATTTAAATATTTCGGATGATGCTCCCAGCGCTTGCTGAAAGTTGTTATTGAAAGATGCGAACTTTCGTACCGGATCGTAAAGCTTGAAGACGGCGACGATAAACGCAACGAATATTCCGGGAGTAAAGGCACCATGCGCAATTCGATCGCGGCCAAGCAGCAAAAGCATGCTGATGGCAATCGCGCCAAAAATATCCATCATGGGAGAGCTGACAGCGGCCGCAGCCACCGACCGGAGATTTGCGCCGAACAGTCTTTTCGCAGCCTGGTGAAAGCGCGCAATTTCCCAAGCTTCCATGCTGAAAGCCTTCACGATGCGATTGCCAGTAATAGTTTCGTGCAGAAGATTTTGAATGTCGGCAAGCTTGTCTTGCCCGCTGCGGGTGGTGTTGCGAACGCGGCCTCCAACTTTACCCGCCGAATAGACGACTAGCGGCACGAACAGCAGCAACAGCCACGCCAGGCTTCGCCCTAGCAGCACAACCACGACCGCTGTGAAGATGAAGGTGAAAAACTGTTGCAGGAATTCCGCCAGCACGTTCGACATCGCGTATTGCACCCGCTCTATGTCATTAATAATGGCGGAGACCAAAGTGCCTGTGGTGTGCTTCTGGAAAAACGCAGCCGACCGTCGCAACACGGAATCGTAAAGCTGGTTGCGAAGATCAGTAATCATGCCGAATCCGGCGTAATTGACCAGATAAGTCCCGGCGTAATCGAAAATGCCCTTCAAGATGGTGGACGCAACAAAAGCATAGGCAACGATCGTCCACGCGTTATGAAAGTGCGCAGGGACAAACTTCTGTAGATAGATCGCATGCCCACTGTGGGGAATTTTAAAGAGTTGAATGTTGTTGGATCCGGAGGCCGGGTTCAGCACGCGATCTAGAATCGGACCAACCAGCAGAACGCGGAAAGCGTCCAGCAGACCCACGACCGCCATCAATACGACGGATGCCGAAAACTGCAGCCAGTAAGGTGTTACATATCGTAAAAGGCGCGCCAGCCGTTTCATCGGGAACTCCCAAGGCAGTCCCAGACACGGCTTCCCACTGATGAATTCCGCATGCTGTGCAAGACTTCATTCTACTGTAAGGCTGCGACGAAAGAGCTCTCAGGTTCTATTTCGGACTGTCGCGATGCACGACTTTCACACTGTATCCCGCTTTGCGCAGGTTTTTGCTGACATCTTCTGAAATCATCACCGAGCGATGCTGGCCTCCGGTGCATCCGAACGCAATCGTCAGATAACTTTTTCCTTCGCGGATGTAGTGCGGCAATAGATAAATCAACAGTTCAGAAATGCGCTCGATAAATTCTTTCGTCTGCGGAAACGAGCGGATGTACGTTGCCACTTTCGGATCCCGTCCTGTCAGCGGACGAAACTGAGGAACGAAATGAGGATTCGGCAGGAAGCGTACATCGAACATCAAGTCCGCATCGTCCGGCACGCCATGGCGGAAGCCAAAGCTCACGCACGACACCATGATGTTTTTGCCCGCTTCTTTTTTCTGGAAGCGCTCCATCACATGCGCCCGCAGCTCGTGGACATTGAATTTCGAAGTGTCAATCACGACATCGGCAATCGCTCGAATAGGACGAAGGTGACGACGCTCAGCCGTAAGTGAAGATTTAACGGTGTTTTTTTTGCCCAGTGGATGCGGACGGCGTGTCTCACTAAAACGACGCAGTAAAGACTCGTCAGATGCTTCCAGATAGATCATCTGCGTCGGCAGGAAACGTTTCACCGACTTGACGATTTTGGGAAGGTCCTCGAGCTGGGTTCCCTCGCGTACGTCAACCACGAGCGCGGTGCGCTCAATCTCCGATGATTCTCCAACCAATTCTGCGAAGCGTGGAATCAGTCCGACTGGAAGGTTGTCAACACAGTAATATCCCAGGTCTTCAAAGACTTTTAGTACTGAGGCTTTGCCCGAGCCGCTCATCCCGGTGATGATTACTAGTTCTCCTACGGGGCGTTTCTTGGGTGTGACGCGCCTCGGCGTCGTCCCGGCTACAGGCAAATTCTTTTTGGCAGGCTTGCGGCTGGACATCTTCTCCGATGTTAACAAAGCGGAGAAGATGTGCGAAGTAAGCTTCTCGACTCCTAGCGCTTGCTCGGTCCTGAGAATTCCGGCAATAACTTCTAAAGCGCGGTTCGTGGTCGCGAATTTTTCGGCGCAGCACGCAAGTATTGGACAGGCCAAGTCACGTCTTGATTCAGTTCCTTCGCCGCCCGCATAGGCCAGTAAGGATCGCGCAACATTTCACGTGCTAGAAAGACCATGTCCGCCTGCCCGCTGCTGATTATCGTATCTGCCTGCGATGGCTCAGTGATCATGCCAACAGCGCCAGTCGGAATGCCGGCATCGCGCCGAATGCGCTCGGCGAATTCAACCTGATAGCCCGGACCTAAAGGAATTTTGGCATTCGGAACGTTTCCGCCGGAACTGCAATCCATCAGGTCCACTCCAAGCGATTTGAGGCTCCGCGATAGTTCCACCGATTGCTCTACGTCCCACCCGCCTTCAACCCAGTCAGTCGTCGAGATCCTTACGAATAGAGGAAAGCTGTCAGGCCAGACGGTACGAACCGCGGGCACGATCTCGCGCAACAAACGTGTACGATTTTCGAACGAGCCGCCGTATTCGTCGGTTCTGTGATTACTTAGCGGGGACAGAAATTCGTGAATCAAATATCCATGAGCAGCGTGGATTTCGATCACATCAAATCCTGCATCCAGCGCCCGCTGAGCCGCCTTCACAAACGCCGCCACCGTGTCTTGAATTTCAATGCGTGAAAGGGCGCGAGGCTGAGGATAATTCACTGCAAAGGGCTCAGCGCTGGGAGCCACCACTCCTTCCCATCCTCCACCCGTGACCGGTAGCGCGCCTTCGCCCTCCCATGGTCGTTTCGTACTTGCCTTGCGACCCGCGTGCGCGAGCTGAATGCCCGCGGCACTGCCTTGAGCATGGAGGAAGTCAACGATCCGCGCAAGAAAGTGAATATGGTCATCCTTCCAAATTCCCAGGTCCTGCGGGCTGATTCGCGCTTCAGACAGAATCGCTGCGGCTTCCGTCATCACCAAGCCTGCGCCTCCGACTGCGCGGCTGCCCAAGTGCACAAAATGCCAGTCATTGGCGAACCCATCGTCGCTGGAATACTGGCACATGGAAGATACTGCGATGCGGTTGGAGAACGCGGTATCGCGTATTGTAAGAGGGGAAAAGAGTTTGGAAGACATATTGTTCAGATGATTGACAATCCTCTGCAGGTTCTTAAACTCGCTCGCATGATTTTCTGAGGCACGAGCGCAACACCCCACTCACCTGTATTATTTTGAAGTTCTACAGCAAGAACAGTATGGCAGGCGGTCAACTCACAACGTAAGCTGCAGAAGTTTTGAGAGGAGACTTCTATGCTTTGGACACTGTTTGTGATTCTTCTTGTCATGTGGCTTCTCGGCTTCAGCTTCCATGTTGCCGGAGGTCTGATCCACCTGTTGCTGGTCGTTGCACTGGTGGTATTGGTAATCAACCTGTTGACTGGCCGCCGCGCGGCGGTCTGAAAGGATACTCATGAGACTGTTGGGACGGATTTTTTGTGCGGCATTACTTTGCGCTGGTATTTCCACCATTGGTTTTGCCCAAACGGACACGACGCCCGCGTCTGATCAAGGTGCCAAGCAAGATATGAAGGACGCGGGGCACTCTACTAAGCGTGCGGCTAAAAAAACGGGTCGCAAGGTCAAGCGCGGCACGAAGAGGGCAACCAACAAAGCTGCCCGCAAAACTGAGCAGGGCGCCGAAAAGGTCGAGGATAAGACGCAGCCGTAACCAACTCGCATCATCGGCGGAGCAGTCCAGACAAGCCTGTTCCGCCTCGCTGCCTCAACTTCGACTCAGCCCCTTCACAACGGGCGGCTGCCAGGTTACGCGTTAACGAAAGGGACAATACATGAAAGCAACTGCTGTGGCTTTTGCCGGGGTACTTCTGCTGCTGTTTACAATGTCGTGCTCGCGTAATGAGGTTTCTAACGGAGACGCCGTCAAACGCGCGATGGAACAAGCTGATCTCAAAGATGTGACGGTAGATGAAAATCGAGACAAACGCACGATCACCCTGGGCGGCAAAGTGCATTCCGAAGATGCTAAACAGCGCGCTGGACAAGTTGCACAGGCAGCGGCTGGAAACGAAACCATTGCCAACGAAATCAGTGTTGAACCCGTAGGCAGTGAGTCTGCTTCAAGGAAGGTCGAATCGAACCTGGATGACGGGATTGAGAGCAATTACAAAGCGGCAATCATTGCCAGCGGTCTCGACAAGCAGGACATCAGCTACAAGGCCAAGAATGGCGTGCTGACTTTAACAGGAAGTTGCAAAACTTCGGGTCAGCGCCAGGAGGCTGCACAGTTAGCCTCCAAAGTTCCTCATGTTACCCAAGTGGTAAATACTATCCAAGTCAAACGCTAAGAGTTGGCTTAATCTGGATTAGCGGGGCACTCCGGTGCCCCAATTTTCTTGGCGTCATGCCCGCCGAACCGCCAGATATTTCTTCAGGAAATTGACGCTTCGCAGCCCCGCGTCTTGCCACACTTCCCCACTGAATCCATGCCCTGCTCGAGGATAAATCTTCATTTCATACGGCACTCTTTTTGCCTCAAGCACTTTTTGCAGGTGATAGGCCTCGGCGACCGGCACCGTAGTATCGGCTTCTCCGTGCAGGATCAACGTAGGACATGCCCTTCGCATAAAGTACTTCAACTCGCGCGGCAATCCTCCAAAGAACTCCACCACGGCCTTAATCCGCGAATCTATGCCGGAACTTGAAACTGATAGATATCCGCCCAGCGAAAATCCCAGCAGCCCGATGCGTTGCGGATCAACCTCGGGTTCTAGGCTGACGAACGTGACTGCATCCCAGACAGTCTTCATCCAGAGTGGGAAATTTCGGAGAATACTCTTGAAATCTGCTCCCGGCGATCCCGCCCGATCGAAGTAGTGCAGCACGTAGACAGCGAACCCTTGCGCGGCCAGCATTTTCGCCGGTTCCAGCATGCTGGCATGTCCGCCACCGGCGCCGTGCAACCCAATTAGGGCCGGAAGCCTTTGTCCGCCATTGGCGGGCACAAAGCAATCCATCGTGACGGTCTTACTGCCGCTTTCAAAAGAGGCCCTAGTCTGATTCACGAGATACAAATTAACTCGGGACCTTGACCGGTTCTACGGACTTTTTCGCGGGAGATAGACTTTGCAGAGCTTGCGCGTACGGCGCGCGTGCGATTCCGACCTCGGTGATGATGGCAGTTACGTATTTCGCAGGCGTTACATCGAAAGCGGGGTTTTCGATGCCGACTCCGTCCGGTGTGACTTGCTTGCCTGAGAAATGCGTTACCTCTCTGGCATTCCGCTGTTCGATGGGAATCCCATCACCGTTTGCAGTGTTCAAATCAATCGTAGAAAATGGAGCAGCAACGTAGAACGGAATTCCATTCTCCTTCGCCAGGACAGCAACGGTGTAAGTGCCGATCTTATTGGCAACGTCTCCATTGGCTGCGATTCGGTCCGCGCCCACCACGATGGCGCCAATTTTCCCTTGATGCATCATGGCGCCTGCCATGTTGTCCGATATCACGGTCGTCGGAATGCCGTCTTTCATCAGTTCCCACGCCGTTAGGCGGGAGCCCTGCAAAAACGGACGCGTCTCATCCGCGTAAACGTGGATCTTTTTCCCCTGCTCGACCGCTGCCCTGATCACTCCAAGCGCGGTGCCGTATCCACAAGTCGCCAGCGCGCCCGCATTGCAGTGTGTGAGAACGCCTCCGCTTGCCGGCATCAAAGTCGCACCAAATTTTCCCATCGCATGGTTTGCGGCGATATCTTCGGCGTGCATGCGGCGAGCTTCTTCGATCACGGACTTCTTGATTTCGTGAAGGGGCTGATCACGCAGCGTCTCGAGTTTTTCGCGCATGCGCCGGATGGCCCAAAAAAGATTTACCGCCGTGGGACGGGTCTTCCCTATCAACTCAGAAATCTCTTCGAACTCGGGCAGCAGCTCGTTGTAGCTCGCAGCTTTAGAATTCTGCACGCCAAGCGCAATTCCCATGGCTGCGGATACGCCGATTGCCGGTGCGCCCCTAACGACCATGGTGCGGATGACGTCCGCCACTTCCTCGTGAGTCGTGCAATTAACGTAAACCTCCTCGCGCGGCAATTTGGTCTGGTCGATAAACCGCACGCCCGCGTCCGTCCACTCCAATGTTTCAATCATTTTTTTATTTTGATTTCGATACTTACGTAGTCAATGAGATTTTAATCCCTGCGCTTCCAACTGGATTAGATGCTGCCTTCTTACATTGGTCGCGGTGAAAATGGCAACGAACGGCGCGGGATGGGCGGCGTTTTCCACACTGCCGCGACCCTTGGCCTCTTCGCGTTCAACCAGGCACATGACGCCGACCACATCGAATCCATAATCACGAGCCGCCTCTATGGCTTGTACCGTGGACGCCCCAGTCGTACAAACATCGTCGACGATCACGACCGGCGCTCCCTTCTCCTGAAAACCCTCGATACGCTGTCCGGTACCATGCGTTTTCTCGGCCTTTCGCACCAGGAATCCGTGCATGGTTCCGCTCGTGACAGCCGCCGAAACAACGATGGGATCGGCGCCCATAGTCAAACCTCCAATGGCGCGCGGCTTCCATCCTTGGGCACGAATTTCATCGAGGAAGACCTGCCCCGTAAGCTGCGCGCCTCGAGCGTCTAGAGTTGTAGTGCGGCAGTCAACGTAATAGTCGCTGCTGGCTCCGGAAGATAATTTGAATTGTCCCAGCCGAAAGGATTTTGTGGCCAGCAGGTTGAGCAGTTCTTGTCGCGCGGAAGACATCGAAATTCAAGATAACACGCCGGAAGATTCGTTCTTATTGGTTCAACCGATCGAGGTGGCGAAATCCGCCGCTGGCGATGAAAATCAGCACTGAGATCGTTCCGTTGTAAGCGACGTGGATGAGCACCCCTGCGGCGACCGATTTAGTCACCGCGCGCGTGATGGTGAGAACCAGACCCACGAGAAACACCACCAGCACAGGCCCCCAGGCGCGAGCGAGTTGTGGGGCGTGCAGCAATCCGAAACTGGCAGCGGTCAGCGCAATGGCGGCAAACATCCCCAGCCGTCGCGCTAGCACAGGGAAAAGAAATCCTCGAAAAAACAGTTCCTCGAGCAGCGGAGCCAGCGTCATTCCGAATATTGATAGCGCCCAAGCTTCCGCAGTCGTTTGAAAAAAACGATCAATCGGTAACTCCTTCGGCATCGGTAGAACGTGTGCAACTGCCTGCAGCACAAATGAGAGCACGACCCCTGCAAGTAAGTAGCGCTGCCACTTTTTAGGCCAGTTCCAGCCGATCGCGGACCAGAACGGCATCCCGGGCGCGCGCTTCAAAATTGACGCCATGAACGCAAGCACCAGCAGATAGGCAAGCAGTTGTGCGAACACTGTAATCAGCGGGAACCTTGCTACCTCCACGAATTCCAGATTGCGAAAGAAGAGTTTTTGCGCGGCAAAGCTGCACGCAATCAGAAACACAAATATGGAAACAATTGTGAGAATACCGATCTGCAGCACATCCCATCCCGTCCAGGGAGGGTTTTCATCCGCGGGATCTGCACGGGTGATTGATTCAATCGGCAGCGAATCACGTCCGCCTAAATCTAATTCGGGGAGCTCCGAGCCAGACGAATTTGAAGGCGGGGACACTGACGATGGTTCTTGCAAAAGGATGTTCTGAATCTACACGAAAAAGAACGTGATGTAGAACTTGCCGCTGCTACGCGACGGAAGACTTACTTGCTTTTTTCACCCGCGAATTGCCATTGAAATATGGCGCCAGCGCCTGCCCGGTGTAAGACTTCTTGTTGCGGGACACGGATTCGGGCGTGCCTTGTGCCACCAATTTTCCCCCTTCTTCGCCGCCCTCCGGGCCAAGATCAATAATCCAATCGGCATTACGGATCACATCGAGATTATGTTCGATGATCACGATGGTATTTCCCAAGTCCGTAAGCCGATGCAGCACGCCCAGCAATTTATTGACATCGTCGAAGTGCAGGCCGGTAGTCGGCTCGTCCAGCAAGTAGAGAGTTTTTCCAGTCTGCCTCTTACTCAACTCTCGAGCTAGCTTTATGCGTTGGGCTTCCCCACCGGAAAGCGTCACCGCGGACTGTCCAAGGTGAACGTAGCCCAATCCCACATCTACCAGCGTTTGCAGTTTCTGCCGTACCAACGGGATGTTTTCAAGCACTGGAAGCGCATCGGCGATGGAACTTTCCAACAAGTCCGCGATGGAATATCCCTTGTACTTTACGGCGAGAGTTTCCTGGTTATAACGCCGGCCGCCGCATACTTCGCAAACTACATACACATCGGGAAGAAAATTCATCTCAATGCGTCGCTGGCCATCGCCCTGGCAGGCCTCGCAACGTCCGCCAGCGACGTTAAATGAGAAGCGCCCAGGCTTGTATCCGCGCTCTCGTGATTCCGGCAACATCGCATAGAGATCACGGATCTGCGCAAACACTCCGGTGTATGTTGCGGGATTCGAACGAGGTGTCCTCCCGATAGGTGACTGGTCAATGCGGATGACTTTATCTATATTCTCCGCCCCAGTGATTGCCTTGTGAGCACCGGCATCCTCACGTGAACGGTAAAGCTTTTTTGCCAGTGAGCGATAGAGAATGTCATTTACCAGAGTGGATTTTCCCGAGCCCGAGACCCCAGTGATCACCGTCATGACTCCCAAGGGAAACGTGACGTCGAGATTCTTAAGATTATTCTCTCGTGCGCCGAGAATACTGATCCCCTTGCCATTGGCATCGCGAGGTTCGGCACGCGCTTCAATGCGTATTCTTCCGGAGATATATGCGCCCGTAAGCGACGCTTCTGTATTCATGATCTCCTCTGGAGTGCCATGCGCAACAAGGCTGCCGCCGTGACGCCCTGCTCCGGGACCGAGATCTATCACGTAGTCGGCGCGCCGTATGGTTTCTTCGTCGTGCTCCACGACAAGCACGGTGTTGCCCAAATCGCGCAAGTCTTCCAACGCCTGCAATAAGCGATTGTTGTCGCGGTGATGAAGACCTATCGAGGGCTCGTCCAAAACATAAAGCACGCCTCGCAATTTAGACCCGATCTGCGTCGCCAGGCGGATGCGTTGTCCTTCTCCGCCGGAAAGAGTCGCCGCCGACCGTTCCAGCGAAATGTAGCCAAGCCCGACAGCGTCCAGAAATTGCAGGCGCTCCACGATTTCGTGCATGATGCGTCCTGCAATCAGCGTTTCGCGCGCATTCAGTTTTATTTTTCGGGCGACTTCCAGCGAGTGCGACACCGGCAATGCCGTGAAGTCTGCAATGGAGACTCGATTTACCCGCACCGCCAGACTCTCGGGACGAAGACGTTTTCCGTGGCACGCCAGACACTCGCTCGCGGACATGTAATCAAGTAATGACTCGCGGTAGCTGGATGACGGCGACTCATCCAGCGCATGCTTCAAATATCCAATGATGCCTCGAAACCCGGTTTTACCTTTGCCCTCCTCACCATACAGAAGCAGATTCTGGATTTTTTCAGGCAGCTTCTCAAGCGGCGTACCGATTTCAAAATTGTGCGCGATTGCAGTGATGTTCAGCATATGCCGCAAATTCGAAGATGCGGAGCCTGGCCCCAAACCCCCGTCCAGCAAGGGTTTTGACCAGTCAACGATCACCTTTGCGGGATCGAAATCGTAGCGGCTGCCCAACCCGTTGCATTCCGGACACGCACCGTAAGTGCTGTTGAAAGAAAATGATCGCGGCTCAAGTTGCGGTACGCTGATTCCACAATCCGGACAAGCCAGCCGCGCCGAATACAACTGTTCGTCGTCACCAACCACTGCCACCAGCACCAGTCCCTCGGCAAGTTTCATCGCCAAAGCGACCGATAACCCCAAACGATGTTCGATTCCAGGCTTCACCAGCAAACGATCCACGACAACTTCTATGGTGTGGTTTTTCCTCTTATCGAGTGGAACGTCGTCCTCGAGGCTTACAAGTTCACCATCAATGCGCGCACGGCTGAAACCTTGCTGCAGCAATTTCTCCATCTCTTTTTTAAATTCGCCTTTGCGCCCCCGCACGATCGGCGCCAACACCATCACACGATCTTCCGGAGTTAAGGCCATCACGCTCTGCACGATCTGGTCTGAAGATTGGCGGCTTATGGCGCGTCCGCAGTTAGGACAATGGGGGGTCCCAACGGAAGCGAATAAAAGACGAAGATAGTCGTAGATTTCCGTGATTGTCCCAACCGTGGACCGCGGGCTGCGACTGGTGGTCTTTTGTTCGATAGAAATTGCGGGGCTAAGACCATCTATAGCATCCACGTCCGGACGCTCCATCTGGTCCAGAAACTGCCTTGCGTAAGCGGAGAGGGTCTCCACATAGCGCCGCTGCCCCTCTGCGTAAATGGTGTCAAACGCCAGGGAAGACTTCCCCGAACCGCTCAGGCCCGTTATGACAGTCAGAGTGTTTCGGGGGATCGCAACATCAACATTCTTAAGGTTATGTTGGCGCGCCCCGCGCACTGAAATCTTGGTTAATGCCATTGAATCGAGGGTAAATAGTCCTTCCGTAATGTGGACGGGGCCCCAGAAATGTTCCAGAGTGTAGGAGCGCAGTTCTACTCACGTATCTTAGTAGCTAACATCGGCAAGCGTCAACGCGGGTAGATTTGAGGCTGAAGGCGGCGCGTTTAATTTTAATTAAAGAGGCCGGAACCAAGGCCACAAATGGCAACTTTTTGGGAAAGTGGGCCGAGCTTGAGCAGCTTACTTACTGTCTTGTTAATGTTTCTGACTTCGTTAAGCGCAATTGCTTTGGGAATTTTCGCCGCTTACTGGAGCGTTCTGGGTATCCTGTACGCTCTTGCCTATCAATCCAGCCAGCGGGGAGGCCGCGCCCTTGTGCTCGTCCCCAGCGAAGGCCACGCGGGCGGAGACTAGCTTCGTCGCGCCACCCAACTACCATTAACGAAGTCTCCTGAGAGCTTCTTCGTGTCCTTTCTAACCTGCTGGGATGAGCGGCAGCTACCGTTGCTGCTGTGGAATACCCTGTGGCGCTCCAGGCTGTTCCTGTTGCTGCTGTTGTTGGATTTGTTGCTGCTGTCTTTGCAGCTCCTGCAATAGCTGCTCTGGGGTTCTCACGCCCGGCTGGCCATTCTGTAGCGGCGACTGCTGTTCACCGCTCTGGGGAGCTTGGTCCGACTCCGCGTCAGGCGCATCTTCTGTAACTTCTTCAGCGGGCGCTTCTTCCGCCTGGGGTGCATCTGGCTGTTGCAACGGTTCCCGGCGTCCGGGCTGCGGAGGCTGCCCAGTTTGCGCCGCAGCGGTCACCGCCGGAGGGCTGACATCGTCGGGACCTGATTTAGCAATCAAAATGACGTGCTGCAGCTGGTTCGAATTGGAAGGTGAACCCAACAATACATAGTTAAAATGCGAGCCGTTTAAAAGGGACGCCAGCACGTCCCGTGCTGGTCCAGGACCAAAAAACCCGACCACCCGCTCGCTGGCATTCGAGGGCACATCCACGTCAGCACCAGTCTTTGACTTAACGGCACGCAGCACTTCCGACAAAATGGAATTTCGCGCAATGATAGTGAGCTTGCCCTGTTCAAAAGAAACCTGCGGAGCAGTAGCAGGCTGATGTTCCAGAGTAGATGGCGTGCCCGGTACCCCCGGTGGCGCAGTTTGCTGTACCGGCTGTTGTTTCACCTGCGCTTTGCGACGATGTTTCTTGGGCGAGGCATAGGCGGAATTTGCGCCCGCGACAAGTGACACAGCACACAGCACGATAAGCAGCAGCCCCGGCTTGACCCGCATTCTGAGCATGGCAATCACAATCGTATTCGATACCGCTGGCGAAAAAAGTAATGCGCTGCGGTTCCTAAAAAAAATTGTAGCACCCTGAATAGGATGCCGGTGCAGGTCTATTTGTAATTGGGTTTGTGCAATCTAGAACTTGGCAGCTACTGCTTGGGTGCGTAGTAGCCCCTGCGGGCCCTAACCTGCAAATCCTTCTTTAAGGCAGTGATTGCAATGGGACGAAAGCGTCCGTCCGCTTCGAAATTCGCTGGATGATACGAGACCACGTACTGGCTACGCAATTCGTCTTCTATTGCCGCGAAGGAATTTTTGATGTCTTTCGTCTTAAAAGGAAAAAAGGCGCGCCCACCGGTAGCATCCGCGAGCTGCTCCAAAGTTTTATCCCCCCGCAAAACCAGCCCACTGTCGTCGGTGGATATCGCATAAATAATCACTTCCGCACGCTGCGCCATCTCGATCGCCTGCGACCTGGTGACTTCGCTTTGATTATCTTCGCCGTCAGAGATCATCACAATCGCCCGGCGAACGGGATGATCATTCTCTCCCTTTATCAGTTTTTCGCGACAAGCCTTGTAAATGGCGTCGTAGAGCGCCGTCCCTCCGCCGTCACGCAGACGATGAACTCCGCCGGCTAACGAGGCCACATTATCGGTAAAGTCCTGCGTTACCAGACTGTGTCCGCTAAACCCCATCACGAAAGCTTTGTCGAAATTCGCGCGCAAAGTCTTTTGCAGAAAACTGATCGCGGCGTCCTGTTCGAAGTCAAAGCGTCCGCGAACTGATCCGCTGGTATCCACAAGCAGTCCCAGTTCGAGGGGCAAATCAGTTTCCCTGCGAAAGTCAACAATGGATTGGGGCGGCTTGGAATCGTCCAGAATCGCGAAATCGTTTTCGTTCAAGTTGCGGACAAACTTGCCATGTTTATCAGTGGCGATGAATAAGACATTAACTTCGTCAACCCGCTTTTTTATGGTAAGAACCGAGTCTGTCGCCTCAGGTGCAGCCGCCGCATAAGAGGTCGGGACGGCGCTACCTGGCGCCACGTAACTCGACTGCGCGAAAATGGGAAGGCTGGCAACAGCGATCAGAAATCCCGCAAAACGGAAGCCAGATGGAAGGTACTTCATTCTTGAATCACCCAAAATTTCCACGCTTTATTTGCTTAAAAGCACAGTTTTCCGGTTAGATGCACTTGGCGGGCCCAAAACTCGCAACTACTACGGACTGCGCTTTCTTGACTTTAGGCGGACTTGCCCGCAACTCCAAGTTACAAAAGGAGCACGCAGTGGTCATGCGGTGCAGCCACCAACTCAGATACCTTAAATGCGAGGAAAAGAGGAGGGGCGGGATAAATTGGGGCCTCCCGAGCTGCATGAGGGGTAAGAGCAGGAACAGAAAGGCCCCAGCCTTTGCTGTGGCGTCTTTTTACACCGCTATAATTCAGGTCATTAAAAATTTTTAATTTGTTACGAATTCCGGACAGCCTCTGAGAAAAAGCCCTGCGGACGGCATCTTCCGACGAAATCTGAGCGTCGGAATCTCAGAGAGCATCCAAGTCACCCGGAACTGACTATGCCCATCGCACTTCAGGTGCTCTGGATGTTTGTACTGGCAATCCCAATAGCCACAGTTGCGTGGACCATCACCCATGAGGAGATTTTTCGAGAACCTAGGGAGTATTGCCTGGGCCAATGCCAAGAGGCGCGCAGTATATGGCGACGCAAGTTCTTTTATTTATTCACTTGTGAATATTGTTTCAGCCATTACGTAACGGTTGCATTTCTGTTCATAACCCGCTTCAAGCTACTCTTTTCCGATTGGAGGGGCTACCTGATTTCGCTTTTCGCACTGGTTTGGATTTCCAACCAGTACATGAGCATCTACAACCGTTTACGGCTGGACATAAAACACGAGCGCGTGGAGATCAAAGCAGCAGAAGAACATATTGAAGAAAGGGACAAATCCCAAGCAGAAACCGCGCTTCCCCACTAGTTCCTGTCTAACTGTCAACTGTCGCTAGCAGAACCGAAGTACGATTCGTTGCGAAGAAGTGACTCCAATCCCTCGATCACGTGCCCTGCGTCCGACTTTGAAACTGCGCCGCGAATTCCAACATTTCGTGCTTCTGCGACCAGTTGCCGCGATAAGTGCATAGTAAACATTAAGATAGGAACATCCGGCACGAACTTGCCCATTTGACGCGCCGCCTGCAGACCGTCCATACCAGGCATGAAAAAGTCTAGAACAATCAGGTCCGGCGACAATTCCTGTGCTTTCAATACCGCATCTCCTCCGTTGCATGCTTCTCCGCAGACCGTCCAATCGCGGTGCTGCTGCAGCAGGTCTCGCAACCGCTTGCGCACCAGAGGACTGTCATCAACTATTAGAATTCGCGTGCTCACGGGGAAAACTCCATATGCTTTTTTTACCGCCACGAGAAAAGAGTAGCAGCGTCTTACCTTCTCCCGTCATCACATTGGAAAGAAAGAAACTGTAGAAGAACTCAGGGTGGAAAGTTACCAAACTGGGAAATCTATGGAGTTGCCGTTCGCCGAATCAACGCTCGTTAAAGCCGCCAAGAGGACTATAGGCGCTCGAGACTTCCCCCCACGCGACGCATCCGTTATCCTGTAGGCAGACTCCTGATAATTCTCTTATGGCGACCCGACAAAACATGAGCGGCGAGGCTGCCGCAACGGCACTCCTAGATCCTCCCAATTATGAACGCGAACGTATATTTGAGGCCTTCCGTACGTGGGGTTACCTCGAAGCCGATCTCGATCCGCTGGGATTTTTGACCCCGGAGACCTACGCCGGACTTCAGCTGGACGGTGAGTTTGTTCAAGAAGCTCGACGCATCTACTGCGGCACCATAGGCATAGAATTCGCGCACGTTTCCGATGGAGAGCGCCGCCGCTGGATTCAGCAACGGATGGAAACGGCGCCTCCTGCTTTCGATCAGCAGCGTGCGCTCGAACAATTGATCCGCGCCGATCTTTTCGAGCAAGTGCTCCAGCAGCGTTATCTGGGAAGCAAGCGCTTCTCCCTCGAAGGCGTTACGGCACTGATCCCCCTCGTGGACGAGATTCTCGATGTCGCGGCCCAACGCGGAGCAATCGAGCTGGTGATGGGCATGAGCCATCGCGGTCGCCTCAACGTCATCGCGCATGTCGCAAAGCGGTCGCCGGAAGAAGTATTCGCAGGCTTTGAAGATGTGGATCCGCGCAGTACTCTTGGCGGAGGCGATGTGAAATATCACATGGGTGCCACGGGAGAATACGTCACCCGGTCAGGCGCCAAAATTCACATCCACCTAGTTTCGAATCCCAGCCATCTTGAAGCAGTAGATCCCGTGACCATCGGCCGCACACGTGCTAAACAGGATCGCGCCGGCAAAGATGGGCGTGACAAGTTTCTCCCGCTGCTAGTGCACGGGGATGGAGCGTTTGCAGGGCAGGGCGTCTTCGCAGAAACGCTGAATTATGCGGACATTCCGGGCTTCACCGTTGGCGGCACCATTCACGTGATTGTGAATAATCTGATCGGCTTCACGACCGTCAGCCGCGAACTGCATTCATCTCGCTTTGCCGCTCAATTGGCGCGCCGGCAGTCCATACCAATTTTTCACGTGAATGCGGAAGATGTGGATGCCGTTTTACGCGTGGGCCGCATGGCAGCCGAGTATCGCTACAACTTCGGCAGCGACGTAGTGATTGATTTGATCGGATACCGGCGCCACGGTCACAGCGAGGTGGACGACCCCACGATTACGCAGCCCCTTCTGTACAAGGCAATCAAGGAGCATCCGCCGCTTTGGGAAATTTATGCCGAGGACGCAGGCTCCGATATCGCGCAGGCGAAGGTGACAGAAATCAAAGCTGAATTCGAGGCGGCTCAAGCGAAAGCCCCTTCCATCAAGCAAAAACCCCTGCTGCGAGACCTGCCCTCTTACTGGGGAGGCTTCAGCGGGGGCCGTTACACCGCGGAATTGGACGTCGAGACAGGCGTGTCTGACAAAGAATTGCGCATATCTACGCAGAGACTTACGAGTTACCCGCAGAACTTCCACATCCATCCCAAAGTTAAGAAGTTGCTGGAGCAGCGAGCGGAGATGGGAGAGGGAAAACGTCCCGTGGACTACGGAATGGCCGAGGCGCTTGCCTTCGCCACGTTAGTGAAGCAAGGCACCCCTGTGCGCTTGAGCGGTCAAGATACTCGCCGCGGAACTTTCAATCAGCGCCACTCCGTTCTTCTGGATATAGAGAACGAAGAAGAGTACGTGCCGCTCGAAAACATTTCTTCGGGGCAGGCGCACTGCGAGATTTACAACTCAACTCTGTCCGAAGCCGGCGTGCTGGGCTTCGAATACGGATATAGCCGTGATTATCCTGAGACCCTCGTGCTTTGGGAGGCCCAGTTTGGCGACTTCGTCAACGTCGCACAGCCGGTCATAGATCAGTTCATCAGCTCAGGTGAAGACAAGTGGGGATTGCTTTCCGGGGTAGTTCTGCTTTTGCCGCATGGCTATGAAGGCCAGGGGCCGGAACATTCCAGCGCGCGCATCGAACGTTTTCTGCAACTGGCGGCTCGCGATAATTTTCAAATTTGCCAACCCTCGAATGCGGCTCAGTATTTTCATCTGCTCCGGCGACAGGCGCTTCGAAAATGGCGCAAACCTCTGGTCGTCTTCACGCCGAAAAGCATGCTGAGAAATCCGCAGGCTTCTTCTCCGATCGGTGATTTCGTTAACCGCAGCTTCGAGCCGGTGCTTCCGGACACGGAAGTTAGTAATGCGGAGCGCATCCTGATTTGTTCGGGCAAAATAGGGCACGAATTGTACCTCGAGCGCAAAAAGCGCAAAAACACTTCTACCGCTATTCTATTTCTCGAACAGATGTATCCCTTCCCCGAGGCGCAGCTAATAGCTGCCATCGGGCAGCATCCCTCCGCTACGGACATAGTCTGGGTGCAGGAAGAGCCAGCGAACATGGGTGCGCTGTGGTACGTGCTTCCACGGCTGCGAAGAATTGCCGGCGAACGTCCGGTGCTCTCGATAAAACGATCTGCTAGTGCCAGTCCAGCTACCGGCTCCGCGAAAGCCCACGAGATGGAACAGAAGACCCTGATTACGCTCGCCTTCACAACCTGACGCGCTAAGACTAGGCTGGCTGGGATGTCGGCAATATCGCAGCGCTCCGGCTACAATACCGCTGTGAAGCAGAACATCCTTGTGGTCGAGGACGATCCCGACATCTCCCGCCTATTGCGCCATCACCTGGAATCAGCCGGATACAATCTGAAAATGTTTGCCAGCGGAGAGACGGTGGTTGCGGAATCTGAGCGGCAGCGACCTTCCCTTTTTCTTCTCGACATCATGGTGCCCGGACGAGACGGACTGGAACTGTGCCGTCAGATACGGCAAATTCCGACCTTGGCATCAACGCCGGTCATATTTCTCACAGCAAAGAGCGGCGAAGCAGACCGCATTCTCGGGCTGGAGCTGGGGGCCGACGACTATATCGTCAAACCGTTCAGCCCGCGCGAACTGGTTGCCCGCGTGAAAGCAGTGCTTCGTCGTTTCGAGCGGCCACTTAGCGAATCTCCGGTTCGCGTCGGAGAAGTAGAACTTGATCCGGGCTCGATGACGGTCACAGCTCACGGAAAACCCGTGACCACCACCGCCACCGAATTTCGCCTGCTCGATTATTTCATCCGGCACCTCGGGCGTGTTTTTTCCCGCGATCAACTGCTCGATTCGGTATGGCGGGACACCGCATATGTAACTCCGCGATCGGTGGATGTTTACGTGCGTCGCATCCGGGAAAAAATCGAGCCTGACCCGGAAAATCCACGCTACCTCAAGACCGTTCGCGGTGCCGGATACCGCTTTGAGGCTCCAAAGTGAAACAGGGCTTTTTTTTTAAGCTGCTGATCGGCTTCGGGCTGATCATTGCGGCGATGGACGCGGTTTTCATTTTTGAATTAGGGTCGCGAGCACAACGCACAGTCTGGATGGGATCAGGGATTGCGTTTGCCGTCGCTTTACTGCTCGCGGGCGTGGGCGCGCACTATGCAGCTTCCCGGCTGATTGCAATTTCCACGTTCGCCGAGCGCATCGCGGAAGGCGACCTGACAGCCCGAGTCGGAGAACCTTTCAGCGGAGAATTTGGGAAGCTTTCCGACGCCTTGGACCGATCGGCATCCAATCTTGAAAGCAACTTCTCAACTCTGCGAACCAGTCAGCATCAACTGGAAATCGTGCTGAACAGCATGCAGGATGCGGTCATCGCCGTGGACGCCCAAGGCCGAGTGCAGTGGGCCAACCAGACCATGGATGAACTCGTTCCCCAGCATACCCGCCTGAACTCACTGCTGGTAGAGACAGTGCGTGATCCCGATCTTCTTCAGGCAGTGAAGGATGCGAGCCACGCGCGGCGGGTATTTACGGCGCGAGCTGGGTCCATAGTTCCTTCGCGAATGTTTGAAGTGACGGCGGCTCCGATGCCTGGAGGAGGCGCGGTGGCAGTGCTGCGCGACTTGACTGAAACTGAACGTGTGGAAAAAACGCGTCGCGATTTCATCGCTAACGTGTCCCACGAATTACGTACTCCCCTGACTTCTATTCAAGGCTACGCGGAAACTTTGCTGGAAACAGCGCCGGAGAATTATTCTCGCGAGTTTCTGGAAATCATCCGCAAAAACTCTGCTCGCATGTCTCGCCTCACAGAGGACCTCTTGACCCTTGCCCGGGTCGAGTCTGGAGAACAACGTTTTGATCCTCAACCTGTGATACCCGGTGACCTTCTGCAAGAAGCCGCAGAAAGTTTCCGTGAGAGTTCGCGAACCCAACACATTGAACTTCAAATCCATGACACCGCATCCAACCCCGTAAATGCCGATCCGGAAGCGATTCATCAGGTGTTCGCCAACCTGATCGAAAACGCGCTAAAGTACGCGGCTACCGGCGGACGCATAGTGATTGGGGCTCGTCCTGCGGCTAAGAACGTGGAGTTTTTCGTGCGAGACTTCGGGCCTGGCATATCTTCCAAGCATCTACCTAGGTTGTTTGAACGTTTTTATCGGGTGGATGAAGCCCGCTCGCGTGAATCGGGCGGTACTGGCCTGGGACTCGCGATCGCCAAGCATATCGTGCTGGCTCACGGTGGTACGATTCGCGCCGAGAGCGAATTGAATCATGGCTCTACCTTCCTATTCACCCTACCGCTGCAGAGTCTGTAGATTCGGCTACCTCAGCCGTCGCTGAGTCTACGCTGCTAAGAATCTACAAACCTTTAACCAAGCTGGCACGAATTCTAGGTACCCTTAGAGTCCGTAGGTTGGAATGGCGGCTTCCTCGAACGCATCTCAGAGCAAACCGCCGGAGGTTGCGTACATGAGTACCGCCACTCTGCAGACTGCGGAAATACCACCGTCGTACGCTCACCTGGTGCGACGCACGATTGAAGCTTGCGCTTTAGCTCGGGACGCCGCCGGGGCCGCAGCTGAAGGCATTGCGACCGGCTCATTGCAACTTCTAAACAGCCTGCGGGACCGTGAAAAAGCTCTCGATAAGTTAGATATGGAGATTGATGCCGGTGTAACTCAGACCATCACCCGGGTATCTGAAACTGAAGCCCGGGAGTTGCTGGCATGCATGAAGTTCATGATTGGCCTGGAACGAATCGGCGATCTGCTGCTAAGTTTTGCCAGCAGCGCACAGGCAGCTGGACCACTTGACCCGCAGGACACCCGCGATCTGACCCGCATGGCTACGGTGCTCGAAAAAATGCTTTCTGATGTCGGCTCAGCATTCTCTTCGCGCGATGTTAAACAAGCCATAGACGTGTTGCGGTCCGACGCCGACATGGACCGCTTGCGAAATCTGACTTTCCTTCGCCACATTGAAAATCCTGAAAACCTGCAGCGACACGCAAGCATGCAGGTAATCTTCATGACGCAAGCGCTCGAACGCGCCGGCGATCATGCAAAAAATCTCGCGGAAGAAGTTTGCCACCTGGTTAGCGGACATACCGTGCGGCACATGATGATGGCTTACGACAAACCGCTGGAACAAATGTTTATTGAGTGGCTGCGTCACCGCGACGAAAAACCGTCCCACTAGTTCCCGGCGCTACAAACTTTTACAAAGCTTGACGCTCTCTTTACGCCACAACCCCGCGAGCGATGCTTAGATGATCACACTGCAACTCGTGATCGGTGTGGACTTCTGGGGGGAGGGCGATATTGAATTTATTATCAAAAGCGGCTGGAAGTTTAATGGTGTCAAGTTTACTTTTTGCCGCGCTTGGCTGCGGAGGCGGAGGCCACTCCAATGTGAGAGTTCTCCTGGCATCTACGGGTCAATCAAACGTGGATGTCGTCATTAACGGAAGCGTAGTAGCCACTGATTTGCTTTACGGCGCTGCGACCAGCTATATCTCGGTAAAGTCGGGCGCGGTCCGAATCCAGCTTGAGCCCACAGGCACCAAGACGCCGTTTCTTGATCAGACTATTTCTACGTCTAGCAGTGGCCAATACACCTTTGTTGTGGATAATTCTTCCACTAGCTTGTCGTCGTTTACACTCACCGATGATGTCACTACTCCAACTAACATCAATTTAAGAATCGTTAATGCCGCCCTGGATTTACCCACCGCCGACGTTTATATCGTTCCCCAGGGAACCAGCATCAGTAGCGTTCCCCCGACGATTAGCAATCTGGCGTTCGGACAAGCCTCCTCTTACCAGACTTTGACTACCGCAGGCGCATACGAAGTTTATTTCACGCAGCCCGGCACGACGTTCGCGTTCATTGATACTGGCGCGATTTCCCTTGCGACAGGCCAAAACCGCACGCTATTTGCAATGGATACCCAATTCGGCGGCGGATTCACCTTTCTGGTCCTCGCCGATTTTAATTGATCGTCGGCAGCGCGCTTAGTAGCAATACGGAAGTAACTTGGGACTTGGGCATAACTCTCCGATAATGATTAGGAGTTATGTCCCGGTATTCAATTTTGGATTTAAGCGCGCCTGCAACTACACCCGACCTCACGGGCGTAAGTCCACGGGTGTCGTTTATTCAGGTAAAGGCTCCCGATCCTCAGGATTGCTTGGGTTTCCTGAACGAAGCGCTGGACGCATCGCCAGATCAATTAGCGGAGCGGGAGTTGGAAGCCGCGCTACAGTTACTCTCCGAGCGTGCGAAATTCATCACCGGAGCATCCGGCGCGGCAATCACTTTATTGGAAGGTGACAGAGCGGTCTGCCGTGCCAGCGTTGGGTTGCCGCGCTTTGAGCCAGGGACCGATCTCAAAGCAAGTTCTGGATTGTTGCAAGAATGCTTGAGCACTAAACAGACCTTGTTATGCGCTGACAGCCAGAACGACACCAGGGTAGATAGTAAGAGCGGTCGAGAACTCAAAGTGATTTCCGCGGTTGCAGTGCCCAATCATGCGCCAGGAAAGAGTGGCGGGCGTTTTCGAATTGTTCGCAGAGCGTTCCAATGCGTTCGTGGAGAGTGACGTCGAAGTCACGAAGCGGTTGGGAGAACTGGTTAACGCAGCGATGGACGATGCTCAGGCTATGAAAGTTGCGACTGTGGGAGAACAAATTCCGCTCCCACTTCCTGTGGCCGC
>JALYIM010000207.1 GCA_030775785.1 Acidobacteriota bacterium
TCTCTGAGTTTCATCGGTCGCAGTTCCGTGTAACCAGACGCGATCGAAGACGATATGGTCCGCCGAGCCTCCTGGTACGATCGATGCAAGGCTATATACGATGCTGTTCGGTTGTCGGGTCGCTTCAAGGCCGAGTAATCGATAATGATTAGCTCCAGACGCAAACCGGATCGGCCCTATTCCAGATTGTGTGGACATCAAACGCGCCATCACGTTCTGCGTGGATGTGCAATTAAAAGCTGGGCGCGCCGGAAGAGAGCTCACGCCTGCGTAGCAGGGGGTAACGCGAGTCCCTTCTGCCGGCAAGCTCGAGTCAGGGGCGCTAGTTCGAACAACGATCCAGTGATTATCGTCGCAGCTTTTAGCAGGAAACGTAAATGTACCGATATAAGTGGTACCCGCCTGCAACTGAATTGTGTCTCCGCAATTTGCCAGGTTAAGCGCGGATTGTAGGTTTCCACCACCAGACACGAGAACAGAGGTTCCAGGAGCCGGCGTATCGGCCATGGTGCTACGAATGTAAATCCGCGGAAGTTCAGCCGGGCCGTCGTAGCTGCCGCTGGATTGAGTCGAGATGCTGAGAACCAAAGCTTGGGTGACGCTTTTGCTAGTTGCGTCGGAAACCGTTACCGTAAGTGAGAAGTTGCCAGCCTGAGAAGGTGTCCCCGAAAAGTATCCGCTCTGAATCCATTGAATGCCCGCCGGCAATGATCCCGATGCTAGATTCCACACGTATGGGGGTGTTCCGCCTGAAGCGGACAAAGCTGCCGAATATGTGCTCCCAACAACCCCAGAGGGTAGCGAGAAAGTTGAAATAGCGAGCGGCGATGGTCCAGTATACGAAGAAACTACTACGAGTGCGGAAGCTTGCGCTGCCGGCCGGATCTGGAGCGTTGCAGTAACCTTGACATTCGTCGCGGAGGATACAGTGGGGGCCGTAAAGAAACCAGTGTTGGAAATTGATCCCGCACTCGCCGACCAAGTAACCGCGGTATTGGGCGTATTGCTTACTGTCGCCACGAATTGTTGAGTGCCAGCCGAGGTCACTGTCGCAGTCGTGGGACTAACGGACACTCTAGGAGAATCTTCATTCCCAGAATAAATTCCGATGGTAAGCTTTTTGTCGCCCGCAAGATTTGCGGCGTCTGAAACAGCAAGCTCAAATTGAAATGTTCCTACAGTGTCGGGAGTACCCGAGATAGTCCCAGTTCCACCATCCAACGACAGGCCGCTAGGGAGGGTTCCTTGCGTAATTCGGAATGAATACGGCGCCGAGCCCCCACTGACTCTTAGCGAGGCGCTATAGACAACACCCACGGCGCCCGCAGGTAAGGTCCCCTGCACTCGTAAGCGCGCAGCCTCAGCGAAAGTTAGTGTGGCACAGCAACCTAGTGTGATCACCAGCGATAGCGCGTACCAAATTGCAGCCTTGGTGCGCAAAAATCTAAAATTGCTGACGTTCTCCGGGACCGAGGTCAATTCTAGTTTGGGGGTCATACTGTCCTTTTGGTACGGGGCTTAAGGATTACGCCTGCAATCCGTATGTACACCCTACGTTGAATGCTGTATTGCGCAAGGTCCCACTAGTTCGTAGTCCCACCGGCCCCCGGTAGTACATTCGCAAGTACATGACCGAATGCCCCCACGGGGAAAGACACATTCAACTTGGATTTGCCCATTAAACACAACGGTTTAATGCGCATGTTAAGGGAAACTTAAGTTTCTTAGGGCGCGAATCCGGACCTGCAGGCGGCGATTCCGCAATCGGGATTTGAACAGACAATCGCTCCATTGCCGATGGCAGTCACAGAACGATGCGCACTTTTGCCGTGAGGAGCCGACGAGATTTTGCTGCATTTCGGCCAGCGAAGTGCTTCCGATGGTGGACGCGACGTGCCCATAAACGTCCAGTTCCAGCGGTTGATAGGGGGTTTCCGCTTCGATTCTTACGTTGACAGATATGGCGTAAGAACAGTTACCAGCAATAAAATGACGAGTTTTTCCGTGTGCCCGTGCGTTATCCTGAAGGGATGCGACTGTTAGATTTGGGTTGCGGCAAGGGGGTATTGACCGACCATTTACTCGCTAAGCCAGATGACTCGATCACCGGAATTGACGTTGATCACGAATCCTTAGTAGCGGCCAAGCGACGATTTCCGGAACGTGAATTTATTCAGGCTCGCGGAGAACAGTTGCCGATTGCGAGTGGGAGTTTTGATCGCGTTTTTTGCAATCTATCCCTTCCATACATGCACATCCCTACCGCCATGCGGGAAATTCGCCGAGTCCTGAAATCCGATGGGGATGCGCTACTTGCTATCCACCATCCTTCGTTCACGTTGCAGGAATTGAAAAATTCACGCAACTTGAAAGCCATCCTTTTCCGTGTTTATGTTCTTCTCAGCGGTTTGTGTTTTCATGTCACTGGCTATCATCTTCCGAAAGAATCATTTCAGACTGAGCGTGGCATGAGAATCGCACTACGCCGCGCTGGATTCTCAGAATGCGTGTTGTTTCCGCTACGAAAAAGGATTATGGTGCATGCTCGCTTGGTCGAGTCGTCAGCAACCGGCATCCCGCTGGACGGTTACAGTTCCACCACCGCCGGACGTGAGCTGAACTGATAAGGTTCCAGCAGGGGCCTGTCGTTTAGCTATTCTCCCCTGGTTTGCGGAGGGTATGCCGAACGCAGTTCTGGAATATCCACTAGGCGCCCAATGGGCGACCGTGGTAGGAGAGAATGTAAAAGTTACTAAAGATGGATTTTTGGAACCCGTTCTTCTGCGGATCCGGCGGGATTGCCGAATGCCATGTGTCAAAATGCTTGAGAATAGAGTTTTGGCATTGCGGATTGCTCGGAATGTTCGGGGTGCGAATGAGTTTCAGTGTGTTATTGAAGAGGTTGCAAGTTTACTCACTATTGCGGCGGAACATGGGCATGGCGATTCTGACTAGCACCTGCAGGGTAGAATGTGAAACCTAGAGCCCACATCTTGCAGATTGGCAATTATCCTCCGCCCATGTGTGGCTGGGCGATCCAGACCAAACTAGTTACTGAGGAATTGCGCCGAAGAGGCCATGTGTGTGACGTCCTCAAAATTAATGAAAATCGAGAAATCAAAAGTGATGCCTACATCGATGTGCAGGGGGGCGTCGATTATCTATACAAAATCGTGAGATACGCTTTGCGCGGATACCGGCTGAACGCTCATGTCAATGGAATGTCAAAGAAGGGTTATTTTTTGGCACTCGCAGCAGCGCTGATAGGACGAGCCGTATGCCAACCGACACTACTTACGTTTCATGGAGGTTTGTCGCAAGATTATTTCCCGCGGAGAGACTCACTCAAGCTTAGACTCGCATTCCGCTGGCTGTTTCTTATCGCAGGTGGCATTGCTTGCGATAGCGTTGAAATCGAACAGGCAATTATGGACTACGGAATTGATCCTTGTAAAATCACTTCGATCGCCACCTTCTCGTCGCAATATTTGGATTTCATCACTGCCCCATTGTCTGCTGAGATAAATAAGTTTCTAGAAGAACACAGTCCCGTGTTCTTTTCATACGTCTCTTTCCGCGTGGAGTACAGATTGGAAGTACTGAGAAAAGGCATGGACCTGTTA
>JALYIM010000208.1 GCA_030775785.1 Acidobacteriota bacterium
AAGGAATTGTGACGCTATACCCCTGGGGAACCTACGCGGCAGGGTGGGGCACTTCGTTCAGCGCTCCTTTGGTAAGTGGAACCGCAGCCTTGATGCTAGGAGTCAACGGCAATTGCACTAGTTCTCAGATCGCCACTGGTTTAAGCCACGCCGTCTCTATCTCCGACCCGCAGCTGGGATACGGGCGTCTGGACAGTTATCAGGCCGTGCAAGCATGCCACTGATCCCTGACTACAGCGAACCGTTGCTTACGACGATCGCCCAAATGGGCGATCGTTCGTCAGTGCAATCCGGCTCTTTATTGTTGCGCGTTAAGGAACTGGAAGAACAACACCTGGCTTTTCGGAACTCTCTTATCTGTGCCTTTAACCAACTGCTTGATCTCAAAGACATCAGTACCGGAGTCCACAGCACCCGTTTGGCAGAGTGGGCGATCAGAGTTGCGAGAAAACTTAGTATCCCCGAAGATCATATGTATCAGGTGGAAGTTGCGGCGCTGCTGCACGACGTTGGCAAGATCGGTGTTCCAGATGCAATCCTCAAAAAGCAGGGACCACTCACATCAGAAGAACGTGCCGTTATCAATCGGCATCCCGAATATAGCTGGTCCATTCTTCGGTTATTTCCCGGTTTGGAAGACGCCAGCTTGTATGCCCTGCACCATCATGAAAGCGTTGACGGGAGTGGTTATCCGGCAGGATTGCAAGGAAATGACATTCCTCTGGTTTCGCGTATTGTCTCGGTCATTGATGCCTACGACGCAATGATCTCAAATCGCTGTTATAGAAAAGGGCTTCCTCACGAAGAAGCGATTCAAAGGCTGCTGAAAAGTGCCGGCACTCAGTTCGACGCCGAAGTGGTGCAGACTTTCCTTCCTATCGCAGGATTGCAGGCAGGTGAAGTTTTTGCGGCGGCCGGAGCCAGCGTCAGCGCCGCGTTGTGAGCAAAACCGGATAAAAGCTTCATTCTTGTCCAACAAAAATGCGATCTTTGTGTGCCGTTCTTCACGTAGTTCTGTTTACAAGAGCTTTCCGGCTAAATTGTGTCTCGGATGTGCTTGTTCGAGCTTAGTGATCCTGGAGCAAAAAGTGTGGAACGCCGCATACTCATAGCTTTCTGGATTGCGCAGCCGGTTTCCAAAACTCATTCACGGCGAGCACTTCGCTCGTGTGTCCGGGGTGTTCTCGGGTCAGCCGTTCTAGGAGAGTCGCTCGGTTGTCTTCGCGATTTGAAGGCAGGCAGCCGTACATTGTGTAGGTACTCTCACAATCGGCTAGAGGGCATTGTACCCTCTCGGGCTTGGAAGACTTCAACTGTGCTATTTCCCGTTGAAACTTCTCTTTGCCGCACACGTCAGATCGGTATGCTTTTGCCATCCGTCCAGCTTGACACACTATTCAATTTTGTGGCAATCCTCTCTATCACCATCACGCAGGAATGTTGGGAAGAAGAATGTTGAGGCTCAACACCGACCCGTGCCACTCAGTAGCCGGGCGCCAGCCTGGCCAATAAGGCGTGCCTGCACTTATGACACTGCCAATGTTGCGCCTTGAGAAGTCGTAGCGAAAGTGAACGTCTCTTCAACCAACGCGTCGCGGGAATGTAGAGTCGCATGAACCTACCTTTTCTGTTAAAAAATTATTGTTAACTACTCGTATTGAGAGGCCCCAGGAACCCTGATGACGACACTTGGATTGATCGAATATAAAGATGCAAGCCCCGAAGTTCGTGCCGTTTACGACGATATTATGGCGACGCGAAAGACCGATTGGATTAACAATTTTTGGAAAGCAATTGCGCACGATCCGCCGATGCTAAAGCGCACGTGGGACGCCATGAAGGCGATCATGGGCCCCGGCTCCCTGGATCAGCTGACTAAGGAACTGATCTACGTTGCCATCAGCGTCAGCAATCAGTGCGGATATTGCATTGCTTCTCACACCGCTTCTGCCAAGAAAAAAGGTATGAGCGATGAAATGTTTAAGGAGCTCATGGCTGTTGTCGGAATGGCAAATGCGACGAATCGGGTGGTGGCGGGATATCAGGTGGAAATTGATGAGGAATTCAAAACCAAATAACCGTGTAGTTTGTTAGGAATCGTACGTTTTCTGTTTGCGAGCGCGCCAAATGATGTAGGCGGGCACACCGAAGGCCACCATCGCCAATCCAAGCGCCGCATCTCGCGGAGTAGAAAATATCACGTTCAGCACGAGCGCAGCGGCTGCCACGACGAAAACCACTGGCGTCCAGGGGTATCCCGGCACCCGATAGGCTCTCTCGAGGTTCGGATACTTTCGACGATATACAAAAACGCTGGCCGCGCCCAGTCCGTAGAAAATCCACGCGACGAACATGGTGTATTTGATGAGTTGCTGGAATCCACCCATGCAAGAAAGGAAGGCCGACCACGTTCCCAGCGCGACAATCGCGTACGCGGGAGTACGAAAACGGGGGTGAACTCTCGAAAGCTTTCGAAAAAACAGTCCGTCCGACGCCATTGTATATAGCACGCGTGGCGCAGTAAGTAAGACACTATTGATCGCACTAAAAACCGAGATCAAAATAGTTAAAGCGATAATCTTGGCGGCAGCAGGTCCTAAGACGATCGCGAAGGCAGAGGCGGCAATAGTCTCCGATCGGCCTGCCCTTTCCGGACCTAGGGCAGCAAGGTATCCCACGTTAGCCAAGATATACAGTGCGGACACAAACAATACGCTGGAGAAAAGGGCGCGCGGAAAGTCTTTCTGTGGCTCCAGCGTTTCCCCCGCCGTGTAGGTTACAAACTGCCAGCCTTCGTAAGCCCACAATACGGACACCATACCTAATCCAAATTTCGAAAACATAGATCCGCTCACGCTAGCGGTCCAAAGAGCAGCCGGAATCGCGGAATACCCTCGCCCTAACAGCAGGAGAACCCCGCAGATTCCTATCGTCATTAGAAGTTTTATGGCAGTGGTCCAATTCTGCAGGCCCGCCCCGGAACGTGTGCCCAAGACGTTCACGGCAGTAACGACGACAATTACGCACACCGAAACAAGTTTGGCTTCCCAGAAATTTAGTGGAAGAACTGTCCCGAGATAATTACTGAATGCCACAGATAAGGAAGCTACTGTGCCACTCGAGATTGCCGCGAAGATAGACCAACCATAGAGAAACGCAGAGAAAGGCCCAAAACAATCCCGGATATAGACGTACAAACCTCCGGACTCTGGTTTAGCCGCAGCCAGTTCAGCGTAGGTCATTGCGCCCAGCCAGGAAAGCACTCCGCCCGCAATCCAAATTACTCCTGCCAGACCGACGGAGTTGTCCACCTGGCGGAGAATAGCGCCGGGCACGACAAAAATACCGGAGCCGATGATTGCGCCAATTATTAGGAGGACTAGGTCACGCAACCGTAGTGTTCGAACCAGGGTGCTTGGGGCAACTGAACCCCCCGGTCGCGAACTCGCTATCGCCATGGTCGTGGTGGACTGTTTTCTTGTCAGGACTATTGTCGTTGCACTAGACGGTAACGCCTCCGGCAGCTGCAAAGGCGGGTACATACGACAACCATTCGTTTGATCGGGGATGCGTTCCCTTGGTGACCTTGTGAAACACATCCTGCAGGGCTCGGGCAATCGGTCCAGCTTTGCCATCGCCTATAGTTCGGAAATCAATCTCGCGGATTGAAATCACCTCCGCGGCGGTGCCACACACAAAAACTTCGTCTGCAATGTAGAGCTGGTCGCGCGAAATTGGTTCTTCTACGACCTTATATCCGAGCTCCCCCGCCAAGATGATAAGGCTGTCACGCGTGATACCTTCGAGAATTGAACTTTTTGGAACCGTATAAATCACGCCATTTCGCGCCACGAAAAGGTTTTCGCCAGTGCATTCCGCGACGTACCCCGAGGGATCAAGCATGATCGCTTCATCAGATCCTTGCCGCACCGACTCCGTCTTCGCCATGACCGAACCAACGTAATTTCCCGAGATCTTCGCCTTCGTCATGGAGACGTTGGGATGAAGGCGGGTCAGCGAAGAAACGTTAGCGCGAACTCCTTTTTCTTTCGCCTCGGAATTAAAAAAGGTTGTCCACTCCCACACCGCGACCACGAGCCTTGGTCTCCCCGCATCAATGACCATACTCATCCCGCCATCCAGAAAAATCAGGGGCCGGATGTAACAGGCCGGAAAGCCGTTTGCTGCCACTGTCTGCTGAATAGCGTGAGTCAATTGAGCTTTGGTGAATGGCAAATCACGGAAGCCAATGATGTGCGCGGAATCCATCAGCCTATCTACGTGCTCCTCAAGCCGGAAGATAGCGGGACCATGCCCTGTGTCGTAACAGCGAATCCCCTCGAAGACGCTGATGCCATAGTGCAATCCAGCATTAATAAATGGAATCGTGCCCTTTGCGGAGTCTTGCAGTTGGTCATCAATCCAGATGTGCTTCGGCGTAGCCATAGGGCCTCACTTCAAGAGTGGAATTCATTAAAAGATAACATCTCAGGGTAAAGTCGGCCGCCTCGAAACTCAAATCGTTAATTCCCAACACGTTTATAATTCCTCCCTTATGGAAACGGGATTAAAGAACCGGGTTGCAATCGTGGCGGCGGCCAGCCAGGGACTTGGTATGGCGACAGCAGAGGCATTTGCCGCCGAGGGATGCAAAGTTGCGATATGCGCTCGCAACGCCAAGACGCTGAACGTCGTTGCGGAAAGAATTAAGAGCCAACATTCCGTAGAGGTATATGACGAACCGGTAGACGTGACGGATGAGGCCGCCATCCATCAGTTTGTCGAATCGGTCGTAAAAAAATTTGGCGGCGTGGATATATGCGTGACCAACGCGGGAGGCCCCCCCGCGAAGGGATTTCTCGCAATCAGCCTCGAAGAATGGCGGAAGGCGATTGACCTTAACTTCCTCAGCACTGTTCATTTCTGTCGCGAAGTAATCCCGCACATGCAAAAGAAGCGGTGGGGGCGAATCATCACCATCACTTCGATAACCACGAAGCAGCCGGTTCCTGATCTTGTTCTCTCCAATGCAGTGCGAGCGGCCGTGGTAGGCCTCGTCAAAAGCTTGGCGAACGAATTCGGGAAAGATGGAATTTTGGTGAATAACGTAGGACCGGGCTACACCGCCACCGATCGTCTGAAAGAGCTCGCTAAGGCACGATCGGCCGCAACAGGGAAGACCGAGAAGGATATCTTTGAGGGTTGGGCGGCGGACGCTCCCCTCAAACGTGTCGGCGAGCCTCGCGAACTAGCCGACACTATTGTTTGGTTGGCTTCCGAGCGTGCGTCCTTTATCACCGGGCAAACTCTCTTGGTTGATGGTGGCAGTTACAAAGGGCTTTAATCAATCGTCTCAGTATCTCGCTTGGGTCACTTCAACTCTTGCGAACCCGTTTTATTTCTAGTAAGCTTTCGCGCAACCTTCCAAAACTCTCGACACATTCGCAAGGGACCAGTGTCGTTCCTTTCGTCTCGCAATTCTGAGCTGCAGTTTGGAGAGGATTGGAACTACTCGAAAGAGAAGCAATGGCCGTTGAGGAGGGGTGCATGTCCAGGTTCGTTAGAAATATTCTGCTGATTTTTTTTGTCGGACTCCTATCCACAATTCAATTGTTCGCCCAGGGCGGCGCCACCGGTGCAATTACCGGGACGGTCCAGGATCCCAGCGGCGCTTATGTGCCCAATGCCGAAATACGCATCGTCAACCAGGACACGGGCGTGGTCACCCGCGAAACTAAAACTGACGAAAACGGCTCATTCACTGCTCCCTTGCTTCCGGTCGGAACTTACACTGTCCAAATCAGCGGTGCAGGGTTTGGTCAGGGCAAGTTTTCAGATGTCGTCGTGCGAGTGACCGAAACGACAAAAATGACAGCCAATCTCGCCGCCCAGCGGGTAATGGAGCAAATGGAGGTGCATGCGCAGGTACAGACAGTTGAAACGACCAACGCGACCACCGGCCAGGCGATCGAGGCCAATACAATTCGCGACCTCCCGCTAGCTACGCAGAACTTCGAACAACTGCTGACGCTATCCTCGGGGGCGCAGAGTGAACTGAATTCCTCTGCGCAACTGGGTCGCGGCAATGTTCGAGTCATCGTGAATGGACAGCGCGAAGATAACAACAACTATCTCATCGAGGGCATCAGTGCCACCGATTACAACGTCGCTCAAGCCACTAACATTCCGCTTCCCAATCCTGATGTGATTCAGGAATTCAAAGTTCAAACGTCCCTCTACGACGCCAGCCAGGGGCGCAACGGTGGTGGAAATGTAAACGCCATCCTTAAGTCCGGAACGAATAAATTTCACGGCGATGTTTATGAGTTCTTTCGCAATGACAAGCTGAATGCAAATGACTATTTTTTGAACCGGGCCGCGCAACGCCGGCCATCCGTGAAACAGAATATTTTCGGCGGGAGTTTCGGAGGTCCGATTGGTAGTGAAGGAAAAGCTGGCTTTTTCTTCCTTAATTATCAAGGTACTCGTCAGCGGAGCGGCCTTTCGCCCGGAACGTTTATCAGCAGCCAGCTTCCAATTCTGCCGACCGATCGATCGCCAGCAAATTTGGCGGCGATTTTCAATGTGTCCAGCATAGATCCGGTTATTGCCAATGCCGCGGGCACTGGCCTATTTCAGCGGAAGAGTACTCAGTTCCCAAACGCAGACGGATTTTTGATTCCATCCGGTGTTCCGGGCGCGAATTGTGCCCTCAACTGCGCGCCTGGGTTTAATAGTTCTGGCGGAATCAACACCGGACAGTACATCGTCAGCAAACCGGGAAAATTCACTGAAGATCAGTTCACCGCGAATTGGGACCGCGAATTTCGCAACGGAAACGACAAGATCTCGGCTCGTTTCTTCTTCTCTAATGCGGAATCCCTACTACCCTTTGGCGCGGGCGGCCTGCAAGCCTCTTTAGGAGGCACTCTCGCCAGCAGCATCAGTGCCACCGATTTAGATTTTCCTTACGACCTCCCTGTCAGAGCGCGCTTTTTCAGTATTGACGAAACACACTTATTTACTCCTCATCTTGTAAATGATTTTCGCTTCGGGTTTGTGAGAATCAATAACAGTTTGCTTAATACTCCTCCGGTCACAGTCGGCGACCTTGGCATAGATCGGCCAACGAACAATGTCACCAAATCCATTTACAAATTCACCCTTAACAGCTCTGGATTTCAGATCGGGCCAACCCCTCCCGCGGACCAATACCAGACTCAGAACAATTTCAACTTCGTCGAGAATATGAGCTGGGTGAAAGGACAACACACTTTCCGGTTTGGCGGCGAATACACCAAGGTTAACCTCGACAAACTGTTTCCTCAAACTTTCAACGGCCAGCTTTTCTTTGCATCCGACAGCAATCTCACGGACTTCCAGAAAGTTCTGGAAGGCTCTCCCGATGCCAGTTTCGGCGGCGGCGGTGTCTACAATCACCAGTATCGCAACAATAATTTTGGGTTCTTCGCGCAAGATGATTGGAAGGCGCGGCCGAATCTGACGTTAAACCTTGGCCTGCGAACAGAAATTTTAGGCGCGTTTTATGACAAGCTCTGCCACATTGGAAACTTTGATCCCTCGCTTGCCAACAGCGGCCAGTATCCTTTTGTGTATGGCGGCTGCGCTAGCAAATTGAACGTTCCGGGTCTAAGTGGCAAAGGCAACAACACTACCTATAACAATAATTATGCTGTTGGTGTCGGCCCCCGTATTGGTTTCGCCTGGGATCTTTTCAGCGATCATAAAACGAGCGTGCGCGGCGGTTTCGGAATCTACTTCGTGCGTGAAGACGTCGGTACCGTAGACCAGCTTTCCTTCCAGGCCCCGTACCTTCCTATCGCCGGGGCCGGCGGGCCTCCCGGATGTTTGGGCAGTTTCTTTTCTTCGAACCCCCTGCCCGGGTGTCCGAGCCCGAACATCAATGCGCTACCGACAGGAGGAACCCTCGACCCTAATTTTGTGCCATGCCTGGGAGTACTACAGAGTTTTCCCGGCGGCGACACTACGCAATTTCCGAGTTACACCTGTGCAAACGGAAGCGCGGGCTTAGTTCCGTCGAATCTCCTTTTTGTATTGACTGTCCCTCGGCAGTTCAAGGTACCTAGCACCCAGCAATGGAATTTGACGTTGCAACGAGAGTTGGGAAGCAAGTGGGTCCTGGAGGTTGGATACGTTGGCACGCATGCCATACATCTGCGCGAGACCCGCACCAGCATTCAGGCGGGAATCGCCTCGCCGACCAACCCAATTAGCGTTACAGCGTCGGACGGAACCGTTTACCAGATCACGAGCAACACTGTCGCCAATGGCATCGCGCGCTCAAATCTGCAAGGTGTGAACGGGTACGGCGGCTTCCAGATTTTCGCTAATGATGCCTACTCCCACTACAACTCTCTCCAGACAACACTATTCCGCCGCTGGGGCGCCGGGTATTTCCAGGGAGCCTACACGTTCTCGAAATCGCTGGACGCGACTTCTAGCGGAAACACCGCGCTGAATACCGCTTTCAACGATGAGAGCAAAATCAGCAACTCTTACGGTCTTTCTGATTTCGACCGTAAGCATCGCCTTACTGTGAGCTATCGTTACGATCTGCCAATATTTAGGGATTCAAAAGGTTTGGTTCACAGTGTTCTCGGGGGATGGGCTATCAGCGGTATCACAATCCTTCAGTCCGGCACGCCTTTCTCGGTGATTGATACGGGGGCCGGCACCGCCTACATTGTGCCGGGCCTCGCGTCGCCGACCATGGGCGCAAGCCTGGCGTCGGGAGGCTCCCTCGCCGCCGGTCTTACCTCGGGTGACATTCACAAACGGCTGGACGGATATTTAAACTACCCCAATTTCACAACCGCTCCGACCGTGATCGGAGGGACAACGGGATTTGGTGATCTTCGGCGCAATATCTATCGCGGTCCTTTCCAGCAGAACTGGGATTTCTCTCTAGCGAAAGACTTTCGCTTTAGTGAACGCCAGAGCCTGCGTTTTACAACAGACTTCTTCAACATCTGGAATCACGCTAACTTCGCGAGCCCGGCGCAATCGGATGTGGAGAATCCTGGAACCTTTGGGAAAATCACTTCGACGGTCGGCACGCCGCGCCTAATCCAATTCTCGCTTCGCTATGCCTTCTAACGTGAGCGAAAAGACAACAGCTCGCATCCCACTGCTCGAGCGTGAGCAGGTCGGACCCGAAGTCTTGCCACTTTACGACGCGTTGTTGCAACAACGAGGCGTCGTTCCCAACATGTTTAAAGCGCTGGCAAACATTCCCGCGCTGGCGCAGGGCGTGGCGGCATTTCTCAAACCTATCGTGGGAGACGGCGCGTTGCCGGGTTGGTACAAAGAGCTGATTGCAATCCGCATCTGCATTCTGCATAGGTTCGAGTACGGAATCAAAGCGCACTCACTTTCCGCACAGCAAAAGGGAGCGAAAGAAGATCAGATCACATCATTGGAGGACTTCGAGTCCGGTCCTTTCAGTGAATCTGAGAAGTTGGGCTTCCGATTCGCGGACCGCATTCATTCTTCCGACGAAATTGACGACAACTTTTATGCCAGCGTAAAGGCGCGTTACAACGACTTGCAAATGATGGAACTGACCGCGGTGGCGGCGGCATTCGAGTTTTTCCCGCGGTTTATTGGAGCTTTGGGTATCCCAGTGACTTCGGTCCCGGATAGTACGCCACAGTCAAAACTAATGGCGATAAGCTTAAGGCGATGAGACCAATTTCTTCTCGAATAGCTTTGATGAGCGGCGAGGGAGCTCTATCAGTCTTCGCTGACGCGAAAGAATTGGAGCGTCAAGGACGCTCCATCATCCATCTCGAGCTGGGGGAGCCCGATTTTCATCCCGCGGCACCTGTGCTCGACGCGGCTAAACGCGCGCTGGATGAAGGCAAGGACCGTTATTGCTCGGTGCAGGGCGTTCCTGCGTTGCGAGACGAAATTGCGATCTACCTGCACAAGACTCGCAACCTCGATATTTCAGCGGATAACGTGGTGATTGCGCCGGGGTGCAAAATCGCCCTATTTATGGCGATGATGGCTTTAATTGAAGCCGGTGATGAGGTGCTATATCCGGATCCGGGATTCCCCGGATATCCTTCTATGATGGCGGGACTCGGCGCCGTGGGACTTCCGTTCGGGCTTGCGGAAAAGAATGGTTTTCAGCCCGATCCCGATGAAATTGAATCGAAGATAACGTCGCGCACAAAAATCCTAATTACGAACTCACCTGCAAACCCTACCGGCACCGTGTATTCCGACCCGGTGCAGCGCCGGCTGGCCGAAATTTCGGTAAAACATGATCTGCTCTTGCTCTCCGACGAGATCTACGCCCGCATCATCTACGGGAAAACCTATAAATCAATGCTCAACTATCCGGGCATGCTGGAGCGAACCTTGATCATTGACGGCTTCTCCAAAAGTTTCGCGATGACAGGTTGGCGGCTCGGATACACGGTGGCTCCTGCGCGCATTGTTCCCGCGCTGAATATGCTTGCTGTCAATAGCTACACCTGCGTTGCCGAGTTCACACAATACGCCGCCATCGAGGCCCTGCGAGACCGCGCAGAGGCAACGCCGGGCATGGTTGGTGAATTTTCTAAGCGCAAGGAGCAATTCATTCGCGATCTTAACCGCGTACCCGGTTTCCGCTGCTTGTCTCCCGAGGGCGCATTTTATGCGTGGGTGAAGATCTCCGATACCGGCATGAGCGCCGGGGAGATCTGCCGACTCATGCTTGAGGAAGCCGGAGTAGCTGCGATTCCTGGAGTTGCGTTTGGGCCTTCGGGAATGGACTTTGTGCGCTTCTCGTTTGCATCTTCAATGGACACTCTGAAGGAGGCGGTCGAACGCATTCAGAAGGTGTCATCGGTGTGGCAAAGTACGACGGTAAATGGCTGAGCTTTTTGGTCGTCAACGCGAATATCTTTTCGAGGAGTTATTGATTAATAAGCTGCGAATCGCAGGCCATAATGGGGAGAGAAATAATGATTCGTCTCGTTCGACTGTTTTTTTGTTTCGTGGTGGTGTGCATAGCGCCGATGCTTTCTTTTGCTCAGGCCCGCCCCTTTCCTGGTCCTGACCTACAGCAGATATACCAACGACTGCTTCCACAGATCGAAAAGATTCCGGCTTTCGATCATCACGCGCACCCGGGTTTTTCCGAAGACACAGATGTAGACGCGATGGCGTCGCCTCCGGGGAGTACTGCCTTGCGAGAGCGAGACACCAATCCTGAACTGGTTGCCGCCGCCAAAGCGTTATTTGGATATCCCTACAGTGATCTTTCTCCCGAGCACTCGAAATGGCTGGTGGAGAAAAAGACTGAGCTCAAAAAGAAATATCCGGGCGCGGCATATTTCGACATGATTCTCGACAAATTGAATATTGAGAAGTCGGTGGCCAACCGAGCAATGATGGCTGACTACCTCAACCCCAAAAGATTCGTGTGGGTATTCTTTGCTGATTCGTTCATGTGGCCGTTCGACAATCGCCAGCAACGGGCTCGTAATTCCGATCAGGAAGTTTTCATACCGTTGCAGGAGAAGATGCTTCACCGCTGGATGCAGCAGGAGAACGTCTCCAAGTTACCGCCGACTTTTTCTGACTATCTCAGCTTTGTAAGCCGGACGCTGGAAGACAACCAGAAGAAGGGTGGAATTGCAATGAAGTTCGAGGTCGCGTACTTCCGCTCCACCAAGTTTGGCGATCCTGGTCGCGAACAGGCTGAAGGCGTCTACAAGAAGTTCGCCGACGGCGGGGTTCCCAGTCCCGAAGAATACAAAATATTCCAGGACTACTTGTTTCGATATCTCATCGTCGAAGGTGGCCGACTTCATCTACCCGTGCACATACATTCGGCAGTGGGTATCGGAGACTATTTCAGTCTCTCCGAGAGCGGGATCATGAATCTGGAAAATGTTCTGCGCGACCCTCGCTACTCGGGGACAACTTTCGTGATGATTCATGGAGGATATCCCTTCGAGCGTGAGGCGATCTGGCTGGCAGCCGCTAAAAACGTTTACATGGAGAGCTCTTATCAGGAACTAGTCATGTATCCGTCGGAGTTCAAGCACTCTTTGAAGCAGTGGCTTGAGACCTTCCCCGATAAGATTACTTTTGGGACCGACTGTTTCCCTTACAACCAAATCTTAGGCGCGGAGGAGAGTTACTGGCTGGGTATTCAGTCAACGCGTCAAGCGTTGGCCGCTGCGCTCGCAGAAATGGTATCCATGGGTGAAATAAGCGAAAGTATGGCGCTCGAAATGGCGAAAGCCTACATGCACGACACTGGGCTCAGTATTTACCAACGGAAGGGAAACTGAAATGGCGAAGGCAGTCTCCAGAAATATCGCCGCTAAAAAAGCTAGGGTCAAGGAAAAGGGGGCAACAAAGAACAATGTTGTTTTTCGTCAGAAGGGAATCCCTTCGCGCCGCGCCAAGGCGGAGCTTAAACATATTGCCTGGAATACGATCCAAATAGAAGAACTGAATCCCCTCATTGGAAGACAGTTTGTTGTGGGGCGTGACATCATGGTGGCTCGTGTTCTCCTGAAGAAGGGCGCTATCGTTCCAAAGCATAGTCATGTGAACGAGCAGGTTACCTACATCCTTGAGGGCGCTCTAAGGTTCTGGATTGACGGGAAGGTAATCGTTGTCAAGGCGGGAGAGGTTCTAACGATCCCGCCGAATATGCCGCACAAAGCCGAAGCAATCATCGATACCGTGGATATTGATGTCTTCAATCCTCCCCGTGCGGATTGGATTAATAAGGACGACAGCTACCTGCGTGGCTCAAAATGACAAACGGAATCATGCGAGTCAAAGAACCTTGTTGGGCATTCTGCAATGGGGCCGTGCGCGAGGAAAAATGAACAAAAGTCTTGCAGTGATTCTGCTGATTGGAATATCGTTTATCGCGATGCGTACTGCGCCGGCTGCAAACTTGCAGTCGGAACCGGTCATATTTTCCAATGATTCCATGCGGTGGACCGACTGTCCTACCATGCCTGCCGGCTGTAAGATGGTCATACTTTATGGAGACACGAAGAAAACCGAAGAGTTTGCGGTGCGTTTTAAGTATCCAGCCAAATATCGCATAGGGCCACACACTCATGCCAGCGATGAGCATGTCACTGTAATTTCTGGCGGACCCTTTCATTTGGTGGTGGGAGATAAGTTCGATGACGGTGCACCATCAGGAAAGACCCTGCACGTCGGTGACCTCGCTGTTGTGCCCGCCGGCACTCAACACTTTGCATGGATGGAGAACGAAACGGTATTGCAAGTGAATGGTATCGGGCCTTTCAAACGCGACTTCATTGATCCAGCCAATAAATCGAGCGGAGTACCGAACTAGAACAAAGGTGATTGCAGTTCACCCAGACTTTTTTCATATCTTAAAACAGCCTGTCCTGCTTTACTCGGATTCACTCGCTCTCGAAAACCAGAAAGTAATCCATGCCATCGGTTTTTACGAAGTCGTAGCGGCCCACCAATTTGTAGCCGGCTTGGTTTGCCTCGGCGACAACAATCCTTTCAGCCACTCCGTGGTCCTCGCCATTTCCATCACGATCAATGATTCCAATCCTGGCTTTCGGGGCGAGGG
>JALYIM010000209.1 GCA_030775785.1 Acidobacteriota bacterium
CCAGCGGACAATTTGGTCCTCTCAACCTTGTGGATCCCAGCCAAACCGCATTTTCTGGAGATTACACTTTTCGCGATGCCGATCTTGGAGCGTTTCACGGGATTGCTGGCAAGCTATTTTCTCAGGGGAAATTCAAGGGAACTCTGGGGCACATTGACATCCAGGGAAATACAGATACTCCGGCTTTTGAAGTGACTGAGAGCCACCACGCCGTGCACTTGGGAACTGAGTTTCAAGCCTATGTGAATGGGGAAAATGGAGACACGTTTTTAGACAACGTTCAATCGCGTATAGGGAAAACGGTAGTCTCTTGGACAGGCAAAGTAGCAGCTGTAAAGAACAAGCCGGGAAAAATAACTTCACTCGAAATGTCCGCAAAGAATGGGCGAATCGAAGATTTGCTGCGGATGTTTGTGGCCGCCGACAGACCCCCGATGCAGGGGGCAATCAGTTTCAAAGGGATTACGCTTCTGCCACCCGGAACTTCGCCATTCCTTAAAAGAATCGAAATAGATGGTGCCTTTGGCATTGACGCAGGGCGCTTCACCAAGCCCGAAACTCAGGAAGGCGTGAACAAGCTGAGCGAAAATTCGGAGAGTGATGACGTAATAAAGGCTGAGAAGAAAGCGGGAGAAGGCAAAGAAAACGAAAGCGACGCTCCACTTGCGTTATCCGACATTAAAGGTAGCGTGGTGGTCAGCAATGCGTGGCTACATTCACCAAGCTCTCATTCAGCATTCCGGGCGCCTCGGCGGAGATGCACGGTACCTACAATCTGATCAGCCAGAACGTGGACTTGCATGGTGAGCTGCACATGGATTCTGAGCTCTCAAAAACTACGCACGGATTCAAAGCCCTTCTGATGAAGCCTCTCGACCCGTTCTTCAAGAAGAAACACGGCAGCCAGATACCCGTGAAAGTGGGAGGAACTAGCATCCTACCTTCGCGCTGGATCTCGCGAAGAAAGGATAGCCGGCAGCTCAGGCGCATTAAGCGGGCTTAACGAAATATTGCATTATCAATTTTTCTGTCAGGTGGACCTGTGGTTTCCGAGTTTGAAAAATTCCGAGATTTCTACAGTAATGTTGATTTCAACCCAGAACAGGTTTGTAGCGTAGTTGCCATGATATTTCAACTGGATATTGATGAAGTGGGATTGCTTCATCTTCAGGAGCGCACCTTGAAATTTCTGTTTCCTCTGAGACTGCAAACGGCTCGTGGCATACCTCTTTCCAGTTCCGCCACCGCCGCCGAAACAGCACTCTCAATGAAAGCTTCTGTCTTTAATGATTTCGCGCACCGTAAGCATGACAGCATTTTTGAGGTAGTTGCTGCCGGGTTTGATGCAGACCAAGCTTTGCGCCCGATTCAAAAACTGATGTCGGCACCTGTCATGTACGAGGGCTCCTGTCTCGGAGTGATTCAAATTTGCCGGAAAGGTCTCACCCCTAGAATTTCAGGTCCAGATTTTGATGCTGTTCAGCTTGTCAAGCTAGAGCACGCCGCAGTCTATATTGGGGAATTGATGCACACCCAGAATATCCCTCGCTCCGACGTTGGTTGATGCTCGATGGCTCCGCCACGCAAGCCTGGTTAATCGGTGATTCAGACTCCCGTTTAAATTTTCTGTCGTTGCCACGCTCTGGGGATGCTACTGCGTAAGCAAAAAAACCTAACTTGCTAGCCGGAATCGCCACGGCTAAACTCTTAATCGGGCTGGGAAGATACTGGAATTTCTTACCAGTCCGAGCAGCGCCCTTTGCAATTTTTGCAGACGGTGCTCGGGGCGGGAACTGAGAGACCCGCCCTCTCTTTTGTGGTTGTTGAGTCCCGCTCAGTTCTTGAGCCCGGCAATAACTCGATCCGATCGTGGTGTCTATTCCGTCGAGCAAGATCAGACATACCCATAGCGACGATTAGTGCAGCACGCCAAGATTCTCCTCGCGGAACGTCGAGATGTGAGAAGAAAAGAAATGTTGGCGCGAGACATACTTAGGCAACCGAACTTCAAAAGCGGGGCCTGGCTCGGGACAACCTGACAACAGAGTCCGTGTCCCAGCGCATGCCACCTTAAAGGTCTGGCAGCGCAATCGCGTCGCTGATTTATGTTAGACATAGTCGAACCGAATTGTTTCCGCCCAAGCTTCGCAAGACTGCAAACTTTTGCGCAATTATGATCCGTTTGTGTTGCGAGCAGTTATATTTCGCGGCTGGAAGGCCTTATCAGTTGCGACCTTTGGAAGATACGTATATTATTGGCTTCGCTGTTGGCGTGAACGCTCTCGTCCCCCGAGTCTGTCCCGCCGATTTTTTAGTAGTTCTATTGATGAACTTCTTTCCTCTGTTGCCGTTGTCACTTCGATCACGCCCTTATAGGAGTGGCCCGCGCTCACAGTCCCTAATCAACTTGATTTTTAGTTAAATCCAGGAGGCATTATGGTTGTTGAAAAATCTACAAGCTGGCGCAAGCGAGCCAGCTTTTCCGTCGGGATGGGAGCTTTGCTCCTGCTCGCATCTCCTTTTACTTTTGCCAAAACTCAAAAACCTACTCAATCCATTGAGCACATGACAGTTTTAAACACAACCACCGTAAAGGCGGGTCCGATGGGCAGCGGCGCGTACGCTGCGCCCGAGATCGACAGTCAGGTTGGTTTGAAAGGCGCGGCTGCGAGTCCACTTGGTTCCACTCGCCGCTCTAATTTGCCAATTCCGGGAAAGCGCCCCTCAGTCCTCGGAGCTGCAACCTCGTTCAACAGCAGCACTCTTCCCCTGCCCGAGCCAGTCGCTCCCAGCAGCACCGTAGTTCCGTGGGAATCAAGTAAATTTATCGGCTTTGAAGGATTGAACAATCTTGACCAACGCACCGCGAATAACGGCAATCAATTTAGTTTGGAACCACCCGACCAAGGACTCTGCGTCGGGAATGGTTTCGTCGTGGAAGCCGTGAACGACGTGCTTCGCGTTTTTGACCAGTCAGGGAATGCGCTCACAGGGGTGCAAGATCTAAATTCATTTTTTGGATTGGCGCCACAAATCATTCGCGGGAATCCTAGCGTGATCGGTCCGTTCGTCAGCGATCCAAAATGCTTCTACGATCACCAGGCAAAGAGGTGGTTCGTAAGCATCCTGGAACAAGACAATGGCAATAACACGGGCGCGACTGGACGCAACTACAACCTACTCGCCGTCAGTCAGACTAGCGATCCGACCAGTCCCTTCACCATTTTTCAATACGACGTTACCGATGATGGACAAAATGGAACTCCAAGTCATGGAGGATGTCCGTGCTTTGGCGACCAGCCCTTACTAGGGGCCGATCAGTATGGTGTCTATCAATCCACTAATGAATATGGAGCTGGAACCTTTAACGGTGCCCAGATTTACGCCATCTCCAAAGCGAAGCTTGTGGCAGCCGCAAGCTCTGGTAGTTCTAGCGGCGTGCCGGTAGTCGTGCACATTGATGCCTCGCAGCAGCTGGTTCCTTTCGGAGGCCAGTCGTACACGATTCAACCCGCTATCACTGCTGGGTCGCACAGCTATGAGGCTGCTTTGAACGGTGTGGAATATTTCCTCAGCGCTTTGCAATTCGGAAATCCAGGCTACGAGGTCTACGACAATCGGATCGCGGTGTGGGCGGTTACAAACACCAAGTCGTTAAACAGCAACGCTCCTGTCTTGACATTGTCGTTCAATATCGTCAAGACCGAAACCTATGGACAGCCCGATCCTGCCATGCAAAAACCTGGTGAGATTCCCCTTGGTGCCTCGCTGGGCGACCCTCTTGAACTGATTAACACCAACGACGATCGCATGAACCAGGTCACTTACTCCAATGGCTTGCTCTATGGGGCGGTCAATTCGAAACTGATGGTTGGAGGAGCGTCCCAGACGGGTACTGCCTGGTTTGCTGTGGATCCCGATTTCAAGGGACCGACCCTGAGTGGCACGATCGCTAATCAGGGGTATGTTGCGGTAGCCGGGAACAACGTTATCTTCCCATCTGTTGGAGTGGACGCAGATAGCGACGGCGCCATCGCATTCACTTTGGTTGGTCCGAGCTATTTCCCGAGTGCGGCTTATGCGATTCTGGATAAGGGTAAGGTCTTCAAAGTGGTTCACGTAGCAGGAGCCGGGGAAGATCCCGAGGACGGTTTCACAGGGTATCCTCAGTTCGGCGGGAACGGGGTCGCTCGATGGGGTGATTATTCGGCTGCGACTTCAGATGGCGAGAGGGTCTGGTTTGCAAACGAATTCATTCCAGAGGCCTGCAGCGTTAATGCACCACCTTGCCGCGCGGTACTTTTCAACTGGGGAACTTTTGTGGCATCTGTGGATCTCCAGTAGCTAGTATTTGCTGTCCTAGACACTCGAAGGGCAACGATTAAACTCGTTGCCCTTTTTTAAGTCCTCGCGAAGTCTGCGAACTCCTGGACGGTCAATTGGTCCATTTCGCGCTTTGCTACACGTAGCTCAGGACTTGCGAACAGCGGCCGCATTGCACGCCGCAGGCTCTCGCTATCGTCCAGTATGAGAATTTTATTCTCTGCTCTCCGGTATTTAGTGCGCCTGAGGCGACGGAAGGGGTGCATCGGGTTGCCCGGGGAGTCTCTGCGGCGAGTAAATTTGCGTCTGCTACGGCAGCTTAGCGGTTCTGCGGGCAGGCCTTCGGCTTGCTGCCAACCGCGGGCTCCCTCATTTATAAAGCACCTTGTTCTTCGATCAATTCCTGACACGTAATGCAATAAGGAGTCCAGGGTAAAGCTTCGAGCCGTTTTGCGGGAATCTCTTGGTCGCAGTTCAGACAGTCGCCGAACGTACCGTTGGCAATTCGAACTAGCGCGCTCTCAACCTCTGCAAAGAGCTTCTGGTCTTGCGCG
>JALYIM010000210.1 GCA_030775785.1 Acidobacteriota bacterium
CGGTGTCCCTGACGGTGTCAGGAATGGCGTCCAAAATCCAGAACCAGCAACATCGGAAAGAGCATTGTAGGTGGCAAGCGGAACGCCCGGGAGCCGATCGACCGTTTGCGCGCCGTAGCCGTTCCCTAAAATGTCTTTGGCCATGTTGTAGAGCGCGACGGCAAAAACTGCCGATACCGCAAACACTGCGCAAAAGAAGGCGGCAAATGCGGAGTCTGCAAATGAAACTCTCGCTTCTTGTGATTGCGTGGAGTTTCGCAATGCGTATTGCAGGAGCCAACCCGCGAAAACTGGCGTGACGGTGAGTAAGACAAACCGGGCGTCATGGAAAACCCGATCGAGGGGCATAAGATCGAGGCCGCCCGACCAAATCTCTTCCCAATAGCGATAGATGGGTTGTGCGGCGAAAACACCCAAACAGCTCGGTACGTGCGTCGCGAGAGAATGCCCAGATCATGCTGTCGAAGCTGCGGCACTTCCGGGTTGTTGATGCAAAAGGCCGCCAGCATCCCCTAAGCGATCTGGCCATCGCCTTGCTAGAATCAGACTACCCAGAAGTAACGCATCTTTTCTGCAAAAATTCCGGTCATCAACAACTGATACTTCCCTGGAGTACCGTTAAAGGTATCGACTGGCGGCGAGGCGAAATTCAAATAGAAACCTTCGACATAGGCGTTCCGGCAACTGCGGATTTCGAGGAAGTGCTGCTGCGCCGTGATATCGTTGATGGCCTCGTCCTAGATTTGCACAATCGCCGCGCGACTCGCGCAAATGATCTTTGGCTTGAGTACCGTGACGGCCAACTTCTTCTTAAAGCGGCGGACACAACGTCTTGGGCAGTCCTGAGACGGCTTAGTCTGGGCTACTTTGGCAGCAAACCGAGCCGGGCGCCCTACGATTGGAAGTATATCGAGTTTCTGCGTGGCGATCCCCATGCGGTGAAGAATGGAGCTGGATACAATATGCGCATTAAGCGACTTCCTCCGGGCGAGATTGCCGGTCTCTGTTGTTTTCTTCCCTACCTCCACGTCGCCGAACTCTTAACGTTGCTGCCCGATCCGATTGCGGCGGATACCTTGGAAGCGATGGGCCACGACAGACAAGTTCAAGTTTTCGGGGAGCTTAGTGATGAGCAGGCGCTGCGTCTGTTAGGGATCATGGCAGCGCACGATGCGGTCGATCTTCTAGGCCGATTGCCTCCGGAAATGACCAACAGTTTTCTTGAGCGGTTACCGAAAGATCGAAGCGATCAGCTCGTGGAGCTTCTCCGTTACCCCGAGGACACCGTTGGAGGCATCATGACTAATGACGTGGTTAGTCTGAGGTTTGATTCAAGCGTCGGAGAGGCGCGCTTGGCTTTGCGTCACCGTGTCCGGCAAGCCGATTTTACCCATTTCATTTACGCGGTGGAAAGTGATGAAACCCGCGTGCTTCGGGGAGCAGTTAGTTTGCAGGATTTGCTCGTCACCGACGATGAGCGGCCCTTGGAGCAAATCATGAATCCCTACGTCACGGCGCTCAATCCACTCGAATCTGCCGAAACCGGAGCTTATCGGGTTCTCAATAGTCACTTGGCAGCGCTGCCCGTCGTCGGCCAAGAAAAACAATTGCTCGGTATCGTCACCGTCGACGCTGCTGTGATGCAGGTCGCTCCCGAGAATTGGAGCACGCAGGCACCCAAAGTGTTCTCATGAGCATGCCGCCCGTTCCGCCCGCCCCGCCCGGACTCGAACCTTTGGAGAAGGTACAGGGGGCTTTGGCAACCTCTCGGCCCAGAACCGTTCGAGCTGCCCTCCGGCTGGACATTCATGGCCGCAGTGTCCGGTTACGCGGCTTGAGGTTGCCTCCCACTGGCATTTGGCGCTGGCTCGTAATTTTAGGCCCTGGTTTGATCGCGAGTGCCGCTGGTAACGATGCGGGTGGCATCGCGACCTACAGTGCGACGGGGGCTCAATACGGATACGAACTCATCTGGGTGATGCTGTTGATCACGGTTTCCCTTTCGATTGTCCAAGAAATGTGCGCCCGACTTGGTGCCGCTACGGGTCGTGGTCTCCTGGACCTTATTCGCGAGCGTTTCGGAGTAGGTTGGGCGATCTTTGCAGTCGCGGTAATCCTAATCGCGAATGGCGGACTGATAGTTAGTGAGTTTGTTGGAATTGGAGCGGCAGTGGAACTGTTGGGCTTTAACAAGCTGTTGATGATCCCTGCCGCTGCCGCCCTCATTTTTTATCTAGTTGTCTTCGGAAATTACGGGCGAGTGGAGAAGATTTTTCTCTTGATGACTCTCGTGTTTTTCGCTTACCCGATCGCAGCCATCTTAGGGCATCCCCATTGGGGAGAGGTCGCACGCGGGGCCTTCGTTCCCAGACTGCACAAAGACCCCGACTACATCTTTCTTCTTGTCGGCCTTATCGGTACCACTATCACCCCTTACATGCAGATCTTTCAGCAAAGTTCCATTGTTGAGAGAGGGAGTGATCGCCGCCGCTACGGCCCCGAAAGAACGGATGCCTACGCCGGGGCGATTTTCTCGAACCTCATGTCGATCTTCATGATCATCGCCACGGCGGCAACTTTGCACGTAATTGGAAAAACCAATATCGAAACCGCAGCCGATGCTGCAAAAGCCCTTGAACCGGTCGCAGGACATTTTGCCGGCGTATTATTTGCGGTCGGCCTTCTGGGGGCCTCACTTTTGGCCGCAGCGGTGCTGCCGCTCGCCACCAGTTACGCCATTAGCGAAGCTTTTGGTTTCTCAAAAGGAGTGGGGCTGGATTTCCGGCGCGCAAGACTCTTCTTCACTCTGTTTACCGGCTTGATGATCTTCGGAGCGGCAGTGGCGCTCGTTCCCGGTTTGCCTGTAATTAAGTTGCTGCTGTGGATTCAAGTGCTCAATGGCATCCTCCTTCCGATAATACTCGTATTCATCATGCTTCTGATTAATGACTCGCGTCTGATGAAAGACCTCAAAAACACGCGATTCTACAACACCTTGGGATGGGGAACCTTCGTCATGATCACGCTGGCTGTGGTGACGATGTTGTTGATGCAATTTCTCGGTTTCTTCGGCATTAGGCTTTTCGGGTCGTAGAGATCACGCCCTCCTTGACACGTCGGTGCAAGCCGTTTCTGGGAGAGGACATTATACGTGCCTTCTTAGGTAAAACGTAGGCGCCCTCCAAACTATGCGGCGAAACTATTCACGACATAACCTTGCTGATTTCCCGCCGACGATGGGATTATTTCAGGAAGTAAATCTCCACCACTCCGGTTCCCGTGGTTTCCGGCTTGCCCCGCACCTGAGCTGTGTATTGGCCGGGTGCGATCGGCTGGATGA
>JALYIM010000211.1 GCA_030775785.1 Acidobacteriota bacterium
ATCCAGAAAGCTTTTGCCATAGCGGTCCCTGCAAGTCGCATCCAGCCACATCAACCCTCCTCCGAGCTTCAGCTGATACTCGGGATTCTCGCTGGTCAGCAGGTCTATAAACTCAGGCGCTCCCGCCTCAATCGCGCCACCCGAATCCCCGTCCGGAGGAATAATAGTCTGGCATAGCGCTTGCAAAGTTTGATATTGCTTCGGACGGAAAAACTTAGGTTTGTACACTGCGTCGGCCTTGGTAGCTTTTTCCGCCATCACCATGTGGTGGGCGTATTCAGCAGCCTGCAGAGGAATCACACGTAAGGCGGATCCCGCGGTGACGCCGATCATTAGTGATTTCAGGATGTCGCGCCGCGAAACTCCCTTGCCCGAAATCCCGTTATCGGTTGCTCCATTGATTGCGTTTGGATTTAACTTCATGAATGAATTCCCTGCCTCAGAGATTTCCCTTTTTTGCCTGCTCCAGAATGTAGTCCGATGCCCTCCAAGAGAGCGCCATGATCGTCAGCGTCGGGTTTTTGTCAGCATTGGTGACGAACGAAGCACCGTCGGTAACAAATAAGTTTTTTACGTCGTGTGCCTGACAATAACCATTCAAGGCTGAAGTCTTGGGACTTGCCCCCATGCGCACCGTGCCCAACTCGTGAATAATCACTCCACCATCGGCTATTCCGTAGGGACGCATCCCCTGGGCAGCAGTTTTCGTTTCGTAGACACCACCGGCAGCCTCAGTGATGGCATGGAAAGTTTCCTGCATATCCTTCGCCATCTTGATTTCGTTGTCGCTCCATTGCCAGTTGAAGCGAAGCACTGGGATCCCCCAACGGTCCACAACATTCGGATCCAGCTCGCAATAACTTTTCTCATTGGGAATCATTTCCCCGCGCCCCGAAAATCCAATGTAGGTACCGTAGGTGCTGCGGCACAGCTCCTTCAGCCCGCTGCCATATCCTTCGACCGTATCGCAAAGACTATCGAAATCTCCGACCCCTGGCATAAAACGGCCGCCGTACACTTCAATGTGGTAGCCCCGCAAAAAATCATTTTTACGATCGAATTTCCACCACGGCACATACATGTGCATGCCGCCGGTGCCGTCGTGGTTGTGAGGAGGCATTTTTTCCAACTGAGGGAAATAACCTCCCCCATCACTTCCGACGGTGTCGGTTAAATACTTTCCCACCACCCCTGACGAATTCGCCAATCCGTTGGGAAACAGCGTGGAGCTTGAATTCAAAAGCAGGCGGGCAGATTCACACGCGCTCGCGGCGACGATGAAAGCTTTCGCGTTCACGCGTTTTTCATCACCGGTCATTTTGTCTACATAGGAAATTGCCTCGGCCCTGCCGTCTTTACCTACGGAAATTTCTCTCGCCATGGCGTTGGTGATCAACGTGAGACGTCCGGTTTTCTGCGCGGGCGGAATCATCACCTGGCTGGAGCTGAAATTGGAGGCCGTAATGCATCCCCGGCCGCATTGTCCGCAGTAATGGCAGGCTGGGCGTCCATTCAGCGGCTTGGTGATAATCGCAAGCCGCGACGGGATGCACAGAATATTGAGGCCGTCGCACGCCTTCTTGACGATGGTCTCAGTGCAACGTGGCGGCGGGGGCGGCATGAAAATGCCGTCAGGCGCGCTGGGGATATTTTCTTTCGTTCCAAAAACGCCGATGAAAGATTCGACCTTGTCGTAGTAAGGAGCGATGTCATCGTAGGAGAGGGGCCAGTCATCGCCCATGCCATCCGAAGAACGTGCTTTGAAATCTACCGGCGCGTAGCGCAACGCGATTCTGCCCCAGTGGTTGGTGCGACCGCCAACAATGCGAGAGCGAAACCAGCGAAAGCGCGATCCGGCTGCGACCGTGTAAGGCTCGCCTTCGATTTCCCAGAATCCGTTGGGTGCAAGAAACTCGTCGTTCAGTTCCCCTCGAAGTTTTCCACCCACGCCGATTCCACGATGTGGAAGCTGGTAAGGCCACATGTGCTCTTTGTAATCCTTCTCGGGATTGAGCGCGGGCCCGGCCTCCAGCAACACAACATCGAGTCCACCTTCGGTGAGCACTTTGGCCGCGGTGCCGCCTGCGGCGCCGGAGCCCACAACACAGACATCGTAAACTTTAGGCGAACGGATTACTTGCGCCAACCGGACCTCCTGAGAGACGACATGTCGTGGTTAGGATTACCTAAAATCTTAATTTCTGTAAATATTGGAAGCTCGATCGAATATCGTCGAAAGGAGATTGCGGCTCATCATTCTCGACGAAATAATATTTGATTCCCGCTTTTCCGGATGCAGTGAAAATCTTCTTCCAATCAATTACTCCGCTTCCCACATTTTTCATCTTCTTGTCCTGGGTAAAATCTTTGACATGCACGAGCGGAAAGCGGCCAGGATATTTATCGAAATAAGATAGCGGATCAGCACCCGCTACAAACGCCCAACCCAGATCCATTTCCATCTTCACCAATTCCGCATCGCACTCCGATAGCAGAATCTCGTAGGGAAGCTCGCCGTCAACAGTACGAAATTCGTGATCGTGGTTATGGTAAGCAAATTGGATGCCGGCTTTCCTGCTGGCCTCTCCCGCGCGATTCAATGTTTCAGCAGCGCGCCTCCAGCCGTCGGCGTGCGTCTTGAGCTCATCGTCCACGGATGGGATGACTACATAGGAATGACCTATTGTCTTGCTGTCCTCGATCACACGGGGCCACTTCCCGGGACTCATCCTCGCATAAGCGATATGAGTTGAGGGAGCAGTCAACCCATGCCGGTCGAGCGCGGCGCGAACATCTTTCGGGGACTTCTCGAAGTAGCCCGCAAACTCCACCTCGCGATACCCTACCGTCGCGACCTTGGATAGTGTTCCCTCAAAGTCCTGCTTCATCTCCGCTCGCACGGTATAGAGCTGGACGCCGATTTTCGCGATTTTATGCGGGTCTTCGTGGTTGTTGCCAGGCGTTGGGAAGGCCGACGCGAGGCGCTTGCTCATCAAGGCAGCGGCAGTGATTGCTCCGAGAAAGCTTCGCCGGTCCATTCCAAAAAACCTCGTCTCTAAATTTTTAATTGTCCGAAAACACGCTTACTGATTACGCAGTAACTCCAAGCAATTCATTGCGAACGTTTTTCAACACATACACGGCGCGCTCCACGCCAACTTCTCCGGCGAGAATCGGGTCTTCGTTTTCGATACTGAGAATTCCCTGATAGCCAACGTCCATGTAAGCGCGCACAATTTCCTTCCACAAATTCGCGCCATGTCCATACCCCACGGCACGAAATGTTTCTGAAGCCTGAGAAAGTTCCTTCGTAAATGCGAAATTCAGCACGCCGTATTTGTCAACATTGTCTTTGAACATCACCGTGTCTTTCATATGCGCGTGATAAATCGCTCCTTCCTTGCCGAGCAGATGAATGACTTCGATGGGATCGCACCCCTGCCAAAAAAGATGGCTTAGATCACAGTTTGCGCCAATCGCCTCACCTACGGCCTCCCGCAGGCGCAGCAGAGTCATGGGATTGTAGACCACGAAATTGGGATGCATTTCGAACGCGAGCTTATGGACACCGTGCGCGCCCGCAAACTTTGTCGCTTGCTTCCAGTAAGGAATGACCTTTTCTTTCCATTGCCAATCCAGGGCCTCGGCGAATTCCGGAGGCCAGCGATACGTGATCCAACTTGGCGAAGAATCCTGCGGGCTCCCACCCGGACATCCGGAAAATCCGACGATGACTTTTACCTCTAGCTTTTCCGCCAGCAGTACGGTGCGCCGAAATGCTGCCGCGTCCCGCTCCGCGATCTTCGCATCGGGATGCACTGGATTACCGTGGCAGCTTAGGGTCGCGACCTGGATGTTGCGGTCCTCAAATTTTTTCTTCCACGCGCGAAGCTTCGCGGGATCATCCAATAACTCTTGTACGGGACAGTGCTTCGTTCCTGGATAACCGCCTGTGCCAATCTCTACCGCCTCAATTCCTAAGCGGGATATCTTTTCGATCATTTCGTCGAGGGACAAGTGATCGAAAACCGGATCGAATACTCCGATGGGAATTTTTCTGACACCTCCCTCGGCCATAGGTGCCGCGCTGGAGCCATACGCAGGACTGGCCCCCAGCGCGGAAGCGGCCTGCGGAACGGCAACAGTGGCCGCCAGCAAGCCTCCTGTTGTGGCAAGAAATTTGCGTCGGCTGGCAGAGTTGGGATCGGGGATGTGAGTCATCGGGTCGGCCTCGGCGAGGGGCTATTGGTCATTTGAATAGGGATTAGGAAACAGAGATTATACGCACCTGTCATCAGATATGTTTAACGAAATCCAGCGTCATATTGAGCGAGAGAGTCGTCCACAAAGTGAAAGCATAATGGAGTCGAAACAATCCCATAGCGTCCCGAGAACTAAGCAATCCAGAACACTACAAACCGACGCCATGCTTGAGGTCAGCGGCCAACAAGCGATGAAATAAGTGTTCCCCGCCCTCGCGGCGCGCGGACAACCTCCCAGCTCCGTAAGCGCGGCTCTTGAGCCCACGCTGCACTGACTCGCAGATATCCAGGTCTTCTTCCTGAACGCCCGCGCCAGTCGCAACGCTTTGCTTGTTGTAGGCGCGAGCGGCATCTCCAATGTCCGAAAAATAAAACTCGAAGATAACCCGGCAGTTATCCACATCCACCGGCAGGACAAGATTCGTGTCCATGTAACCTTCGTAGCAATTGATCATGAGGTTGGGATACTGCCAGAAATACCAGGCGCGATCTCCCTTTCGAGTGGCCGCGGTGCCGGAAGCTTCATCGCTCGACGCCACCATGGGGCTTGATTGCAGGCAGTAGCGATCTTCGGTTTCAATCGTGTACTTCTTGTAATCAAGTACGCTGTTCAATCCCTTATGCAGATGCGGAACGTGATAGCCGCCGTCGAGAAAATTATCAACGAAGACCTTCCAATTGCAATGAATGTCGTAAACTCGCGATTCGAAATAATGTAGACGGCTTATTTCCAGCGGAGCCACGTGCTCGATCAGTCCGCCCAAAAATTCTGTCAGCGATGAACTCTTTTCGTCGAGATTGATAAAAGCGAACTTTTCCCAAAGCTCGACTTTCACCGGAATCAGTCCGTTCTGTTGTCGTTCGAAATTCTTAACGCCCTCAAATTCCGGCACGCCCTTCAATGACCCGTCCAGCCCGTAGTTCCAGCCATGATATGGACAGCGCAAAATGGACGCCTGTCCGCAAGCTTCCGTGACGACAGCCGCCGCGTGATGGCGGCAGACATTATAAAAGGCTCGCAACGTACCATCTAACCCACGCACAACTACGATTGGCTCGCCTGAAACACTGGTGGTAATGAATTGCCCAGGCTTCTCCAGATCACTCGCCCTCCCGACCATCTGCCAATTCTTGCTGAATACGGTTTCGTTCTCGAGTTTTGCAATGCGAGCATCCACATACCATGACGCGGGGATGGTGGAGGCTTCGTTCAACACCGCACGGTCGTCATAACTTGCGACGATATCTGCTATGGAAGTCTGCATGACGATGGACTCAACCTTTGCCGTTAGATTGCCCCGTGCCGATCCCGCGCCGGCCTGGGAAATTGCTGGATGCGGGCATCTTTACGTTCCGCGAGCTCACCTTGCCGGCGGAATAAGCCGGGATCGAGTCTCGATGAGCAATGCATCCTGAAAACGCTCGACCACCCAATCAATAATTGAGACCACAGTCTCGACGTCAAGCTCTTTGCGAAGTTCGCCGCGATCCAATCCAAACCGGACGAACGCGACTCTCCCATACGGATCCTCAGCAATAAGGAATTTATTGATTTCACGCTTCAGCGCCAGGTCGGTTCCGTAGTTTCCCAGAAGGTAGATGCGATAGGGAATCCAATCCTCCCGCACCATGTGCTCAGTGCGAATCAACCAGTAATGCAGGACATCGAAGAATCCGCGCTCGCCGACTTCGGGAGGAACGTTCAAGTAGCGCGAGAAAGATCGGGTAGCCTTTTTGTAGACTTCAAAAAAGAGGCCGTCCTTGCTGCCGAAATGCTGAAAGACCGACCCTTTTGCAATCCCAAGTGCGGCAGCGATATCGCCGACCCGGGCGGCCTGGTAACCATGCTCAGCAAAATGACGCATGGCGACGTCAACAATTTTCGCTTTCTTGTCCTCGCCTCGAGGGCTCGCGAGTTTACTGCTATAGCGCAACGGACCTGCAAGGTTAGCCACTATCCTAGTCATCTGCTGACCTCAAGTCAGAGGACTCTATCGAACTTGTAAGTCCAATTCAATTGTTTTTTAAAGGGGAGACAACCCGACATCAGACACAAGCCCCTAAGAATATGACCGTGGGTTAAATGACGGATCGTAAGATGAAGGATACAACTACTGAAGTGGATCCATTCCACGCCCCTCCGTACATTTGTAAGCGCGCCCAGCCGCAAGATTTTTAAATTCTTCCGTTTTGCCGCTGGGCCATTCGACGACCACACGATCAACCCGATCGTGTTTCTCCAATCCGAAGGTCGCAGGCAACTCGGATTGCGACAAATAACTCGATCCACCTTTGATCATTCGTGTTTGCGTCACACCGTTGTAATAAATGCGGACTACCGCTCCAATTGCATCCCGATTTGATTTCGTGCCAGTCAGAACGAACCGAATTCTTCGATTTCCCGACCTCTGATCATTTCGAAAAAGATATGCGCGACCGTTATTCGTAGTCATGAGCACGTCCACATCGCCATCGCGATCGAAATCTCCACACGCAAGCCCGCGCCCGACTTTCGGCGAATTAAATTCTGCGCCAACTTCCGGGGCCACATCTCGAAATTTACCGTGGGCATCGTTAAGGAATAGTTGTGGCGATTGTGCGTACCCGAGATTTCCGCGGATGTTTCGCACGGTCTCATCAATGTGTCCGTTTGCCACCAGAAGATCGAGAGTTCCATCGAGGTCAACATCGAGAAAGACACATCCGAAGCCGAGTTTATCTTTTGAACTCAACCCGATTCCCGCTCGCGTCGCCACATCAGAGAAATTTCCTCCACTCTCCTTGCGGTAGAGCCCAATCATTTCATTGTCGAAGTTAGTGATTGCAATGCCTGGCTGTCCGGAATTATCGAAATCTCCAACATCCACGCCCATGCCAGCTCGTGCTTTGCCTTCGGAGCTAAATGCGATGCCGGTTTCTACCGCAACATCTTTGAATGTCCCATTACGCTGGTTGCGATACAGCTTATTTGGCTGAGTGTCGTTGGCCACCAGCAAATCCGGCCAACCGTCCTGGTCATAATCAAGCACGGCGATCCCCAGAGATTTGGAACTGCTGTCGAAGATTCCGCTGCCTGCAGTCACATCCTCGAAAGTCCCATCGCCCCGGTTGTGAAACAGCCAGCAAGTTTCTCCCCGATAGGCTTCGGGAGTGCAATACGATTTCAGCTTGCCATCAATACTGCAGAACACGTCGTGTTCCGGAGACCACTTCACATAATTGCAAACGAATAAATCCAGCAAGCCATCGCGATCAAAGTCGAACCATAACGCCGAGGTACTGAGACCGACTCGGCCTCCGAGCCCGCTGGATTTTGTTACATCTATGAAGGTTCCCTTGCCCGTGTTTTTGAATAAGCGGTTCTGTCCCACGCAAGTAATCAGAATGTCAGGGAATCCATCGTTGTTATAGTCACCGACGGCAATGCCCATTCCATACATTTCAAAATCCAGTCCAGCCCTGCGAGTGACGTCGGTGAAGGTTCCATCTCGATTGTTGTGGTACAGGCCCAACGTGCTTCGCTGGCGTTTGTGCCCCGGCCAATCCATGCTGTTGACCAGCAGAATGTCGGGCCAGCCGTCCGCGTCATAGTCGAGGAAGGCGCATCCGGAACCCAGCGTTTCGGGCAGCAATTTATTTCCATAGGCCCCGCTATTGTGACGAAAACGAATTCCCGCGGCTGCCGTGACATCCACGAGCTGAAATCCTAGAGAGGAGTTTGGGGACGAGGGCGGCAAAAACGCTGCTGGCAATCTAAGGCTCGCGCCATAGGCGATGCCTGCAAGGCCGCCAAGAAAACTGCGGCGGTTCATGGCAAATTCACTAGCCCGCTGCGGATGGCATACACAACAAGCTCGGCCGTTTTATGAATTCCAAGTGCATCCATAATATTAGCGCGATGCACCGCCACGGTATTCGCGCTCAGCTTGAGCTCAGTCGCGATTTCTTTATTCGATTTACCAGCACAGATCAGCTGCAACACCTCGACCTCGCGCTCCGTGAGACTGTTCGCGCGCTCGCCCTTAAGCGGAGGTGACTTGGTGAGCTGGGCATCAATCACGATTTCCCCTGAAGCTACCTTTCGCACCGCCCCACCAAGTTCGAGGTCGTTGGCATTTTTCAAAATGTATCCCCGAGCGCCCGCATCGAGCGCCTGCCGCACTAACGTTTCCTCTGTGTGCATGCTAAGCATCAAAATTAGGGTGTTCGGAGAAAACTCAAGAATTTTTCGCGTGGCCTGTAAGCCGCTCATCCCCGGCAACGCACAATCCATCACGATCACCTTGGGTTGCAGAGAGCGCGCCAGCTTGACCGCATCTTCACCATTCGCCGCTTCTCCAGCGATGGAAATATCCGCCTCATCTTCGAGGATGCGCCGGAATCCCAGCCGCACCAGACTGTGATCATCCACCAGCAGGACGGAAATCTTTTCAGCCATTTGACTCCGGCTTCTCTTTCGGAACGATTAAACGGACCAGAGTGCCCCCGCCTGATGGCTGAAGGAAATCCAGCGTTCCTTTCAGCAGTTGCGCGCGCTCCCGCATCGCCACCAACCCAATCCCGCGATTGCCAGCCGGAAGCACGATGCCCGAGCCATGGTCCTCAATTTCAAGCTCCATCTTGTCGGCTTTATATTGCAAACGCACCCATGTACTTTTCGTGCCGGCGTGGCGCACGAAATTGTTGAGCCCTTCCTGTACCACACGATACACGTGGACGGCGGCCGACGCATCCATCGGAAAACTTTGCCCCGACTTCTCATAGTGGATCGCAACTCCAGCCTGTCTCTCGAACGTGGGGATGTACCAGTCCAGGGCAGTCTCCAGACCGGCCTCTTCGAGCATCACAGGATGAAGTGCTTGAGAAAGGCTGCGGACTTTATCCAATGCGGATTGTGCGATCTCGCGGACTTCAAGCAGTTCGGGACGAAGCGGGGAGTCTTCCGGGACGCGGTTCCTGGCGCGGCCGATCATTGAGCCCATGGCGGTTAAAATCTGTCCAAATTCATCGTGCAACTCCCGCGAAATGTATCGCAGCGTAGATTCCTGCGTGGAAATTAATTTTTGCGCGAGCTCGCTGCGTTGTTCAGAAAGAGCCGCAAGGTGCGCAAAAAGCCTTCGATTCGCATGAATGACGTAAAAACTGGTGAGCAGAATCGCACTCAATGTTGCCGCAAGAAAAAGATAAACTTGCCGCTGCACGCGATCATAAATTTCCTTCACTCTAGCGCCCGCAGCCTCTTCACTCTCGTTATTCTGAACCAGCAATCTGGCTACTGCCGTGCTCAGCGCCGCTTGCCGGGCCTGCAAAGACAAGCGAATTTGCGCGCGCGACTCATCTTCTTTACCTTCCCGCGCGAGCGCAAATGTTCGCTCCACCGCATCCCAGAATTGAGATAAAGAGCTTGCCAGCAGCTGTCGCTGCTCGGGAGTACGGGTGGCGACGCCATACCGTTCTTCCTGCTTCAGCGCGTCATCAAGGTCAGTACGCATGCGCTGAAACTGCTCTGTCCACGCGGTGAGCGGATAAGGTTCTCCGCTATCGAGCATGTCGCGCATCGCCAGTCCCAGAGAGTTGAGTTCATTTTGGATACGCAACAATTGCAATGAGTCTTTGCGATTGCGGTCGGATAAGTTATTTTGCAGCTCACGCAATCCTGAAATCTGCAAAGTGATGTACCACGAATAAATAATGATCGCCGCCAGCGTGACGAGCAGGCCAAGTACCAACCCGGCCGTAGGAGAACGCTCGGAAGACGGTTGCACGCGTGAAGAATATAACGAAGACTATGGAAGCTCCAACAGATGAAGGATGCTGCCTACACTCGTGCCAAGTGAACGGCGAACCATTTTCGCCAATCGGCCCAGGTTTTTTCGAGTGCGAATCGGGAACTTTCCAGCATCATTCTCACCATCGGCATGGTGTATTTGTAACTGTTCTCGGTGTGGATGCGCTCTCCACGGGTGAAGTGAAGGTTCAGATGTAACAGATTGATGTCCACGGATTGCGCACACAGACTTTCAAGGAAAATCTCCATCCGCGACTGGCAGGCATTCCAAAGGGCAACGTGACGGAAGTTGTTGAGGTTGAAATTTGCGTCTAATTCCCGGTTGATTCGCGACATAATATTCTTGTTGAATCTCTCCGTGACACCTTGCGAATCGTCGTAGGCCGGCACTAGGATCCCCGGATTCTTAACCATATCCGTGCCCAGCAGCAGAGAATCTCCAGCAGTCAGCTCTTTGTGAACCTGCCGCAACATGCGGATAGCATCTTCAGGATCGAAATTCCCAATGCTGGAGCCAAGATACATCACCAGCTTCCGGCCAGGAATGTCCCTCAGAAACTGAAATCCCTCTGACATGTCCGCGACCACCGGGCGGGTGTGGGTAAAGGGACATTCCGCTTCGACTCGCTCGCGGGCCTCAGCCAGCGCGGCCGGAGAAATGTCCACCGGGAAGTATTTCACCCGCATCTGCCTTCGTGAAAGAGCCTGCAGTAGCGTGCAAGTTTTCGTCGCGGTGCCGGCTCCGAGCTCCACCACGGTAACGCTCGGTCCAGCAGCGATCATCATCTCTGACGCGCGCTCCTGAAAAATCTCAAGCTCGGTGCGAGTCGGGTAGTATTCCGGCAACCGGGTGATCTCCTCGAATATCGCCGAACCTTCGGCATCATAAAACAGCTTCGATGGCAGCGTTTTCGGACTGCTGGTCAGCCCTTCTTCGACGTCTTGAGCAATCGGTGATACCGCAATCAGTTCACGTGCGATCATTTGCCAACCTCAGCCCTGAGAATTGCCACCGCACATGCGGCGAGAAAAAATTCCGATAACTTGCACGGATATGGCTCTCTGGGGTAACGCAGGATCCGCCCCGCAGCACCATCTGATTGCACATGAACTTTCCGTTGTATTCCCCGATCAGCCCCGCCGCCGGCTTGAATCCCGGATAAGGGATGTAGGGACTTGCGGTCCACTCCCATACGTCTCCAAACGCCTGCTGAAAGCCAGTTCCCGTGGCCGCTTGAGGGTGGAAAACTTTATCTTCGAGCAACGTGCCTTTGGACGGATTGCGTGATGCCGCAATCTCCCATTCTTGCTCGGTGGGCAGACGGAAGCCGCGCCAGCGGGCGTAAGCGTCTGCCTCATAAAAACTCAGGTGACAAACAGGTTCGGTGAGGACGACTGGTTCCATCGTACCTTCACGAAATTGGAACCACTCCTTATCATCTTCTGTGTCCCAGTAGAAAGGTGATTTCCACGAGTGCGCATTCACCGCGTCCCATCCATCCGAGAGCCACAACTCCGGTCGCCGATACCCGCGGTCTGCCATAAATTCCAGGTATTCCGCATTGCTTACCGCACGAGACGCGATATGGAATGGTCGTAGCAACACCTGATGTCGCGGACATTCATTGTCAAAAGAAAAACCTTCGCCGGCGTTTCCAACATCGTGGATACCGCCTTCGATCTCAATCCAACTCGACGGCGAAGCTTGCTTAACGCCAGTAGGACCTTTTTCTCTTGTCACTTTCGGCGCAAGCGGACCTGACCAAAGTGCATGCTTGATGTCTGTGAGGATGAGCTCCTGGTGCTGCTGTTCATGATTTAGCCCCAGCTCAATCATCGTTAGAACTTCATCCTTGTCGTTCTCGTCCGCCGGTGGCTTAGCAATGATTTTTCTCAACAAATCCAAAAGGCACGAGTCCACGTGCGCCCTGTAAGCACGAACTTCCTCCAGGGTCGGCCGCGACATCAGCCCCCTAGACCCGCGATTCGGATGAGACCCGAGCTGCTTGTAATAGGAATTAAAAAGATATTGATAGCGCTCGTCGAACGGCTTGTAGCTAGGAGAGCTAGGCAACAGAATAAAAGTCTCAAAAAACCATGTGGTGTGCGCGAGATGCCATTTCGTGGGGCTGGCATCCGGCATGGATTGCAGCATTTGGTCTTCCGGAGAAAGGGTGTGGGTGATTTCCAGAGATGTATCGCGGACCCGCGAAAACCGGTCTACCAGCCCTTGAGCGGTTAGCCTATCCGACTTCCGTACCAACGTTCCCGGCATAAAAATCTCCGAATCCGCTACTTTGGGTCACTCTAGCCCTGCAAGTTGATGGCCAACACCTGTCAATACAGTTACAGCATTACAGTGGATGCTTAAGTTCGCCACTTCGTTGTTTTTTTGCGCATAGGTCCCCAATTCTCGGCTTCTTGTGGCGACAAAATTTATATTTTCAAGAAAACAGCGATTCTGTTGAGTCTATTTCGTTGCTTTTCCATCCTATATATGATTCACAAAGGAGCATCTTTGAAGCTGGAAATATTGCAAATTGACGCTTTCGCGGAGAAGATATTCGCCGGGAATCCCGCCGCCGTTTGTCCGCTCGAGAATTGGATTAGCGACAGTCAAATGCAGGCGGTTGCGGCTGAGAACAATCTATCGGAAACCGCATTCTTCGTTTCGAACGGCACTGGCTTCGATCTAAGATGGTTCACTCCGACCAGTGAGATCAATCTTTGCGGACACGCAACCCTGGCTTCCGCGTTCGTCATCTTCAATTTTCTTGAGCCGCAGCGGACGTCGGTGGACTTTCAAACAAAAAGTGGACGCTTGAGTGTCGCGCGAGATGGCGATTTGCTCTCCATGGACTTCCCCGCTCTGCCTCCTTGGGAGTGCGGACAAGTTCCTGCAGATTTATTGCATGGACTCAGTCCTGCCCCCGCCAACGTCTGGCAAATAAAAAATAATTACTTCGTAATTTACGAAAGCGAAGAAGATGTTCGCTTAGCGAAACCTGATTTCGCGCTACTCGAAAAACTACATCCGTACGGGGTGGGAATCACGGCGCCCGGCCGGCGGAGCGATTTCGTATCCAGATATTTTGTGCCGAGCTACGGCATCCCCGAAGATCCCGTGACTGGATCTCTGCATTGCTCTCTCGTTCCTTACTGGGCCAAACGTTTGAAAAAGTCCACGCTCCACGCCCGCCAGCTTTCGAAGCGCGGCGGCAATCTATGGTGCGAGTTGCGCGAAGACCGCGTGATCCTCAAGGGAAAGTCCGTGCTTTATCTGCGAGGCTCAATCACCATCTGACTGTGACACTACCCTCCGCCGTCTGACTTCGGGTTACACTACTGCCGAGGCTCACGAATGAAAGCGCTTGTGAAAAGCCGCGATAGCCGGGGTTTGTGGTTGGAGGATGTCGCGGAGCCGGAAATTGGTATTAACGACGTCAAAGTCCGCGTGCTGCTTACCGGAATCTGCGGGACCGACCTCCACATCTACGAATGGGATGCATGGGCAAAATCGGCGGTCAAAGTCCCCACCGTAATCGGTCACGAATTCGTCGGTGAAATAGTCGAGGTAGGTTCGAACGTTTCGGATTTCGTTCCGGGAGAACTGGTCAGCGGCGAAGGGCACGTCGTCTGCGGACGCTGTCGCAATTGCCTTGCTGGACGCCGTCATTTGTGCGCGCATACCCAGGGCGTTGGCGTTAACCGCTCTGGCGCGTTCGCCGAATTCATCGTGTTGCCCATGACCAACATTTGGAAACACAATACAAAGATTCCGTTGGAGATTGCCGCCATTTTTGACCCTTTCGGAAACGCTGTGCATACCGCTCTGTCTTTTCCTGTGCTGGGCGAAGACGTGATTGTTACGGGGGCGGGACCTATCGGCATCATGGCCGCGGCGGTGGCACGGCACGCAGGAGCGCGCCACGTGGTTGTCACGGATGTAAATCCCTATCGGCTGGCATTGGCAGAGAAATTAGGCGCCACTGTGGCAGCGAATCCGCAAAAGACCCCTCTCTCTCAAGTTCAGAAGCAACTGGGGATGCTGGAAGGTTTCGACGTAGGTCTGGAAATGTCGGGCGCGACTGCAGCGTTCCGCGAAATGCTTGAAAACATGAGCCACGGCGGACGCATTGCGATGCTCGGCATTCCCTCAAAGGAAATGGCCATTGACTGGAATCGTGTCATCTTCAGCATGCTCACCATCAAGGGTATTTATGGACGCGAAATGTACGAGACCTGGTACAAGATGACGGTCATGCTCGAGTCTGGACTCGACATTTCCCAGTTGATAACTCATCGTTTCCCCTGGCAGGATTTCGAGCAGGGCTTCGAAGTTATGCGTTCCGGAGAATCCGGGAAAGTGATATTGGACTGGCGAGACCTGAATTAAGTCTCGAACATTTCCCGCGCGAAGCGCGCCTGTAAAACAAATGTCTGCGCTCATCTTTTTTATGCGAATGTTTCCACTCGGACTTATCGTCCTGGCCGGGACTTTAGCCCCCGCCTTCGCTCCTCAAAATTCTGAGACTGCGAACAAAAGTGCTGTTCAAGTGCAGATGCAGAATGTGATGTACCACTACAGCGAGCCAACGGCAGTCCACATAGTTCGTCTGCAAGGCGAGCTAGTACCAACGAAAAAAGATGGCTTCCCCATTTTTGATGACAGGATGTCGTTTGTCCTATCCATCCGAGCCGCTGAGATCTCCATTAAGGTCAGCGATCTTGCCAACGTTCTTAATCAATATGTGCTGCCAGGGTCTGACGCGCCGCTAAAGCAGCTTTCACTTTCCATCGAGAATAAGCTTCTAAAAATCAAAGGCCGCTTGCATTCGAAGGGCGACATTCCCTTCGAGATGGACGGCACAATCTCCGCTACGCCGCAGGGCGAAATTCGGATTCATGCAGAAAAGATCAAGGCAGCGCATCTGCCGGTAAAAGGATTGATGGATTTATTTGACATAAGCATTGCCAAGGTAATTCAAGCGAACCAAGTCAAAGGTATCCGGGCGGAACAAAATGATCTATTCCTCGACCCCGCTCAGATCTTGCCACCACCCAAGATTCAGGGAAAAATAACCGCCGTTGAATTACGGGGAAACGAGATCGTGCAGATTTTCGGCGATGCGGCCTCGACTAGCTCGAAACGCACAGGAAATTACATGGCATATCGCGGCAATCAACTTCGTTTCAACAAGCTAACGATGAATGACACCGACATGGTCATCATTGATATGGACCCGCGTGATCCGTTTGATTTCTTTCTGGACCGCTACATTCAGCAACTCGCCGCTGGCTACAGTAAAACTACGCTGGACTATGGTCTTCGAGTCTACATGCGCGACTACAATAAGCTGCGGCACTCTGCAAACCGCGCTCCAGCAGCTAAATAACGCTTATGCAGGCAGCGTAAGCCCGTCCAGGCACCGCACCTTCCTCGTTGGCAATTCAACTCTACTTGTCACAACGTTGCTGATGACCTTCTTGTACGCAGTCTGAAAGGTTTCCATCTCCCGAGCGGTGCCAATCGTGATCCTGGTGTAGGTCGGCATCACCGGCCAGATACGTCCAATAAAAACGTTTTGCTTCGCCATCGCGGCAATGACGTCTTTCGCATTGCGTTTCGTATCCAGCATGAAGCAATTCGACTGCGATGGAATGTAGGAGTATCCATTTTGATCAAGCCAGTGAAAAACCGATTCTCGAACTTGCGCATTTGCACGCTTTCGGTCCTTGACCAACTGAGGTTCTTTGAGGCTTGCCATCGCGGCAACAAGGGCTGTAACAGGCATGGCGTTCCAGCCAATGTAATTTTCCAGCTTGGCCAATAGGTTCGGCCTGGCAATCGCAAAGCCGCAGCGCAATCCAGCCATGCCGTAAAGTTTCGAAAAAGTTCGCAGCACAATCACATCTTTGTCCGACTTCACCAAGTCAATCGCCGATTCTCCCTCAGAAAAATGGATGTAGGCCTCATCTACCAACACGATTGATCCCTTAGGCTTATTCTCCACCAGGTATTCAATGTCGGAATGGTTGGTGAGAGTTCCTGTTGGATTATTAGGCGAACAGATATAGAACACTCCCGCGTCCGGTGCCGCGGCCAGCATCGCTTTTACGTCGTGCGCGTAGCTCTTTGTAAGCGGAACTTTCACAATCCGCGCACCCGAGACTGCAGCAGCGAACATTCCAGCCTCATAGCCGGGGTCAGCGGTCACATAACTTTTCTTGTCAGACGTAAACGTGATCACGCTGAAGTGCAGCGGTTCGCTCGATCCGGGATACGTTTTCACGTACTCCGGCTTCAACCCTTCCAATTTGGCGAATGTATTGATCAGGTCTTTGGTGAGCCCATCAAGATAGCGTCCACCCTGCGGAATGATCGCGCTGACGGCATCACGCGCGTCGGCCGACGGCCCCAGAGGATTCTCGTTCGCGTCTATCATCACGCCACCTGCGGTCTTAACGGGTCTATCAGCGTGCGCAAGCATAGGCTCGGTGACGATACGCATCCCCGTAACGGCTGCCGCGATTGCGGACGCTCGCAGAAATGTGCGTCTCGAGTACGGCGAGAAATTTGATTTGAGCGTCATATTCCTACCTCCAGCTTCGGCGAATTTATACCCCTGCTAACGTCAGTGCTGCTTAAACGCCAGCACATTCGCGTGCTTTCGTCGTTCCAGCTATTTTTGGAACTTAGTTGCAGTCCGCGCCATCCAAGCTTCATGTCCTGCCGGATAGAAGATTACGCTCTCATCGGCGATTGCGAAACTGCGGCGCTTGTAGGAAATGACGGATGCATAGATTGGCTGTGCTGGCCGCGCTTTGATTCCGGTGCCTGCTTCGCGTCTCTCCTCGGTACGGACGAAAACGGCTGTTGGAAACTTTCTCCTGCTGACGCGGTTAAACATACATCCAGACGCTATCGGGATAAGACCCTGATTCTCGAAACCGATTTCGAAACCGAAACCGGTGCGGTGACCCTGATAGATTTTATGCCCGTGCGTGGCAAGCACTCCAATCTGGTTCGCCTGGTGCGGGGAAAGCGCGGCTCCGTTTCGATGACGATGGAACTGATCATCCGCTTCGACTACGGCCGCTCGATTCCCTGGGTAACACGCACCAAAGACCAGTCGCTCCGCGCGATTGCTGGTCCCGACATGACGATTCTCCGCACGCAGGCTCCGCTGCGGGGAGAAAACATGAAGACGGTCAGCGAGTTCACGATCACTGAAGGAGACACAGTCACTTTCGTTTTGAGCTATGGAAGGTCGCATGGCTCGCTTCCCGAAGCCATTGACGCCGAGAAAGCGCTGGAAAAAACCGAGGCCTTCTGGCGCGACTGGACTTCCGGGTGCTCGTATCACGGCCACTGGTCGAAGGCCGTCGAGCGATCGCTCATTGCTCTCAAAGCCCTCACCTATGCTCCTACGGGAGGAATTCTCGCCGCCGCCACGACGTCCCTTCCCGAGAAACCGAAGGGACCGCGCAATTGGGACTATCGTTTCTGCTGGCTGCGGGACGCAACTTTCACGCTCCTGGCACTCATGCATGCCGGCTACTACGATGAGGCCGCCGAGTGGCAGAACTGGTTGTTACGAGCCATTGCCGGCAGTCCTGAGCAAGTTCAAATCATGTATGGAGTAGCTGGTGAACGCCACTTACCCGAATGGGAAATTCCATGGTTGTCGGGATATCAGGGAGCGCTGCCGGTTCGAGTCGGCAATGCTGCGTCCGGCCAATTGCAGTTGGATATTTATGGAGAAGTTGCTGACGCTCTCTATCAGGCACGCAAGGGTGGACTTCCAAAAAGCGATTATTCAGTCAACCTTCAGAGCGCACTGCTGAATCATTTGGCAAAGATCTGGCAGGAGCCAGATGAAGGCCTCTGGGAGGTGCGGGGTCCCCGCCGCCATTTCACGCATTCCAAAGTCATGGCCTGGGTAGCATTCGACCGCGGCATCAAAAGTATTCAGGAGTTCGAAATCGAAGGCCCACTCAAGGAATGGAGCGAGATCCGAGACCGTATCCATGAAGAAGTTTGCCAGCAGGCATTCAGCCATGAAATGGGAAGTTTCGTGCAATCGTACGGTTCGACCAATCTGGACGCCAGTCTGCTGCAGATTCCATTGGTAGGGTTTCTGCCCGCCGACGACCCTCGCGTCCTTGGCACCATCCGGGCGATCGAGCGTGATCTCATGTGGAACGGATTCGTTCGTCGCTACAATACTGGTACCGTGGACGACGGTCTTCCTCCGGGCGAAGGAGTCTTTTTGGCATGCAGCTTCTGGCTCGTTGACTGTTTGGTTTTACTCGGCCGTAGGGTAGACGCTGACGAACTGCTTCATAAGCTCATGGCTTTGCGAAATGATGTTGGCCTGTTGGCGGAGGAATACGATCCGGAGGCAAAGCGCCTGGTGGGGAATTTTCCGCAGGCTTTCTCTCACGTCGCACTGGTAAACGCAGTCTTAAACATTAGTCGCCAGGCGGGACCAGTTCATCAACGGGCGAAGGATGCATCTCCGAAACCATAGGTTATGTCATATTACGTGGTGTCATTGACGATGGCGCAGGTCAGGCAGGGTGGACTCGCGTTTCAACGTGACCTAGCCGCGAGCCTGAAGGAATCTCGCGACCTAAAAGTTTATTCGCCGAGCCCATTCGATCTCGATGAACGGAAACGAGCCAAAGATCGTTTCGGAGGCGATGTAGTGTACTTCTTCAACGAAGCAGCAAGGCTGGAATGCGTCCAGCAAGGTATCGAGGTCAATTTCGTAGCAGAAATTCCAGACGACCAACTACCCCGCAGAAGAACATTAGTAGTAGGAATACCCGAGTAAAAGCTGGAGTGATAGAAAACCGGGAATTCCCCCCGCACAATAAAAAACCCCACGCGCTAGCGTGGGGTTTGATGATTCAATCGAATTAGTTCGATCCCAACCCCGCCGAGGCGCTCCTCGCCTCGTTTTCCGGCTGTACAATCACACCGTCAAACGGAGTGGATGCCACGAAATGTCCACGCACGACGTGAACATTGCGCAGTCTGTAACCAGAATCCGGACCACGCCTCCAACTGCGCCCGCCGTCCTGGCTTTCGAAAATCACTCCCGTAGCCGTGCTGGTTGCAAGCAGGCGACTAGCGTTTTCGTCGTAAGAAATCGAATTGATGTCCTTGTCCGGAAGTCCATTCAGCATGCGCTGCCAGGTAGCGCCCGAGTCTGAGCTGCGGAACGCGCCCTCTCTCGAAGCGACTAACGCGTCCGAATCCGGAGTCACCGTCACGCTGCGAATGCTCATAACGAACGGCGGCAGGCTACCCTGCTGCCATGTGTTTCCACCGTTCTTGGAAGCCATCACATTCGTTCTGGTGGCAGCCACAACCAATTCCCCATGGGCCTGCACGGAAACGAAATCCTGTTTCCCTGCCACCGGGCCGCCGCTCCAGCTTTTACCCTCGTTCACACTGCTAAACAATCCGGCAGAAGTAGCCGCATACCAGTGCTGTTTAGTAATTTCAATTTCGTTAACGCGCGCCTCAAGCACGGATCGTGAACCAACTCCCGCTGCGGGTGCCTTACGCGCTCCCTTTGTCCCGCGAACTGGTGAGGCCTTCACATTGATGATGGTGTTAATCGGTTTCCACTGGCTGGCATTGTGCGCCAGCAAGAAAATGCCGCGATTAGTGCCGGCAACCACATCTCCATTGCTGGCTTGCTTGAGGGTCATCACGTCGCGGCCACCCAGGCCATCACTCTTCTGTGTCCAGTGCTGTCCGCCGTCGTGCGTGGCAAACACCCCGCCCCACTCGCGGTCGTTGGAAAGTCCTACCAGCATGGTGTTGGGATCGTTCTTGTCAGTCAAAATCGCGGTCACATAGCGATGCGTGTATCCGTGGTTCGAAGCCGTAAAGGTCTGGGCTCCATCTTCGCTCGCCAGTACACCACCGCGATCGGTCGCAAGCAGTACGCGCTTCGAATCCCGTGGATCAACTAATACATCGTTGACCACGATCTCGGAGCCACTGGCGTGTTTCCAGCTCTTGCCCAGGTCGGTTGACTTCCAAAGACCTTCGGTAGTTCCAGCGTACACAATAGATGGATTGCTCGGGTCCTGCTTCAATACTCGCGTGCGTCGCGCGGTAAACGGAATCCCCTGAATTTTTGCGAACAGATCGCCCGCGGTTTCACTCTTGTAAATGCCGGAACATGCGCTGGCGAATACCACCGAAGGATTGTCGGAGTTAACGATCACCGAAAAGACATCTGAATCGTCAATCATGCCTTTGTTGATGTGTTGCCAGCTGACTCCTCCGTCAGACGTCTTCCACGCCAGATGCCACGTTCCTGCATAAATCACATTCGGATTCTTAGGATCAATCGCAATGGACTCAACGTTCTTGACCTCTGGAGTAAAGGCAGAAATCCGCTGCCATCCGTTGCCGCCGTTCTGCGTGCGAAAAACTCCGTCCAACGCTCCGGCTACCAGCACCTTATTGTCGGAGGCGGATATCGCCAGCGCGCGAACTGATTTTCCATGAACTTCCGGAAGCGTCTGCCAGGACTTGCCGCCATCTTTTGACCGAAACACGTCGCCGGACTGCTGATTGTTTACGCTCCAGGCGGAAACGTAAATTGTGTTGGGATTTTTTGGGTCCATCACGATTTGATCAAGAACGTAATCATCGCTGTCGCCCAAGTGCGCAAAACGCGCCCAGCTATGGCCCCCATCCTGCGATAGGAAAAGCGTGCTGGTGCTAGTGCCGAGAAGAATGCGATCCGGATTATGCGGATCGTAAGTCAAGCTGCGGACATCGCCGCCATCAGGCCCCAAAACTGGCCACTGCGCCGCCATTGTGCCCGTAGCCGATACCATCGCGAAAAGGACTGCGGCCGCTACCCGCAAATACAACGAAATACCCTGGGTTTCCCTGGATTTCATGAGCAAATTAACCCCCGGCACAGAAATAGCTTCCCGGCTCAGACTGCCAGCCCGGAGCGGTCCAATCAAGTTACTTAGGTGCCGACCAAAAAAGGGCCGGTCAGGAGCAGTCCTGACCGGCCCTTTCGCTCACACAGTTTAACTACTGCGCCGTCTTTGCTTTCTTCTTAGTTGCCGCGCGCGGATGGTCAGGAACCGCCTTTAATTTGGATTCATTCACAGGCGTCGTTCCTTCTCCCGTGTAATTGGCACCGGCAGGAACCACCCAGAATTCGGCGGTTTTGCTGCCCGCACCTCCCGTGCGTACTTCGATCCGGCTGGGGTCAATCCCCTGCTTCGCTTCTCCCCCGGTGAGATACGCCTTCGCATTGACGGCACGTTCCGCCGCAAGGTTCTTGCGCTTCTCGGTAGGTTCGGCATTGCCGACAATCACAATCTTGTTCTCGGCATTCTGCTGCAGGTTCTGCGCCACGCCGTCCAGCACCGCCTTACAGGTATTGTCCACGCGCCAGGGCTTTTGCGGATTCGGATAGTCGCATTCGCTCAGCTTGCTGGTTTGCGGCGGTGGAGGTGGAGGAGGTGCCGGAGCGGTCACAGTCACTTGCGTAGTGCTCGGTGTGCTAAGGCCGCGCTGGTCCGCGCAGCTCGCGCTAACTGAGACTGTGCCCGGCGTAGCGCCCGTGGTATTCAGAGTTGCATTATTTCCATCCCCGGTCACGGTGCCGCTAGTAGACGACCACCCGCTCACCGTCACGGGAACGTTGTCCGGGCTGGTGCACGTGCAGGAAAGCTTCACGCTGCCACCAGCTTCGACGCTCGTTGGGTCAGCAGTGCAAGACATAGTTGGGGGATTCTTTGGTGGTTCCTTCACGGTGAAGTTTGCTGTGGCGCTCGCTTCTCCGCCCTTTTTCATTTTTGGATCCGAGATTTTGACCGTCGTCGTATAGGTGCCGGCTGCCAGGCCGTTAGTATCGATTTTGGCCGTGTTGTCGGTCCCACTGATCTTTCCGCCAGTCGTGCTCCAGTCATACTTCAATGCATGCTTGGGATTAAAGTCTTTCGCGGTAGCGGTTGCCGTCACCGGCTCTCCGGTCATCACTTCGCTGGGTTGCACAGAAACTGTCGCAGCTGGCGTCAACACCGCGCCGTACCCGAAGTTGAGCACTAATCCAGTCCGAAGCCGAACTCCTTCCAACCCCACGCGGCGTAATCCCGGAAATGCCGCCGATACATTCTCTGCGTAATTCTGTCTAGCCCACACGTAGTCCGCCTCGAAAATTCGAAGCGACAATAAATGATTGAGTTTCAGGTCCATTCCGCCGCCAAGAATCGCGCCGATGCCGTTCTTGGCGTTGAGCCCGTCAATGCTGAGTCGGTTGTAACTTAATAATGTGTGAACAAAGAACGCTGTGTTGTCCGTGCGAAAGATTAGACGCGGACCCACGGAAGCTGTGGTTTCATAGTTGTCCCAGTTGTGGCCAAAATCACCTTCGAGTCCGAGGTGAGGATGAAAGTTATATGTTACGGCCGCGCCGAAGCCGGCAGGCATGTCTCGAACCCTCATGGAAACCGGAGCATCAGGACTCTGAAATGGCGCCGGCACCGAAACACCGGGATGCAACCATTGATATCCGACGAAGATATCTATTTTCGGCGTAGGTTCATCCTGCGCGAAAGTAATCAACGACAGCGTCAAGACACAAAAAATCGTGGTTAACACTGCAACTAAAACCCGCTTGCTTTCCGCCTTCGCTTTAAACAACATTCCATTCCTCCGGGAGCTTTGTGGAGCCAATTGTCCTTTTCCGTGGGTACCCGTGTAAAATTTAGTGACTAATATTACTGCTGTATGAATGCCATCCTAAGATGGCGTGTCAAGCCCATCGGATGCAACATCTTAGCGCATTTATGCAAAAACTGTCATGCAGGTTTTGCTGCAAGCCGTCTCAAAATGATAATTGGGCTTTATAGTCGAAATATGGCGTCGCCAGCTGCCAATTCGCGCTCTCCGCTTGCGAGGACGATGTCCGGCGTTAACAATGTATGGTTACTAGTCTCTGATTTTTAAGCGCCACCTTATGCCCCAGGAAAAAGTTCTTATCGTCGAAGATGAAGCGAACGAGCGTACCGGACTGGCTGAACTTGTTTCCGCTTGGGGATATCGCGCGGAAACAGCCCAGGACGGAGCTGAAGGCTTCGACAAAGTTACCAGCTGGTCGCCTTCCATTGTGCTCACTGATCTCAAGATGCCGGGGATGGGCGGATTGGAATTGCTGGAACGTATTGCGGGCGATAGTCAGGCAGTAGCCGTTATCGTCGTGACAGCCCAAGGCACCATAGACAGCGCGGTGCAGGCCATGCGGATGGGCGCTTACGATTACATCACCAAGCCGATTGACACCAACCGCCTGCGCACCATCCTGCAAAATGCTTCGGCCCTGGTTGGAACTCGCGTCGAACTTGAGGTCACGCGCAGAAAGCTGCGCGACGCCGGCTCTCTTGGAACTCTGGTCGGCCCATCGAAGAAGATGCAGGAGATTTTCAGGCTCATCGAAATGGTTGCACCCAGCACCGCGTCCGTCCTGATCACAGGGGCCAGCGGCACTGGCAAAGAGCTGGTGGCACGCACTATTCACGAACTCAGCCCTCGAAAAAATCACCCTTTTGTCGCGATCAATTGCGCGGCCATCCCCGAGACCCTGATCGAGAGCGAAATTTTCGGACACGAAAAAGGTGCATTCACCGGCGCGCTCGAACGTCGCACCGGCTGTTTTGAACTGGCGGAAGGCGGAACTCTCCTACTCGATGAAATCGGAGAAATGCCTGTCAACACTCAGGCCAAGCTGCTGCGCGTTCTGGAGGACCGAAAACTTCGCCGCCTTGGCAGCAAGGTGGAAACTACCGTGGACGTGCGCGTACTTGCCGCTACCAACAAAGTTCCCGAAGACGCCGTGGCTCGCGGTGAACTGCGTAATGATCTCTACTACCGCCTGAATGTGTTCAACATTCATATGCCGCCCCTGCGCGAGCATCGCGACGATGTCCCTGATCTCGTGCAATCGCTGCTGGCGGAAATGTGCGTCAAGCACGGGCGAAAGGTCTCCACCGTCAGCGATGCGGTGCTTACCTTGTTCAAGAATTACTCGTGGCCCGGAAACGTGCGTGAAATGCGAAATACACTCGAGCGCGCCGTCATCGTGTGCGATAGCTCGGTAATCGAAACCAAACATCTTCCCCCAGGCTTTGGACAGGTCACCATACGGGCCTCGGCGGATGATCCGGACGCGATCCGCTTAGGTGTGGGCACGACGGTAGGAGAAGCGGAGAAGCAGCTTATCTTGAAAACTCTCGAATCCACCAGCAACAATAAGACCAGGGCTGCTGAAATTCTCGCAATCAGCTTGAAGACACTACACAACAAATTGAAGGAGTACGGGAGCGGGGCCGCGGATGGTGCGTCTGGTAAAGAGGGCGCATCCGAACTCGAAGAGTAAAACTAACGTCCCACGGGCGAAGTAGCTTCTGGTGGATTGGACCCGCCAGCTGGATGCCCTAATAAGTCTGGCCTGAATTACGATGCGTCGCAGAACCCAACTCGTGCTTGCGATCACGCTTATGATGGCGCTGCTCGTCACGATTTTTTCCTACATATACATTTCGCAGCTCTTGCGCCAGCAGATCACTGCCGCCCACGACACCGCCTCTTACCTCACTTCGCAATTGGCCTACCTCGCCACCAATGCCGCCCCTGACTTGACCAGCACGCGTGTGAACACCAGCAAGCGAACTTCCGTGCATAGCGCGCTCGCATATTACATTGGCACGGACCGTGACTTGAATACCATGCTCGAGTCGGTGGTGGGCAACTGGCCCACTATTTACGATGCCGCCATCGTAGATCGCGACGGCAAAGTAATTCTGCACACCAATCCGAAGCTCATCGGAAAAAAGGTCTCCGATCGTCCGGATTTCCAGAAAGTGCAAGACGCACGTTTTCGGCGCCAGCTCAGAATGCTGTACGACCATCCCGCTATTTATGACGTGCGCATGCCGTTGCAGTTAAACGGCGCGGCATTTGGCAGCATTCGCGTCGGGGTGGCCACTATATTCCTCAAAAATGAACTCACTCCGCGATTGCAACATGCGGTAATCATCTCGGTCGTCGCCATTCTTTTTTCACTGTTTATGGCTGCCGGACTTTCGCATCTCGCGCTCGGTCCGCTGGAGCAAATCAGCCGCAGCCTGGATAACGTTACGTCCGGCGACCAAAGCCAGGACGAGGTTGCCACGGAGACCGACGAAGACAGCCATGACGAGTATGGATTAGTCACCCTCAAGATCGCTCACCTCGGGCGCCAGATGCGAGACGCCCGTGAAATCTTCTCTACCCTGAAAGACAATATGGATCAGGTCATGTCAAACCTGCAGGACGGTTTGATATTGTTCACCCGCGACAACCGTATCGTGCTGGTCAGTGCCTCCGTGGAACGATTCCTGGGAAGAACGAGACGAGAGTTGATGGGAAGGACCGTCCGCGAAATCTTTTCGCCGGAATCTACTCTGGGTGCGCTCGCGCTCGATGCCTTCCATCTTCGGCACACCGTTGAACCGCGTGAGATTGACGCTCCCAACGGTAAGCGCGTTCACGTTTCCATTGATTTCATCCAGGAAGGCGGCACCCAGATTGGCGCGCTACTCACCTTGCGTGATGCCGAATCAGCCCGCCAGATCGAGGACGAAATCGAGATGTCGCGTAGACTTTCAGCCAGCGGACGTCTCACGCGCGGCGTAGCTCACGAAGTCAAAAATCCTATCAACGCTATCGTGTTGCACTTGCAACTGCTGCAAACGAAGTTGCACGAGATTGACCCTGACACTCGCCGTCACATCCACATTATTGATAGCGAAATTCATCGCCTCGACCGGGTAGTACAAATTCTCGTGGAATTTACCCGCTCGCGCGACCTTCATCTGGAAGAGATGGATTTGCGCAAATTGCTGGAGGACGTAATTTCTCTGGCCGCGCCCGACGCCGCGCAGCACGGAGTGGAGATCACTCGCGTTCTCTCCACCGAGCCCCTACTGGTGAAAGCTGATCCAGATTTCATGAAGCAAGCCATGTTGAATGTAATGCTGAATGGGATGCAGGCCATGCCCGAGGGCGGAACGCTTTTTATTTCCGCGCAAAGGGAAGACGACATGGTCGTCACCCAAATTCGCGATGAGGGCAGCGGTATTCCAGCCGATGTTCAGGACAAGATTTTTGAACTATACTTCACCACGAAAGAAACCGGCAGTGGCATTGGACTAGCGCAGACTTACCAGATTTTGCAGTGGCACTACGGCTCGGTTGATTTCGAATCGGTGGATGGTAAGGGAACTACCTTCCGCCTTTGCCTCCCCTTAGCGCCCTCCCGCACAAGTCCTTTGGCGGAAGCGCCTGCTGCGGTTGAGATCGCGCCGTTGACGTAAATAGTCGTTTCTTAATGAGTGCTTGCATTCTTGCCTGAATTCGATGAATTAACGCATGGTTGATGTGAGAAGAAATAGAATTTCAGTGCTTTCTAATATGAATATTGTGGCTACATTTCGGCTCGTTGTTGTCGCGCTGATCGCGCAGTCAATACTCTTCGGCGCGTCCATGGCAGCTCCTCAGGCAGAGCAGGCAGGCCCTCCGAGTGTCGCCACTCAACAATTGCAAAAAGACCGCAAGGACAAGAAAACCCAGCGTCACCACCAGAAAGAAGCCGATCGGCAAGACGCCAAAAATAAAAAGACCGCGCTCGAGCAAGCTCCCAAGTCGCAAAAACTACCGGACTCACTCAAGAGACCGCGCAACAAACCTAGACCCGCCCCGTCGGCCGACGAAGAGCCGCAGAAAACCGTTGTGCAACAGGGCAGCACGCCCGATCCTAACGCTCAAATTTCTCCTCGTCTGGCCCCCGCCCAGGCCTCTCGCAAAATACTTACTACCGCCGAGCTTCTTGCCAGCACCGACGATAACCTCAAAAAGGTTTCAGGAAGCCAGCTCAGCACGTCCCAGCAGGAAATGGTGAACCAGATCAAGTCCTACGTGCAGCAGTCCAAATCTGCCGAAGATGCCGGCGATCTTCAGCTCTCACAGAATCTAGCCTTTAAGGCCTATCTACTTTCCGACGAGCTCACCCACCACTAGCCAGCCCCTTATAAAAACTATTGTCATCAGAGGAGTAGTCGCTCAGCGACGAAGTAGTCGAAGCACCCTCTTCTGTCCACAATGCTTCGTGGAACGGCCATCCTAATTTAAAGTGAACACATGCGTTCCATTCTCCGGCAGCGCGGACTGCGCTTCATCCTCGCCGCCAATGTAGTCTCCATGCTCGGCAGCGGGATGAACGCCGCCGCCGTCGCCTGGTTCATTCTTCAAACCACGCATTCGGAAATGGCCCTGGGAACATTCGCCGTCCTGCAAACTATTCCCGCCATGCTCATGCTGCCCTTCACCGGAGTCATCATTGATCGCGAAGACCGCCGCCGCTTAGTGATGATGCTCGATGCCTTTCGAGCGATCATCATCTTGGCCGTAGCGCTCCTAGCGTTTGCCGGAAAGGTGAAAGTCTGGGAAGTCTACCTGATGAACACCCTGGTGGCTGCGGGCTTCTGGATGTTCTGGCCCACCATCACAGCTCTCATTCAGGAAATGACTCCCGGAGAAGAGTTCGTCCACGCCAATACTTTTTTGCTGGCAGGCATTCAGGGCGGCTGGCTTATCGCAGGCTCGATCGTAGGATTCGTCTATAACCACATCGGTCTGGGCGGCGTGCTGCTCATTGATTTTTCCACTTATCTGATTTCATTTCTCTGTTATCTTGCAGTGCGAAAAGGGAAACATGTTGTCCCTCGTCCTGATGAGTTGCACGCCGATCTGATCGCAGCGGAATCCGCCATCACGCGCTTTGCACGCGAAATGCGCGAGGGCTTCACATTCCTGCGCGGCAATCATCACGTCATTTTTCTGGGAATCAGTTGGGCGCTTTTTCTCGGAGCTATGATGACCGGCGTCGTCGTTACTGCTCCCCTTAGCGATCGCGTCTTTCACGCAGGGGCGGTCGGCTTCGGATGGTTGAATGCCGGTTGGGGTACTGGCGCATTTCTCACTGTCTTCTATGCGCCGACGATGCTTTCCCGTATAGGCCCCCGCCGCTGCATCGCTATTTCAATGGGTTTGTTGGCGGTGTGTATGACGCTGTCACCCTTGTCACCTCTGCTTGCGATCGCGGTACTTTGTTATCTCATTATGGGCTCGGCCCGCGGACTCTCCGGCGTCGCCATGAATACCAGCATCATGGAACAAGTCCCAAAACACATCATGGGAAGAGTCCAAAACACTTTCTATTTCGCGGGCACAATATTACAAATCATCCTCGCGCTGCTGGTGGCGGCGGTGGCGCAATACAATCTTGTCGCAGGATTCGCAATTATCGGCGTCGTGTATCTGTTCGCATTCATCAGCGCCATCTGGCCCATCGCGTCTGTCGCGCTTGGCGAGGCCACCCCGGTGGAGTAAGCTTTTCGCGAATTACCAGGTGGCGAATCCCCATTCGTCGCTGTTATTCTTTCCCTTCGCTTACAGGAGAAACCATGTCTTTCAGCCTCGACGGGCGAGTGGCCGTTGTCTTCGGCGTTGCCAATAAACGCAGCATCGCATGGTCCATCGCGCAGGGATTGCAAAATGCCGGGGCCACGCTGGCGGTCACCTATCAGAACGAACGTCTCGAACACGAAGCTAAAGATCTCATTCTCTCCCTGCCCGGAGCTGAAGCCTTTCAATGCGACGTTTCTCAGGATGAAGAAGTTGAGAAGCTATTCGCCAAACTAAAAACTCGTTACGGGAAACTCCACATTCTCGTCCACAGCGTCGCCTACGCGCCCGCCGATGAACTTAAGAAAGATTTCGTGGAAACCAGTCGCGAAGGCTTTCGTATCGCGCACGACGTAAGCGTCTATTCGCTGATCTCGCTCGCACGCGCCGCGGCTCCTTTGATGGAAGATGGTGGCAGCATCATTACCATGAGTTATTACGGAGCAGAAAAAGTTGTCCCGCATTACAACGTCATGGGAGTGGCGAAAGCGGCGCTCGAATGTACCGTCCGCTACTTGGCGTACGATCTTGGCAAACGTAAAATTCGCGTCAATGCAATCTCAGCCGGTCCGATCAAAACTCTTGCAGCTCGTGGGGTTTCAGGCCTGAGTGAAATGATGAAGTCGCATGCGGAACGGGCTCCCTTGCAACGCAATGTGGATGTTAACGAAGTAGGCTCAACCGGAGTGTTTCTCGCATCGGACGCCAGTTCCGGCATCACGGGTGAGATCATATACGTGGATTGCGGTTACAACATAATGGGATTTTAGAAATGCATACTTTAAATATTAAGAAGCGGATTGCGTTTTTATTTTTCGCAGCGGCGATTCTTTTTTCCGTGGTTCGCGAGTGGAACGCGCCAGTCGCCTGCCTGCGGCCAGCACTGGATCGCGCCGTCATGGCGGAATCTCTAACGAACTAACGTCCCGTCACCGTAACGCGCCTCGCATCTTCAGAGATTCGGTCGATCGCGATGTCAATATCACGATCGCGTTCGAAGCGAGCGAACTTCTCTCCCCATTCAATCAGCAACACGCTGTTGTCGGAAAACAAATCATCCAACCCCAAAGTTTCGAGCTGGCGTGGAGTATCCACACGATAGAGGTCAATGTGATAAACATTCACCTCGGGCCCGCGATATTCGTGAACTAAAGTGAACGTTGGACTGGTGACGTCATCTTCCTGCGCAGCATTAAAACCTTTTGCAACGCCTTTCACCAGCGTAGTTTTCCCCGCGCCCAAATCTCCCCGCAAAACGACAAGTTTAGGCGGCGCAAGCTGCTGGGATAATTTACGCCCCAGAGCAATCGTCTCTTCCGCGGAATGCGTGATGAATTCTTGTTTGTTCATTCACAGTTTCACGCGCGATGAACCCAAGCATCCACGGTGAAGTGTGTTTAGTATAGCGAGGATCAATACTGCAGAGAATCTGGATGTCTACCACCCTTTTGGCGGGGGGGGAGGCGTCGCACGGAAAGGAAAACAACTTCGATCCGCAGCCGTGTCCACTTCGGTGGCCAGTATTTGATGGTCCTGGTCCGCCAATGCAATGAAGCGGAATGCTTGCAGGACGCCGTTTTGGGTGTGCCGGGAAGGGTTCAACACTTCAGCCATCCCATGGACTGCCCCTGAGTCCGTCTGAAATGCGACTTCTACCAAGCCTCCCTGCTGCAACGCCTTCGGGAGCTGAAGCAACCCGCCGGTAACGGAAATCGTGCGCAATTTGCACTTGGCACGTTGCCCGTCATCTAACCTCACCAACGCAGGAACGCTGCTTGCCAGTTTCACTCGGGTCGCGCGGCGCTCGACAGTGGGACGGGGAAAATGTGTCATGGAAGATGATCGCATTTCACCGGGCAGCAGGCGAGGTTACAGAAGCACTCGTCCAGATTCCAGTTGCGGCCATAGTAACTTTATAGTACTGACCGTAAACTCCTTGCTGGTAACGGGTTACCGTCGGGTCAACTTTGAATCTTTGCCAGCTTTTCGGGCGCGGATTGACGCACTCGCCGAAAAGCTTCCGGGAGGAACGTTACTAAATCGGTCGCTACCAGAGAGTGCTCGCCCACGTGCTCGCAGGCAACATCGCCAGCCAGACCATGCAAATAAACAGCAGCTGTTACCGCTTCAAATGCGTGGGAAGGATTTTGCGCAAGCAATCCCGCAATCATCCCAGTCAGGATGTCGCCAGTTCCGCCAGTTGCCATCCCAGGATTTCCCGTGGTATTCACCCAAAGCTCTCCGTTGGGTTTCGCAACCCGAGTACGGTCTCCTTTCAGAACAACTATGACTTGATGCTCTTTCGCAAACTTGCGGGCGGTCCCTTGACGGTCCCTCTGCACCTCTTCGATGGTGCACCCTGCCAACCGCGCCATTTCTCCGGGATGTGGAGTTATTACCAGCACTCCGCTTTTTTGATTGTCACGTCGTCCCATCAATTCGTTCGTTCGGCCTTCGAATGCATTGAGGCCGTCAGCATCGAGAACAATTGCAGATTTTCCGCGTAAGGATGCGTCATCGCCTTGTTTCGTTTGGATCGCCTGTAGCAACTTGCGCACAAACTCTGACGTCTCTGGAGCACGCGAAATTCCGGGCCCAATCGCTATCACAGTTTTATTTTTTGCGAGTGCCTCGGCTTGATCGAACGCGCGTAGAGAAACGCTGCCCGCTGCCGTTTCTTCCAGTTCTTCCGTCATCAGCTCGGGATGAAATCCTGCCACCGTTGCCAGCACCGAACTCGCGGTTGCGACCGTGGACAGTCCCGCTCCAGAGCGAAGGGCAGCCATCCCCGCCATCGCAGCCGCGCCCGCCTTGCCACGCGACCCGCCAACCACGAGAACGTGTCCATACATGTCTTTGTTCGAATCAGCCTTGCGTGGCCTGATGAGACCAGCGACATCTTTGGCGGTAATCACATGCAGATTCAACGACGAGACGATTGCCTCGTCTGGAGAGCCGATAGGGGAGACCACAATCGAACCGGAGGTTAGCCTTCCAAACACGTGCGCTGGACGCGGCGCGGTAAAAGTTACTACCGCATCTGCTCGCGCAATTACGCCTGTTTGTTTCCCTGTTGCATCAGCGTCGGCGCCTGATGGAATGTCCACTGCGACAACGGGCACGCCGCACCCGTTGATTTTTGAAATCGCTTCCGCATAGAGACCGCTTACTGGGGGTTTGAAGCCCGTTCCAAGAATTGCATCAACCAGCAAGTCGCTCTGGAGGACTTTCACTGCCTTCTCTTCGTTCAACTCGTCTCCAGATTGCGCTGTTACCGGGGGAAAAAGTAATTTCGTAAACATTTCGGCCGCATCGCCCCGCAAGTCCGACCGATCTGCCAGCAACAGCAATCTCACTTCACGGCCACTTTGGTACAACTTTCGCGCGGCTACGAATCCATCTCCACCATTGTTTCCCTTGCCGCAAATCACTCCGATGTTTTTGGCCGCCGGAAACTGCAAGAGAACAAAGTCCGCCACCGCCGCCCCCGCATTTTCCATCAGGGTCAACGATGGGATACCGAAGCGTTCGCTGGTAACGCGGTCTATTTCTCGCATCTCGGCCGCTGTGACAATTTTCATCTTCAATAACTCTAAAACAAAAAGCCCTCCGCTTGTGCGAAGGGCTCAGAATCGCCGGCGTGGAAATCAGTCAGCCATCACTTTGGGTACGTTGGGCTCCGTAGTGCCGGCCGCCTTTTGCACCTTGCTGTGATGTCGCCCGTAAGTGAAGTAAACGACCAGACCTATAGCCAGCCAGATCAGCAGCCGTGCCCAATTAACCCAGCCCAGCCGGATCATCATGTAACCGTTAAAAATAATGCCAAGAATTGGCACCACTGGAACCCAGGGAGTGCGAAAGGGCCTTGCCTGCTCCGGATCAGTCCGCCGCAACATCATCACCGCGATACACACGATTACGAATGCCAGCAGGGTGCCAATATTTACCATTTTTCCAATATCATCAATCGGCGTCAGGCTTCCCACAATCGCGGCCAGCAGTCCCACCAGGATCGTGTTTTTCCATGGCGTGCGCCACTTAGGATGTATGTCCGCAAAGAATTTTCGTGGCAACAATCCATCGTTGGCCATGGAGTAAAGCACTCGTGTTTGTCCCAAAAGCATCACCAGCATGACGCTCGTCAGTCCGGCCAGTGCTCCTAAGGTAATGATGTGCGAAGCTGTATTCAATCCGCGATCCGCAAACGCTCGCGCGATCGGCGCCTCAATGTTGACGTCCCGCCACGGCACCATTCCAGTTAGAACTCCGGCCACGAGAATGTAGAGGGCGGTGCAGATCAGCAGCGAAAGAATAATTCCAAGAGGCAGATCACGTTGCGGATTCTTGGCTTCCTGCGCGGTGGTTGAAACAGCGTCGAATCCGATATAGGCGAAAAATATGTAAGCCGCCGCAGCCCCGATTCCCGAGAAGCCGTAGGGCGCAAAGCTGCTCCAGTCATGACCCCAGTTCGAAAAGTTCACATACTTGAATCCAAGCGCAATAACGAAGAGGACGACCGCGACCTTGATCACCACGATTGTGGAGTTGAAACGCGCGCTCTCTTTAATCCCGACCGCAAGAATCGCCGTGATCACCATTGCAATGAGAAAGGCAGGAACATTGATGCCAATCTCAGAACCGAAAAGATGCGGAGCGTTTAGAAGTTCATGGCCGCGTTGCAGCAACTCGGGGGACTGCGCACTCATGATGTCTGCAACCCTGGTTAGGAATGCTTGGGTTCCGGGAATCAGTGAAGAATCCGAAGCCAACGCCATTTGCCGCGCGATCGTGCCTTCGGCAATGCGAAGGCCCGTCCAATGATCGTAGGCCAGCCACAAAGGCATCTTCACGTGAAAGATATTCAGCAACTCAATAAAGTGGTTCGACCATCCCGAGGAGACCGTGCTGGCGCCCATTGCGTATTCAAGCGTCAGGTCCCAACCGATGATCCACGCGAAGAGTTCGCCCAGGGTGGCGTACGCATAGGTATAGGCGCTGCCAGCGAGAGGAATCATGGCGGCGAACTCTGCATAGCAGAGCGCGGCAAAAGCGCAGCCCGTGCCCGACAAGATGAACGACAACATGAGTCCAGGCCCGGCCATGCTGGCGCCCAAGCCGGACATGACAAAAATTCCGGCGCCGATCACCGCGCCCACACCCAGAGCCGTCAGTTGAAAGGGTCCCAAGGTTCGTTTCAGGCTGTGTCCGCCTGTTTCGCGCGCTTCTTCAAGCAGCAGATGAAGCGGCTTGCGAGCCAGCAAATTTGCCATGATTCAGCTTCTCCTATGCCGTTAAGAAGTGCGTGCCAAAGCCTCGGAACGTCGCGACCACGCGAAATACACCGGAATTCCCAGCAGCACAATAAGCAATCCCGGCCACGTGAACTGCGGCTTGTAAACCAATAGTACGACATCAATAAATAAGGCCATCGCTATATAAATCGCCGGCAGCACCGGATATCCAATCGCGCGATAGGGACGCGGGGCATCCGGACGCTTATAACGCAGCACGAACAAGCCGACAATTGTCAGGATATAAAACACCAGAACCGCGAAGATAATGTAATCCAGTAACTGCCCATAGCTACCCGAAACGCAGAGCACACACGTCCAAACCATCTGCACCATCAACGACACGGCAGGTGTCTTATATGTCGGATGCAGTTTGCCCACGCCACGGAAGAACAATCCGTCTTTGGCCATCGCGTAATAGACTCGCGCCCCCGCCAGAATTAGCCCGTTATTACATCCGAAGCTTGAAAGCATGATGGCCAGCGCCATCAAAACTCCGCCCGCAGCTCCGAACATTTGCGTCAGAACTGCGGTAGCCACACGGTCCTCGGTCGCGTATTTAATTCCGCGTTCAAGGATGGTGACTCCATTCTTGATTCCGTCTAGCGGGAGCACGTTGAGATAAATAAAGTTGCACCCAATGTAGAGTGCGATCACGATGCCAGTCCCAATTGCCAGCGAGAGCGGCAAATCGCGACTGGGATTTTTTACTTCCCCAGACGTGAAGGTCACGTTGTTCCACGCATCGGCGGAAAAAAGTGATCCTACCTGCGCGACCGCAAGAATGGTCAAAGTTCCAACCATAACGCTGGGACCGCCAACACCGACCTGTACGGCGTGTTGGGCGCCCAGTCCCGCGTTATGCCAGAAATTTCCGTGGAAGTTCGCGGCCAGCGCCTGCGCGTTTCGTCCGATGAACAGTCCGAATAGCACCAATCCAAGTAAGGCTGATACTTTCGCGAATGTGAAAACGTTCTGGATGAATGCCCCGGTCTTCACTCCAAAAATGTTGATCACCGAGAGCACAATGACCATCAGAACCGCCACAAGATTCTGAGTGTTCAATCCCACGTCCATGTTTCCCAAGACCATCGGCCCCAGATGAATAGGCGGAATTTTGGCGAAATGAATGATCCAGTGCGAAGAGGAAATGGACGGAACAAAAATCCCGAGAAACTTACCAAAAGCCACTGCAACGGCCGCAATCGTTCCCGTCTGAATCACCAGGAAGAGAGTCCATCCATACAGAAAGCCCCACAGAGGCCCAAGCGATTCGCGCAGATAAACGTACTGTCCGCCCGCGCGAGGCATCATTGCCGCCAGTTCCCCATAGCTGAGCGCGCAAATGATGGTCATGATGCCTGCAACCAGCCATGCGCCGATCAGTAGAGCGGGAGAATCCACCTCGCGCGCAATCTCCGCGGAGACGATAAATATTCCGGACCCGATCATCGAGCCCATCACCAGCATGGTGGCGCTGGTCAGGCCAAGGCCCTTAATTAATTCTTTGTCCTGATGGCTGACATCTCGCGCGGATGAGGTTTCAAGGGGTATGCCCGAACTCGATTGCGGATGAATATCGGTGCTCATTATTTATAGTTACGGTAATTTATCTTTACTGTGGCGAATCTGAATCCTCGCGAACATGGGATTCGTTCGATACGCCGCGACCTGACTTTACCTCAATACGCGCAAAAATTCCTCAGCTGATTTTCGCGGATCTTTCAGCAATCCCGAAATTACTGCAACCGAATCGGCCCCTGCCTCGATCACAGCACGGCAGTTAGCATGAGTAATTCCGCCAATCGCAACCAGTCGCTTAGCTGTCAACTTCCGTGCCTCGCGAACTCCGTTCAAGCCAATGACCGCATCTGGATTCAATTTGCTCGCCGTGGCAAACACCGGCCCGATAGCTACGTAGTCAGCATCAGTTTTGTCGGCGGCAACGACTTGGTCAGAGTTGTGGGTAGAAAGTCCCATCCAGTAATTCTTTCCGATGACTTTTCTGCCACTCTCTGGTGACACATCATCTTGTCCAAGATGCACGCCGTCATAATCTGCCGCCACACAAACATCAGCGCGATCGTTCATGATCAATTTGCAGCCGCTTCCCACTCGTCTCTTTATTTCTCGCGCCTGCTCCAGCATGTCACGGGCATTGCCGGTCTTATTGCGATATTGCAAAAGAGTGACGCCCCCCGCCCTGAACTCCTCAGCTGCCGCGTAAAGCTGCTCGCCACTCGCAAAACAGGATGCATCCAAAATGGCGTACAGACGAGGCAATCGAATCATGCGCGCTCGGGCAACTTCATCTGGGATGTTGCCTCTCGTCTTTCTTTGCCAGAAAGCGCTCAATAAACGTCGTATCAATGTTCCCTGCGCGAAAGTCAGGGTCGGCCAGAATGCGGCGATGCAGCGGGATCGTGGTGAAGATCCCTTCGACGATAAACATCTCGAGCGCGCGCGACATGCGGGAGAGCGCTTCGGCTCGATCTTTTCCACGCACAATCAACTTTGCAATCAGCGAATCATAATAAGGAGGAATCGTTCCCTCCGCATAAGCCGCAGTATCCACCCGTACTCCAGTGCCTCCGGGCGGATTAAACGCCGTGATTTTCCCTGCCGACGGCGTGAACTTTTCCGGGTGCTCAGCATTGATGCGGCACTCAATCGCATGTCCGCGATGCACGATCGGGCCCTGCAGAACATTCTCCAGACGCTCCCCCGCAGCCAGCAGAATCTGGCTCTTTACCAGGTCAACATCTGTAACCATCTCCGTCACCGGATGCTCCACCTGAATGCGCGTGTTCATTTCGATGAAGTAGAGCTTGCGGTCTTCATCCATCAAAAATTCAATTGTGCCGGCGTTTACATACCCAATCTCCGACAATGTTTTGCAGAGTACTTGCCCAATTTCTTCTCGCAATTGAGGGGATACTTGCGTGGACGGCGACTCCTCCAGCAGTTTCTGGTGCCGCCGCTGAACGCTGCACTCGCGTTCCCCTAAGCTCACAACGTTTCCGTACTGATCCGCAAGCACCTGAAATTCGATGTGACGAGGACGCTCCACGAATTTTTCCATGTAGAGATCGCCATTGCCAAAAGCTCCCGCCGCTTCTGATTGCGCAGCTTTGAATAGTCCGGGCAGATCCTCTTCATTCCGGACAATCCTCATTCCGCGTCCGCCGCCGCCCGCCGACGCTTTGATGATGACTGGGAATCCCACCTGTTTCGCCCATTCCAACGCCTCGCCGTCGGTAGTCAGAATTCCATCCGACCCAGGAAGAATCGGCACCCCAGCTTTCTTCATGGCCGCACGGGCCTTTTCTTTTTCGCCCATCAACCGCGTGACCTCGGGTGGCGGACCTATAAATTTGATATTGCAGGTTTCCGAAACTTCGGCGAAGTTTGCGTTCTCGGCCAACAGCCCGTATCCCGGATGAATCGCATCCACGTTAGCAATTTCCGCCGCACTGATTACGGCTGGAATATTCAGATAGCTCTGAGCGAGTTGCGGAGGCCCGATGCAGATGGCTTCGTCCGCAAAACGAACGTGCAAGGAATGTCGGTCAGCTTCGCTGTAAATCGCGACCGTGCGAATGCCCAGTTCTTTGCAGGCGCAAATTACTCGCAGAGCAATTTCTCCGCGATTGGCGATTAGTATTTTTTTAAACATGATCTCCAAAAACGCGCTTTATCGGGCGGGAGCCAGAAACTCCATTCCGCGCACATAAAAAGGCGCGTTCGGCGCGCCCTCAAAACTGGGATAAATTCCACTCCTACAAACTACTTCTTAGGACGAATGACGAACAATTCCTGGCCATATTCAATGGGCTGACCATTGCTCATTAGCTTCTTAACAATTTCGCCAGCCATGTCGGCTTCAATTTCGTTCATCAACTTCATGGCTTCCACGATACAGAGAATTTGCCCGATCTCAACCATATCGCCCGGTTTCACAAACGGAGGCGAGCCCGGCGACGGGGACTCATAAAACGTCCCAACTATTGGCGAGCGAACGCTGTGCAGTCCTTCTTCTGGGGCCGGAGCTGCATCTTTCACGACTGGAGGCGGCGCTGACGCCGCTGGCGCCACTTCCGGGGCAGTCGGAACAGCGGGCTGCACGCTCACGTACCGGGTTTCGGTCGAGTGCGAAGCGAGTGGCTCAGTGCCACGCTTGATGCGAACTTTAACGTCTCCGCGCTCCAGTTCAAACTCAGAGATGTCTTTTTCGATTAAGAACTCAATGAGTTCTTTCAGTTCTTTTTGATTCATTGTCTAAAGGTGGGACTAAATTTGCTTTTGATGCGTCCGCTCAGCAAAAACGGACATGGCAGCCGGATGTCTCCGTTTCATCCGACAATACTACCAGCGATTCAAATCGTGAACAGCTCTTTGCTGCTGGGCGTCAGCACTTCGCGCCCCTGCTCTGTGACCAGAACCATGTCTTCAATTCTTATCCCGTATTCTCCGGGGACATAAACTCCGGGCTCGATGGTGATCACCATACCCGGTTTCAGAATTTCTTTTCTGCCACTCGCAATTCTTGGGGATTCGTGAATTTCCAATCCCACGCCATGACCGGTCGAATGCGTGAAATACTTTTCTAATCCTTTCAGTTTCAGCAAGTTACGAGCTGCAGAATCCACGTCTCCCACGACCGCGCCGGGCTTAACTGCCGCTACCGCAGCTTCCTGCGCTCGCCTAACTGCCTCGTAAGCGCGCCGATAATCTTTGGATGGCTGCCCCACAAAAATCGTGCGCGTCATATCGGAACAGTAGCCCGAAAGTATAACACCGAAATCGCAGACCACGAACCCTTGCGCCGGGATGGCCGCAACGGACGCCACCCCGTGCGGAAGAGCGGAACGCTTGCCGGAAGCGATGATGGTGTCGAACGACATCCCCTGCGCTCCCGCACGCCGCGCCGCGTATTCCAATTCCGCGGAAATGTGCGCTTCTTTGACCCCAGGCCTCACCAGGCTTCGCGCTTGCTTCCATAGTTTTTCACCTAAACTGGCCGCCGCTCGAATTGACACCAATTCATCTTCATCTTTTATTAAGCGGGCCTGCTCGGTCAGGGTTGGCGATGCAATAAGCTGGATTCCCTTCCCCAGCACACTTTTCAAACGGCTGAGGCCGGCAACCGTTAAAAAGTCACCCTCGATTCCGATATTTGCTTTCTTTCGAAATCCGCTTTCTTTGGATGCCAGCCACTTGCCCGCTCGTATTAACGGCTCCTCGGGCGCAATTAGAATCTTAGGGCCGCGCACCTCCGCACGAGACTGCTCAGCATAGCGCCCGTCAGTAAAAAACACACTTTTATTCTCGGAAAGCATCAGCGCGCCTGCGCTGCCTGTAAATCCGCACAGATAACGTACGTTGGGAGGGTGTGTAACGAGCACGGCGTCGAGCTTATTTTCGGCGAGAGTTCGCTGCATCGCCTTTTGGCGGAATCTGTGGCCCATTCCGTCAGTCTAACAATCATTGTTCCAAAAAATTAAACCGCCGGCCCCTGAGATGCTTCTTCAGGAAACCGGCGGCTCTTGTTCGCTCCAGCCAGTCGAACTATGTCTGAATGATGCGCGGAGTAATGAAGAAAATCAGCTCCTGGTTAGAGGTGCTGACCGAAGTACGTTTGAACAGGTTTCCAAGATACGGAATATTGCCAAGCAATGGCACCTGCGCGACGTTGGTTGAGTTCTGTGTCTGGATGACGCCGCCGATCACAACCGTGCCACCATCTGTCACCAGCACCTGGGTGGTTGCCTGTTGCGTGATCAACGTCGGATTGCCTTGCACCTGCCGTCCGAAGTCGGGCGTGGTGTTCTCCACATCCACGTTTAGGAAAATGGTATTTTCCGACGTGATCTGTGGCACTACGGTCAATCGTAAGAAAGCATCAATGTAGCTGACCGTTGGCGGTCCGTTTAACTGCGCAAGAGTCACGATAGGTACGCGTACACCCTGGCGAACGATCGCCTGAATGTTGTTCTGCGTAACCACGCGCGGACGAGAGAGGATCTTCAGCAACCCTCGCGACTCGGCCATGGTTAAGATCGCGTCAATCCGAACGCTGCTGCTGGCGTTCAAGAAGGATAAGCCACTGGTCGCGCTGGTTGCTCCCAAGTTCGAGAACAGAGGAATCTGCGCGCCGCTGGTCGCAGTAGGTGCGGACGTGCCGACCGTGATGTACTGCGGAGGCGTGCCGAAATTAGTGATGGGAGAAGTGCCCGCCGCAGTGGCGCCGCCAATCGCCGTTGGACCGTTGCCAAAACCGAAGCCAAACTGTGTACCGATGTCGCGTGCGAAGCTACGCGTCGCCGCTACCACCCGGGCTTCAATTTCAACTTCCTGTGTCTTACGATCAAGCTGCGTCAACAGGCGGTCAATCTCTGGCATAACCGAAGGAATGTCCGAGATGATCAGAGCATTCGTGCGGTCGTCCGAAATTACATCGCCGCGCTGCGTGAGGAACTTCTTCACGGTAGGAACAACATCTTTAGAGTGAGCGTAGCTGAGGAAACGAGTGACTGAGACCTTGTCAATCGCCATCGCTTCTGCTTCTTGTTCCGCGTGACGGGACTCAGCTTCCTTGCGCAAAGTATCAACCGTTGCCACTCGCAGTACGTTGCCTTCGAGCTGGCGCGCCAGGTCGTTGTTCTTCAACACGATGTCGAGAGCCTGGTCCCACGGCACATCGTCAAGAACGATGGTCAAGTTGCCTTTCACGGTAGGATCGAGCACCACGTTCAAGCCGCTGATCTCGTGAATCAGGCGGAAAAAATCTTTCAAATCTACGTCCTTCAGGTTTACTGAAATCGGCTCCCCGGTATATTTCACGCCCGCCATGGCAGCGGGTTTCGCTGCTTGCGCTTTTTGTTCCGCAGCCATGTTGACCGCAGGCTGAATTGCTGGAGCGTTGGAATTCTGCGCCGGTGCCTGCATCGAAGCGCTTGCAACTGGCAACAGGTTGGTATCCGCTTTCGGTTCGAACTTGTCAGCCGCCTGGATCGCGCGCGCCGGAGGTCCGGTCACGGCGGATTTCATCTCTTCTTCCGACTTCGGCTTGTAAGACGGCTCCACGAAAACAAAATCGTTGGCCGCGGACGCCGTCTGTACCGGTTCCTTCTTATTGGCCGAGGCAGTCACCACCGGGTTGCTGGCATCGGCAGTCTTCTGCACCGACGCCACCGTCTTCAATGTCGCTTTCGCGGGCGCCGCTACTTTTGCTGAGGTCGCCAGGCTATGCAACTTCAAGGTGAATTTGTTGTCGCCGTCGGAAACCAGTTCATACCCGCAGGCTTTCTGCAGATCAACCACGACGTGCGTGGTGGGCGGCTGCTGGCCGTCCGTCCCGATCCGCAACTCTTTCACGCCTTCGCTGCCCACATGAATGTGGTTGGCGCTGGCCGCGGAAACAGTGTTGGGTAAATCGAGCACCAGTCGCGACGGGCTCTCGATCATGTTCAGCTTGGGCGTGACTTGCCCACGCGTTGTGATCTCCACAGCGAAACCGTCGTTTCCGTGGACAACGTTCACGCTGCGCAGCACCGCGTGTTCTTTATTTTCCGTACCCGCGCTCTGCGTTTCAGCCGTCGCCATGAAAACTAACGCCAGCAACGGTAGGAAAACACCCAGCATTTGCTTCCGCATTTCTTTTCTCCCCGTAGGACCATTACTCTGGCCCTTAAGCCTTTAAATTCAGTCTGCCGGAAATTCCGGTTGAACTTCGCCTGCAAGTTAAACTGCGGGCGTTGAAATTTTCTTGGTCACTTCGCGTGTAAAAGTTTTACCCAGCCGGTCTTGCACGGACTGTTTGAAAACGATCGAGTCGCCTGTGATTTTCACCACGTATCCGTTAAACACCGGATCGTTCTCGCGCAGGAAATATGCTTTATCGAGCGCATTGACTACCACAGCGATCATGCCGCTATCACCTTTGACCACGCCTTTCAGGGCAATCTGCTCAATTGACAAGCAGCGTTTTCCCGAACTACAGCCCGAACCTATCGAAGAGCTGTTTACCACGGGACTCATGAATGGGTCCCGTTTGCCCGTCATGCTGAATTTCACTGGCGTTTTTTTCGGATCCTGTGGATTTTGTTTGTCTTCCACGGCCACCGGACCTGAGCTTTTCGGCGCCGGGATCTTCTCGGTAGCTACTGGCTTCGCTGCAGCCGCTGGCTTCGATGCAAGCTTCGGTGGAGCTGCAGTGGGCGCAACTGACACCAGAGTCGTCTTAGCAGGCACGATAACGGCCTTTGTTTTCGGACTTTGTTTGACCGGACTCGCTGGCGCAATTTTCGCGGTAGAAAATGGCGATCCGCTCTTCGGAGTTGCCGCAGGAGTTCCCGCAGCAGGCTTCGCGGGAGTGCTGGACGTTACCTTGGGGGCGCTGGCCGTGTTCGCTGGCGTGATCCCCAAAGCATCGTTCGAATCCGCTACTTTCTGCTGCTGCATCGAGTTCAATTTGTTGCGCTCGATACCGATAATGTTCGGGTTTTGTGCCCAGGCGCTTCCCGCGGCTATCCCGAAAATTAGAATCCCAGTCGTCAGCTTCATAGGGCTCCCTACCTTTTGGCCGGCGCGCTTGCGGGCGGCGTTAAATCATGACTAAAAAATGTGGTTGCGACACAGGTCGCAACAATGGTTTCGTTAGGGGCGTACTGGTACGTATGCTTCGCCTTCGCGTCGCTTGGCTTCTTGGTCGTCGAAAGCAACAGATTTGAAACGTTCACAATACGTTCCAGCTTGGCCACATGGTCGAAAAAGTTCAGCATCGAGTAATAAGGCCCGTCCAATTCCACCTCGAACGGCACTTCGGAATAAAACTCCTTCGATGCCACTGGCTTCGCGGTGTAGCGGCGAAGCTCGATTCCGGACTTCGTTGCTTCTGCGTCCAGAGTGCGCATGAAACCATCCACTTCTTTCTCATCCGGAACAATTCGACGCTCGATATCCAGCTGTTGTTTTAAGTTTGCCAACTGGCGGCCGATTTCTGCCAGCTTCGGCCGGTAAGTCTCAAGCTCAGCATTTTCATGGAGCTTTGCTTCCAGGCTCTGTTGCGCAGTCTCATTTGCGCTTCGCTGCGATTTGAATAAGGTGAAGTACAAAGCGCCCGTCAGCAATAGCGCTGCGCCCAGTAAGACTGCCCATTGCTTGAGACCGTTCATTTCGCCAAAGTTGTTCATATTTTCATCCGTCCTTTTAGGACTTCGCCTTTTCCTTTTCGCAGCTCAGCGTGAACTGAAATGCCTGCATGTCTTTGACTGTTTCGTCCTGGTAGGTCTCTTTGATCTCGATTGCCCGGAAGTGTCCTGTCTTCTGCAAGTTTTCGATCAGGTTCGCGACCGCATCGGCGCTTAACGCCGTGCCTTCAATATCCACGCTCGCGCCCTGGTCTTTCATTGTGCTCAGCCAGACCGCTTCTGTACCGTTTACCGTCTTTCCAATCATGCTGAGCAGATCCACCGGCCCGGATTGATTGGCGCGCAGTTGGTCAATCACCGTCACTCTGCGCTTGTAGTTGTCCGCTTGTTTTTGACGCTCGATGTAGCGGGCTTTCACGTCCGCAAGTTCGCGGTTCTTTTGTTCTGCGACTTGCGTCTTGGCCTCAATCGCCGTCTTTTGCTTGTCCAGGCGATGCCAGTATCCAAAGTTCACGGCCGCGGCCAGCAGCAGCACCACCGCCAGCTTGAGTACCGGAGATCCCGCCTCCCCAACTTCCATTACCGCGGAAGTTGAAGCGGAGCCACGCCGGGCCTTCGATTTTGTGTTTCCCAGCAGATTGATTCGGATCATAGGCTTTCAAAACTCCTTAAGGCCAGACCCACTGCAACTGCCAACTGGCCGGCATTCTGCTCGATCAACTGCACGCCCGGTCCATCTACCGGCGGCGCGATTTTCTGAAACGGATTGAATATCTCAACCGGCAGCGAAAACTCCTGGCGTAACGCTTCCAGCAGTCCCGGGACTTTAGAACTTCCTCCTGCCAGATAAATCTTCTCGATGTGTTCCCCGGCCGCGCTGGCCCGGAAGAAGTCGAACGTCTTCTGAATTTCCAGTACGATAATTTCCGTCACCTGCTGCAGAATCGGAGTCTTCGCGTCTTCGCTCACCGTTCCCACCTTGTTTCCCAGCTTGAGCGACTCCGCATCTTCAAAACTCAGGTCCAATTCCTTTTGCAGCGAATCGGTGTACTGATGTCCTCCCACGCTGACGTCGCGCGGGAATAGCGGCGTGGTTCCCTTAACGATGTTGATGTTCATGACGCTGGCCCCAAGATTCAAGAGCGCCACCACCTGGTTAGGAGCTGGCTCATAGTTGAACTCGTAGCAATTTTGTAAGGCGAGCGCATCAATGTCCACGATAGACGGTGTTTTGCCGGACATCGAGAGTACGTTGGTGTAGTTAAGAATCTTGTCCTTCTTCACCGCCACCAGTAACACATCCATCTGCGGATTGCCGACGTCTTCCGACAGAATCTGATAGTCGAGGTTCACGTCCGCGAGATCGAATGGGATATGGTTTGCGGCTTCTTTCTGAATCGTCTCCGCCAATTCCTGATCGCTCATTGATGGCAGCGAAATCTTTTTCACGATTACAGAGTGCCCACTAACGGCGGTCGCAATGTTTTTCGTCTTGATCAGGTTGTCGGCGAACAGTTTCGAGATCGCGCTCGAAACCGTGCCCGAGTCCACGATCATGGAATCCACGACACTGTCTGGCGCCAATGGTTCCAGCCCCAAATGCGTCACTTCAATTCCGTTGCGGCCCCTCTTTAGTTCCACTGCCTTGATGCTTGAGGAACCCACATCCAGTCCAACAATCGTTTTCGACCCTAATCCAAACATGTGCCCGCCTTTACAGTTGCCCGGCAGCTTTGGTAGCTGCCTTCGGTTTCTGCTTGCTCTTCACTTGCGTCTGATTTGATTTGTCTTCCATCCACTGATCGAGCTTCGACTTCTTGAAGCGCCAGCGATTACCCAGCTTGAACGCAGGAATCTTTTGCTCGCCCACATACTTGTAAAGCGTGTCCGCACTCACTCCCAGGTATTGCGACGCCTGACGAATGTTCATAACTTCTCGCGAGTCGCCCATATTTCAGGAACCTTTCAACCCTTTTCGCTCTAGTCCTGCTGCTTTACGCAAGTCCAGCCCGAACTAAATACTCACTAAAAACAGCCTTCGAGTGAGTTTTGGTGTGCTGAGCATATATCAGCCCCTCAATGCGGACGGTCGGGGGTTGGTTTTCGGTTTTAGCGGGTTTTATGCCCATTTTTTGGAAAGTAACCAAAATGCACTTGCATTAGGCATCTATAAGAAGTATTTAACGTGGTGGCGAGTACTTCTAATGGTGGTCTTATTGCAACAGGGTGAGGCTTGAATGGAGAAACGTAACCAAAGTACTAGGTCCAGTACGAAGGTATTGGGACAGCCGGAGAGGCTGCCAACAACTTTCAATTTCAGCAACGACTTACAACGAACGTGCAATCGCCAAAGGAAAAGGCCCGGATTCCTCCGGGCCCCTCTGCCTTAGAACAAGACTTCTTATCGTCGCCCGTTCGCAACCGCCTCAAATGGGACATCCGCCGGAATGTTATTGCGATTCATCACATCTCGCATCCGCTCTTCCATGCTTCCCACCTGTTCGCGATTGTGGGTGCGCTGATAATTGCGCCAGCGTGAGTAATAGCTGTTAAACCGGCGCTGATCGTCTCCCGATAAACGGCCTCTCCACCGCTGGCCGCCATACTGTCCTCGATTTCGGTTGGCATCATCACGGTCGCGGTCGCCATCGCGGTCGCGATCCCGGTCCTGATAACCTTCGCGGTTCTGATATCCACCGCGATCTCCGTACCCGTAGTTTCCCCCGTTTGCAACGCGGTCGTACGGTACATCTGATGGGATGCCATAACGATTCATCAGATCCTGCATGCGCTTTTCCATGCTGGAAATCTGTTCACGATCGTTGCTTTGGCGATACTGCTGCCAGCGTGAGTAGTAGCTGTCGAATTTTCCCTGATCTTCCGTGGACATCCGCTGTCCCTGCGCGAAAGCGGGCAGAAGCATGACCATCATCAGACCTGCAATAGCCAAAATCCTTTTCATGAACTCCTCCTAAAATTAGCTGCTATAGCACATTATGCTAGGCACGCCACTGAACCGCGTCCCGTATGAGTCCGATCAAGGCTGTTGGGTTGGCCGGGAAAGTTCAGAATTCCGACGCATTCCGGAAATTGGAAGCTTGTGGACAGACTGTGCTTGTCACCGAACTTGTCAATATTCCGCCAGTTGCTTCATGGCTTCATACAAGTCATTCATCTGCGGCAGGATTACATTTTCCAACAGCGGCTGGTACGCAACAAACGTATCGCGCGCTGCTACTCGCCGGACGGGAGCGTCCAGATGTTCGAACAACTGATCAGCAATCCGCGCCGCAATCTCGGCTCCATAGCCCCAACTCAACGTATCTTCATAAGCCACTATCGCACGGTTCGTCTTCTGCACTGAAGTTGCAATCGTGTCCCAGTCGAACGGATTCAAGCTGCGCAAATCTATAACTTCAACTTTCACTCCGTGCTCGCGCTCCAACTTCTGAGCCGCTTGCAATGCACGCGGGAGTACGGCTCCATAAGTGATAACGGACAAGTCCGAGCCCGGCAGCACAATTTTCGCTTTTCCGAATGGGATCATATAATCCGGCCCTGGATATAAAGCCCGTCCATAGGTCTCGCGATAGAGCCGCTTATGTTCGAGAAACAGAACCGGATCGTCACATCGGATTGCAGTTCGCAACAAACCTGCGGCGTCCAACGCATTGGAAGGAAAAACTACCCGCAGCCCAGGGATGTGAGTGAATACACTTTCCCCGCACTGCGAGTGATAAATAGCGCCGCCCGTAAGATATCCGCCAATCGCCACCCGAATGACGCACGGGGCAGAAAATCCGTTATTCGAGCGCCAGCGGATTATTGGCAGCTCATTTCGCAACTGCATCATCGCCGGCCAGATGTAATCGAAGAACTGAATCTCAACCACCGGCTTCAATCCACGTGTTGCCATGCCTGTAGCGCGCCCAACGATATTGGCCTCAGCGAGAGGTGAATTGAAAACCCGGTCTGACCCGAATTCTCCCTGCAGGCCGGACGTCAACTTAAAAACGCCGCCCTTACCCTTCACCATTTTCTCTTTTAGATACTGATCGCGGCTGCAGTCCGCCACATCTTCCCCGAACATCAGGATGCGTTCGTCACGCCGCATCTCATCTCGCAGAGTGGCGTTGATCAGATCTGCCATCGTCTTCGGCGCAACTTTTTTGCCGTCCGCTGTCACTGCTTCGGGATCCGTCACCACAGCATGCGTATCAAATGCCGCTGACGTGGGATCAATATCTGGAGAATAGATGAATTGCTCAACGGACTCCGCAGGCGGGAACGGCGCTTCCAAGGCTTGATCCACCGCAATCTGAAGATCGCTGTCAACCTGCTTCTCGAGGTTGTTGAGCGCTTTTTCGTCCAGAATCCCTTCACGAATCAAAAACATCTGCATCCGCGAGATCGGATCTCTCGCAGCATCCCTCTGCCGCTCCGCGTCCGGACGATAAAGCCTCTCATCATCCGAAAGTGAATGCGAGTAGGGACGAATCACATGGGCATGCATAAACGACGGACCCTCGCCCGCGCGACAATATGCAACCGAGCGGGTCATGGCGGCGTAGCTCGCCACTGGATCGGTTCCATCCACTTCTTCGAAATGAAAATTAGGGAAACCCGACACGAGCCGGGAAATATTTCCGCCCGCAGTCTGCACTTCCACCGGAACCGATATCGCGTAGCCATTGTCCTGTACCATGAAAATCAATGGCAATCGCTTATTGGACGCCGTGTTCAGCGCCTCCCAGAATTCGCCCTCACTGGTAGTGCCGTCACCCAGGGAGACATAAGTGACTTCATCTTCATGAAAAACTACGTCTTTAAATTGGCGGTAATCTCCAGAAACCTTCTCCACAACCGCGGGATGCGACGCTAAATACCGCCCAGTCTCGGCGCAGCCCACAGCTTGCAGAATCTGACTTCCGGTCGGAGAAGATTGCGTCACCACGTTCAGAGCAGGAAATCCCCAGTGCGACGGCATCTGCCGTCCACCCGAACTAGGATCAGCCGCCGCGCCCACCCCGCCTAAAAACATCTCATACGGAGTCGCACCCAAAGTGAGGCACAGGGCTCGGTCACGATAGTAGGGATAAAACCAGTCGTACTTCGACTTCATCGCCAGCCCCGCCGCCACTCCAATCGCCTCGTGGCCGGCGCCGGAAATCTGGAAGAATAATTTCTGCTGCCGCTTCAGCAGAATCTCGCGATCGTCAATTCGTCGCGAGGTGTACATCAGGCGATAGGCCTCAACCAATTGCGCCTTGGTCAAGCCCTCATAGGTTTTCTCTGACTTCTCGCGCCCATTCTTCGAGTTTTGTTTCCCCAAGTCACGATCAATCGCGACTGGCGCTTTCGGATTGGCTTTCGTCGTCGCCATCAGGTTACTCTGAGTCACCATTTCTAAAGCTTCTGCATTGTAAATCGTTTACCGGCTCACGAATATACTGGATAAGCTTTAGATTTCCCTTGCTTAAATTTAATCGCAAATTCGACCCCAGCCGCCTTAAGTTGCTCATATTTGACCTCGACGGCACACTAATTGACTCCCGACTTGACCTGATCAGCACGGTCAATGCCATGCTTAGAAAATTCGAGCGTCCCGAACTGCCCGGAGATGTCGTCGCCTCTTACGTGGGAGACGGCGCGCCCATGCTCGTACGCCGCGCGCTTGGCGATCCCGAAGATGAGTCCTTTTTCAAAGAGGCGCTGGATTTTTTTCTGGCGTACTATCGCGTCCACAAGCTTGATCACACCCACGTCTACGATGGAATCAAAGAAGCATTAACCGGAATCGCACGTTCTAGATCGGACGGCAATAACAACACTTCTTTAAAAATGGCCATCCTATCCAACAAGCCAGTGAACCCCTCGCGGGCCATCGTCGAAGCTCTCGGCCTCAGTGAATTTTTCGTCTCAGTTTACGGAGGCAACAGTTTCGAAACCAAAAAACCTGATCCCTTCGGCGCCCAAGTTCTTCTTAAGGAGAATCAAGTTAAGCCAGTCGAAACAGTACTCGTCGGCGATTCCTCGATTGATATGCTCACCGCGCGCAGCGCCGGCCTTTGGAGTTGCGGAGTCACTTACGGCTTCGCTCCTCAAACACTGGCCACCGCCGCGCCTGATGTCACCATTGACCATCCGCACGAACTCGGCGAACTCTTCGCGGATAGCGCAAACATCCCGCGTAAGCGAAGCCTAGATAGGGCGCCCCAAACTTAAAGAGAGATCCGGCCGTGCCCCGTCCACCCTCCCCTTGGGCACCAAAGCTACGCCGCACATTTGTTGAGATAGACTGCAATCACCGATGCCAACTTTTGGTTTGACTCCCCTCGAACTCCGCAAATTGCGCAGTCTAAAAAATCCCTACCGCATCCAGCGTTTTCTCGATGACATGCCTTACCATCTCGCTGACTCCGCGTGGTCCCCGCGTCATGTATTGCGTGAGAACACGTCGCACTGTTTCGAGGGAGCAATCCTGGCGGCAGCGGCCCTGCGAATAAACGGGTTTCCGCCTTTAATTCTCGACCTCGAAGCAGAAAATGACACCGACCACGTCATCGCTATCTTTCGCACCCGGGGACACTGGGGAGCCATCGCAAAGTCCAATTTCACAGGATGCCGTTATCGCGAGCCTGTCTATCGCTCGCTGCGCGAACTCACGCTAAGTTATTTTGAGGGATACTTTAATCAGCGCCGCGAGCGCACGCTGCGCACATTCTCTCGGCCAGTCAATCTCGCGCGATTCGATCACCTAGATTGGATCACCACCACCGAACCCGTATGGTTCATCGCAGAGTACTTACTGGGAATCCACCACTATCCATTACTCCCCAGAGCAATCGCAAGCACTCTAAATCGCCTAGATGACCGTTCTTTCCGTGCCGGATGCCTCGATAGCGCCATCAAATCTTCACCTTCCGGCAGCAAGATTCGCCACAAAAAAAAGGCTGCCCGCTAGGCAGCCTCACTCTCAGTCTCATCTTCCCCTAAAACGTAAAGGCCAACCCTCCACGCACCGACCGTGCAGATTGCACCAGGTAAACCGTACGACCATCCTGCCCTAGTAGCGGCACGTATCCTTGCGCTAATACATTGCGCATATCCAGAATCGCTTCCATGTGCGCAGGAATAAATCCGTTCCCTGGAAGCGGCTGGCGGAAAAATACATCGAGGTAAGGACTTGCCTCTCCCGCCGAGTCGTTAAACATATCAACCGGCGTGAGCGCCCTCCCATTCACCCAACGATAAGACGCGATCCATCTCGTCTTGGCCCGCGGCACTCCGCCACTAACTTTGCCGGCCAGACTATGGCGTCCACGAATCACAGTGGATTGCCTCGCATCCGCGAGTCTCATACCGTTAGGCGAAGAATTCAGATCCAGCACTCCGCCATAACTGTAGTCCATGGTCGCAGTAAGATCGGCACCCAGTTTGCGCTGCAGTACCATCCGCACGCCATGAGTGTCTAGATCGTTGCCCCGCAAAGTGAAAGTTCCCGAATACATGTCCGGCAGGACATCTCCATCAGCGCCAACCTCGCCCACGCCTGTGAGGGCCGTGTTCACCAGCCGGTCCGAATACATCGCGATCTGGAAGTTGGTGTCATTAACACGGTGAGACAGCGAAACTTCATGGTGATGTGCATGCTCGACAGAGGGAGCGTAGTTCACCATACTCATACGCGGTCCGGACTCGCTGAAGTCGGCGGGTGCGGAATCAAATCCTTTTTCCACGCGCTTATCCGGCAGCGCAGTTAGATAACTGTATTCAAGAACTGTGTTTGGAGAAAGATGAAGATCGGCTGATCCAAACGGACGAAATGCGCTCATTCGTCCCAAAAACTGAATCGTCTGGAGCTCGCTGCCAAACTTTAACTCGAGCACGTCTCCCAGCGTCACGTCGTCAGACGTGGTGAGCGCCAGTGCCTGAAAAGTTGCATTGTGCAGGCTCGCATCCGGGGACGAAAACCGCCGCATCGTGAAAGCCACTTGCGGTCGCGAGCCATTCGCCATCTTGTGCTCATACGAGGCTCGCAGCACGGCATCGGGAGAATCCGTTCCATGGCCAACATCGCCGCGCAAAGCGACGGTGCCCGAAGTGAACATAGATCTCTCCACCGAAAATCCGGTGCTTATGTCGGAAGCGCTGCCGAATCCTTGCGACGGAGACCCTGCCAGAAAAGACAGGCTTCCCTTTACATCATGCGTACTCTTTTCGTTCCCCTGGGCAACCATGACTGGCGACCCGTCAGGCAGCACGCGCAAAATCGGACGGTTCGCCGCCGATCGCAGTACCCACTTCCAATTGTCATCGTCGTTGCCGACGCGGACGGGAGCCAACTGGATCGCCTCAAACAAAGTGCTCAAAGTGATATTCATCGCCAATCCGCTGCCTGCGCGCAGTCCAACGCGCTCGCGCAATGCGGGAAGAAACGCGGGTGCGGAAACTTTAATGTTGTAAGTTCCGGGCAGCAGACCGCTGACCGAATAAAATCCGCGCTCGTCAGTGAACGCCTTGAGCGTGTGCATCGCGGTTCCCATTGCCGTGGAACCCAGTACCGCAGTGCCAAGCACTTCCACCGCCGCGCCCATCTGAGGAGCGCCGCTCGCGCTGCGAACGTAACCTGAAATCGTTCCCGATTTCTCGCCCGCCGACAAGGGCAGCGTCAAGCTGAGCGCCAGTAAAGAATAGAGGAATCTATTGAGCAATGCTCACCACCTCTCTGGGGGAGCGAAACTTCGCGGCGTCATTCCACGGAAAAAGTCGCGGAAGGATCCACCGTTTGCTTCGAAATGTTGTCATTCACCTTGATCTGGATGCGATAAATTCCAGGACCAAGATTGGCGGCCGAAAGTGTTTTTTGCAACGTGACCTGATCGCCGATATTCCCCATCTGGTCTGTGTTTTCGACCGAGCGAATTACGGGTTTATTGGTTGCCATATTGACGACATCATATTCCACCGTCGCAGACGGCTTGTGCGTCTTGCCATCCACGCCCAAGTTATACACTTGCATCCAGAAATTCATCTTCTGGCTGCGTTTGAAACTTACCGGCTTGCCATCCGCCGAAGCCACCCGCGGACGCACTTTGGTATTCCCAATCACAAAACTTCCGGTGCCCACATTTTTGGCGGCAACCGGCTCCATCAGATCAGCAACAATCAACGACGAAGACGACAAGCGATCATCCTCGAAGTCTGGAACCACAACTCCCCGGCTCCACGTGCCGACGCGATCACCGTTTACGTCTTTGACTACAACATCAAGCTTGTAACGCCCGGGACGGAGCGGAAGGGCCTTCCAGTAGACTGACGAATTTTCCGTAACCTTCGCCAGCAGTTCCGCAGGTACGTCAACTTGTACTGTGTCTTCGAAAGTTTGCGCCACTCGCCCCGTGAGAGTAGTCACGCGCCCAAAGATATTTACCGTGCCGCGCTGCACTCCATCTTTATTGGAAAAAGTCAGATTGCGATTTTGCAATTGCACCGTGACTGGCACCAATACCGTGTCGCCCGTGACCCTAACAAAGTCATAACGCACGTCGAAAGGCATCGGATTAATCGTAATTTTGTGCGAAACACTGTATTCCTCAAGGTCTTTGAACTTCACCGCCGGAGGCTTGCTGAGCTTCGCGAATTGTTCCAACCGGTCAAACTGCTTTGTCTGTTGATTGTTTGAGAAAGGGCCCGCTCCCAGCTGCTCCAGCCCACCATTAAATCGGCTTCCTTTGTTGCCCTGCCCCAACTGCTCGTACATCGTCAAGCCGCCGTTCGGAGTGTGCAACAAGGCATCTTTCTCCGAGCGGTCAATCGTCATATGATAGTCGCCGCACTGGCAGGTATCTACGAATTCGATGATGACTTCCTGGCCGATGTCTTCGATATATCGGTAGCGCCAGGTTTCGAACGGAAACGTGGAAGTGGATCCACCGCCCTCTTCCAGTGGCCGGTCATATGTCCCGCCCGATGGATGTGCTTCAATCTCATCTGCGGGGCCATAAGTTATGTAAATCCGGCCACGATCGGTTTTCCATCCGGGAATTCCAGCCGGAAAATGTTCGTTGGCATATGCCATGCGGCGGTAATGCTCTTCTTTAAATTCGTTTTCTACGGTATCGGGAGTGGGATCGCGGCGCTGCCAGAAAGCTTCGATGAACTGGTCGCGTTCCTCGTCGTTGGATAATTGTTTAAAAGCTGAACGCTCTTCATCGCTGATAATCCACCGGACATCTTCGTCCAGCCACTTCTTGTAAGTTTTGCTGAGCTCCTGCTTCAACGATTTAGCGTTTTGCTTTTTCTGCTTTTCGTTGATGGGCCTTTTCAGCGGGTCTGTGCCGGATTTTCCTTCTCCGGTGGATACACCAGAGGATCCGTCTTGAGAATTTTCAGATTTCGCATCCTGCTGCGCATTCGCGGACGTGCCAACAAATAAACCCAAAGCTAATATCAGCAATAAAGATGGCAGCGCAACAAAGCCGCATAGCGGCGCACGGAACCGGGGCATAAGGTGGAGACTCCTGCTTAACTGTGATGCATATTCTAGGCTCTTAGCAACCCCAAGGCAAGGCAGGACGCCAGTTAAACACTGCAATGTTGCCCACATGAGCGGGACCGGGTGATTCAGGAACCCTTCAAGTTATAATCAAAATACCGATAGCCGGAACTTTTGATCCCGCGGCCGCGTATCCTTTCAAACAGGTCGGCTTTGGCAAGGCAAAACCGCCTCATCGCTGGCGGGGTAAAGGTCGAGTTGGGCGGATTCTAACCTTCTCAGCGCTCACACGTCGAATATGAGCATGGAGGTCCCGCCAACAAGCAGATTGGAGTGGGCATTTGTCCCCACGGGAGCAGGAGAGAAGAATGGCAACTGCAGAAGTCATCAATATCGCGCCGCCAGTGGTGTCGAACCCACCCGAATCCTGCATGATCGCGACCGTTGACCTGTGGAAGACGTACGATATGGGATCCGAGCAGCAAGTCCACGCCCTGCGCGGTATCAATCTGCAAATTCGACGTAACGAATATATAGGAATCATGGGTCCATCGGGGTCGGGGAAATCCACCTTGATGAATCTGATCGGCTGTCTGGACACGCCCAGCAAAGGTGAATACTGGCTCAACAGCCAGTTGGTCAGCGAATTGGACGACGACGAACTAGCGCGAATTCGAAACAAGGAAATCGGCTTCGTCTTTCAGACTTTCAATCTTCTTGCGCGCGCCACCGCGCTCCACAATGTCGAGTTACCCCTCATTTATGCCGGAGTTCCAGCCAACGAACGCACGGAACGGGCCAAGGAGGCACTGGCGTCAGTAGGCATGGAACAGCGCATGACCCACAAGCCAAACGAGCTTTCTGGAGGACAGCGCCAGAGAGTCGCGATTGCACGCGCGCTGGTAAACCGCCCCTCGATTATTCTAGCCGACGAGCCTACCGGCAATCTTGACTCGCAAACCGGCAACGAAATCATGGCATTGTTCGATCGTCTTCAGGCTCAGGGCAATACCATTGTCCTAGTCACTCACGAGCATGACATCGCCGAGTATGCCCATCGAGTGGTGTTTATTAAGGACGGAGTAGTGGAGCGCGACGAAACAAAATCGCGCTAAATTGCAGATTCCGCTCAATTTCCATACGTCTGTAAATTACTCATACTATTGATGTTGCAGCGATTCTGCCTGCAACTACCTCTTCATTTACATCCCCCCACCACCCATTCGCATCTTTCAGTGTTCATTTGGGTTCATATTCAGGTTCGTTCTAATTGAAGGAGATATTCATGAAGCAACTTGGGATAGCGTTCATTCTTACTCGCCGGATGCGGATCGAGTTCTGATAACAACAACATCAATGGAAACTGGACGGCGTCGCTGACCAATCCCGACGGGTCTCCCGCCTGATCCGGTGCTTTGCAGAGACGTAGTGAAAGCAAAAGGTTAAAGAGATTAAGGAGAGATTTTGTTCAAAAGATCAATCGTAATTCTACTGGCGACGCTAGCCATAGCTTCCGCCGCAAACGCTCAAAAGAACGACCTCGGGTTCGGCGTCGGCGGATACTTCGCGGCCAGCAATCCACTCAACCTGGGCGCAGCGTGGGCAATTGAGGGGAGCTATGCTCGTCAATTCGCCGCCGTGCCACTACTTTCTGTCTCGGCGGAACTCCCAATCGCCGCGTCTTACAAGTCTTCCATCCCAACTCTAAACGGCACCACGCTGGCGCGGAGCTACACTTCCCTTTTCATCACTCCGGGTGTGCGGGTGCGCCTGGCGCCGTCGTTCTTCATCTCTCCATACGTTGCCGCCGGACTTGGATACGGCCGCTTCAATCGTGAACTCTACAACGGCACCACCAGCCCTTATGGGGCATTCGCCTTCGACGTTGCCGGAGGCCTCGACGTAAAAATACTCCCGTTCGTCAGCCTGCGAGGAGAGGTCAGGGACTTCAATTCCAGCACCTTCGGATTCCAATCCTTCATCGCCCCTGGCCGCCAGAACAATGTCTTTGTAACGCTGGGATTGGGAGTAAGGTTCTAAGGGGGATAGGTACCATAACGCGGTGCATTGTGCGGTTGTCAGTCGCGTGAAGCGACAAATTCCCGGCGGCACGGTAAGACAAACGAACCCACACCGCCCTAGCAGACTATTTTTGAACCCTTTCGGTAACACATTGAGTAAGCTATGCCTCCCCGCATTAGCTTGCATGCATGGATTGAATCTTTGGCGAGGCTGCCGTAGACGTAGTTCTGTTTGCGGCGTTCATCGATGAACCGAAATATTTATACCTTAGGATAATGCCGTTGCAGTTGTGGTTTAATGCCACGATATCACCGAGGTAAACATGCGCCGTGTAAATCTTCTCGCTCTCGCTGCCGCCACCGTCCTTGCATTCATCGCCAGCTCGCTGTGGTACAGTCCGCTGCTCTTCGGACATCAATTTCTTGAGCTGAGCGGGGTTTCTCAAAGTCAACCAAGCGCGATGAAGGCGCTGCTTGAGCTTATTCGCACCTCGATTCTCGCCTACGTGATTGCGCGTCTGCTGCTAATGCTCAACATTGCGGACTGGAAAGGCGCGTTGCGATTGGGACTCCTGGCTATGGATCGGCTTCCCTGTCATCCGTCTCACCGGATCCATGCTCTGGCAGAACGTACCATGGCAACTGGCCGCAATTCATGCGGGAGATTGGCTCATAAAACTAATCCTGGTCCCCGTCGTACTGGCGGCCTGGCCCAACCGATCGCGAGCACACACTCAGACACCGGCCTGACTGAGATCTCCCAAACGACACGAAGTTATTCGCCTGATTCGCTGGAAGCGCACGGTTGATTGAACGATCACGCCTTGGCACGTTCGAGGCCGGACAGTCTTATTGTGCTAAGATTTGCTACGATTCGTGTGTTTTCGGCCACGATCCACCCCCAGATTCGTCCGAAAACCTAAAGCTTTTCGATAAGGTTGCAGCGAACCAGTCTACCTATGGGCAGTCCCATCGAAACTAGTAACCAGGATTTCGTGAGTGTTAACGAACGCGGCAATTCGTCGTCACGAATTATCGGGGAGGGCGAAATGGCTGCCCTTGTTCGCGCCTTCGATTGGAAGAAAACGCCTCTCGGTGATGTTGCAACCTGGTCCGACACTCTTATTACTGCGGTCAATCTTCTGCTGGCGTCCCAGCATCCCATGTTTTTGTGGTGGGGACCGGAGCTTATTCAGTTTTACAACGACGGTTACCGGCCTTCCATCCGCACTGACAAACATCCTTCGGCTCTAGGACAGCGCGGCATCGAATGTTGGCCCGAAATCTGGTCCATTATCGGCCCGCAAATCGAGGCCGTGATGAGTCGCGGCGCTTCCACCTGGAATAAAAACCAGCTCGTCCCAATTAAAAGAGACGGGAAACTCGAAGAAGTTTATTGGACTTACAGCTACAGCCCGGTGAGGGACAGAGACGGAGTAGTTCAAGGCACGCTGGTGGCATGCAGCGAGACCACCGAACACGTGGTAAGCGAACGCCGTTTCGGCACGCTTCTCTCCATCACCACCGATGCTTTGCAACCAAATCAGCTTCCGCACAAACACCCATTGCTGCCGCTGATGCGCAGCATTGTCGGCAAGCTTGAAAAGGACAATGCAGATTTCCCATTTGCAGCCATGATGAGTTGGAAAAGAAAGTCACCGAACGAACGGCATCGCTTAAAGGCGAGATTCTGGACCGCAAACATGCGGAGATCAGCCTCCGCGAACTTACCGGACGCCTGCTTACAACACAAGACGAAGAACGCCGGCAC
>JALYIM010000212.1 GCA_030775785.1 Acidobacteriota bacterium
ATGCCGGGGTGATTCTGGAGCGCTTCCATGGCATCGTCACGATTATTTTTACTGCAGACGGCGAGGAGAATGCCGCGCTGGTGGAGATCAAGGAGCGTCCGCTGCAAGTCGCGAAAAGCTGCGCCCGGATGCTCATTGCCTAGTTTGATGCCGGCCATTCCGTCTTCGCCGATGACTCCGCCCCAAAGAGTGTTGTCGAGATCGACAACGAGCGCCTTAGCGATCTTTCCAGTTAAGGGATGCAGGAAGCGCAGCCATTCACCAGCCAAGTGATTCAAATTCTGCGCAGCCATGGGTAGGCGTACGGTGAGCCACTTGCGCTCGTCGTGCCAGGTTGCGCGACCATGGCGAGCGACCAATTCATTGTAATCGAGAATGTAAACGCAACTTTGACCGGCGGCCAGATTTTGCAAATCGCGGTTGATTTGCTGGATTGCGGCGGACTGGCTGGTGGCTAGTTGGCTGTCCAAAACGCCACGGCTCGGAACAACGCACTCTTCAAGATTGTGGACGATTAAGTGCGCCTGACTGACGGCGCGGAAATTGTGGATCCATGCCCGGAACTCGGCGATTACCCGAGCAACGACGGCCTGGACTTGTTCCCCGCTAAGGTCGGAGAAATCACGCCAAAGTTCGGGGGCTACATCGCGGGTCTGAACTGCGAGGAGGACGGCATCGGGCGCAAAATTATAGAGTGAGCTCTGCGGATCGAGGATTTCCTGGACGTGGGCGTTGAAGTCGGAGATGTGGACAGTGAGGTCCACTCCGGCTGCGAAGCTCGCTGCGCGTACCAGAGGAATAACAGGCTCGACAGTGAAAGAGCGCAGAATCGCGAACCGGTAGGGCAGGAGGTTTAGCCTCGGGCGCAGCTGTTCATGACGTGAGATGACGAAGGAAGCAGCCGAGGGACCGCTTTCTCTGAGCCAAAGCTCGGCAAGCAGTCGGGATGCGGCGGAGGCGTCACTTTCAGCGATCAGGCGATCGATTTCCTTGCGCAGTTCAGGAGTGCTCATGCCGGCTGCATCGTTGCGCCTGAAGCCAATTTATTTGAACACATTATTTGCACCGATAAAACTGTACCTGTTAAGCAGCTCTTCATGCCCTCTCCAAGTACTCCACCAGAAGCTTTTGTGTCGTGTAGACCCAAGCTATGTGGCGGCCAGCGAAGGCCAATGCCGGAAGTGGTTGTCTCACGATCAATGATCCGGTGGAGCGGCAATACTGAAGTTGTGCGTCGAGGGAGTCGACTTCATAACAGATGTGGTGCAGACCGCCTCCCCCCTTTGCTAGAAATTTCTGTAATGGCGATTTCTCGGAATCTGGCTCCACCAATTCAATGGCCGGAGTGTTCGGGCCACCACAGTGCATGAACGTAACCCGCGCTTGTTGCAGTGGATCGTGAATGATTTCTTCATTCCACTCGGCGCCTAGCGATCGCGCAAAGGCGGAACCCTGATGGATGATAGAAGTGACGACAAAGCCGACATGATGAAAAGTGCCGGCGCGAGAGGCAGATGCTGCCTGATGGGACGCTTGGAGTTTGACCCTCTCAGCCATCCTTTAGGCCTCTACCGCTTCCGTTGCTAATATCGCAGACGAGGATTCAGTGGCGTCAACGGTTTTTTGGAGTATCTCGACGAAGCGCTGACTGATCACCGACCAATCATATTTGCTGGCGGTAGCGGCGGCAGCGGCTTCAAAGCGATGCCTTGTATTTTCGTCACGAAGGAACGTGACGATGGCCTCTGAGAAAGCTTTGGGATCATCTGCCAACATAATGTTCTCACCGTGGTGGACATCGAGGCCTTCGGCCCCGACCGCCGTCGACACAGTAGCTTTGCCCACTGCCATACCCTCGTAAATCTTGATGCGTGTGCCGCCACCGATTCGAAGCGGAATCACGAAGACGGCGGCATTCTTCAGGTAATCGACGATTGAAGGTACAGTGCCGGTGACCTCGACGGAGTCGGAGGCCAAATTTTTCACCCGCGGGTGTGGGTCTCGGCCGACGATCTGGAATTTCGCCCTGGGTACTTTCACCAACACTAGCGGCCAAATCTCTCTACAGAAGTATTCGACGCCATCAATATTGGCCTCCCAATCCATCGAGCCAGTGAAGACCACCAATGGACCCGCGGGTTCGGACTTAGGATCATACCGAAACTTTTTCAGGTCAACGCCAGTGGGAACGACGCTGATGCATGATGGATCCACCATCCACTTCATTGCTTCCCGATCCTGCTCGGAGACCGCGATGACATGGTGAAATCGACGCACTTGAGTGGGCTCACACCGGAGCATTTTGGAGTACTCGATCTTTGAGATCATACGATCCACCCACTTGACTTCGAATTTAGCCTTACGCTCCCATAGGACACACTCAACGTTGTGCTGGAAGAGCACCGTCGGGGTGGCCAGAGAGCGCGGGAAGTTGAGGGCGCTGGAAAGAAAGTCGCAGACGGCTACATCAAACTTACGCTGAGGGATCCATTCGGAAAGGAGGCGTTTTACTTTCTTATCGGTAAATTTGCTAACCGCGTACGGAGTGGTCCAAGTGAGGCGATATAGATAATCGAGACGGCGCTCGAGTTCCGTGGTGTCCGGAGCTGCGGTGTGAATCGTAATCGTGCCGGGGAGGTGTTCCAGAATCTCGCGTTCATAATTATCGTCGCGCTTGCCGCCATAATAAGAGAGATAGGTCAGATTGTTGGTGGTTGAGAGTTGACGCAGAATGTTATAAGTGCGTAGTTTGCCGCCCGTGTCCAGCGGTAACAGCTTGCCAGGTTTTACCCAGAGAATTTTCACGAGTGGGCCTTACCAGCAAATTCCCGTGTACGCCGCATTGTTCCCGAGACGTCGAGATTTTTCGAGGTTTACCAGATCAAGGATGACTTGTTCGGGCTGGAGCAGCGGCTTAAGCACATCTCTGTTCAGCCCGCGAGTACCGATGACGACAACATCGGCGTTCTTGACTACTTGCCCAAGATCCGAGTTTAACAGGGTACCGATGTGGGGAATGACCTGCTCAATATACTCGCGATTGGACCCAATCAGACGGCCGAGAGAAACATTGTCGTCCCAAATCTGCAACTGGCAGCCTTCGCCGAGTAGACGTTTTACGAGCCAAACCTGGGGACTCTCGCGAAGATCGTCGGTAGCCGCTTTGAAACTCAGACCTAACATCGCGATATTCTTCTTGCCCGTTTCGAGGACCATTTCGACGGCGCGCTGTAGATGCTCATCATTGCTGGGCATGATCGACTCGAGCAGAGGAAGCTTGAGGTCGAGTTCGCGAGCGCGGTAAGTCAAGGCGCGAACATCTTTTGGCAGGCACGAGCCGCCGAAAGCGAAACCCGGCTTCAGGTAAGTGGAGGAGATGTTCAGCTTGTTATCGGCGCAGAAGATTTCGATTACCGCTTCAGCGTCAACGCCAAGTTGTTTAGCCAGAGTTCCCACTTCATTCGCGAAACCGACCTTGACCGCGTGCCAGGTGTTGCAGACGTACTTCACCATTTCGGCAGAGCGGAAAGAAGTTTCAAAAATGCGACCGGGAGCCCAGGCGTAGATCTCGCGCAGAACCACAGAATGCTCGGACTGGGCGGCGCCAATTATGGTCATAGCGGGTTCGAGAAAGTCACCGACAGCAGTGCCTTCACGCATAAACTCGGGATTTACGCAAACACCGAAATCCTTACCCATGCGCTTGCCGCTGGCTTCTTCTAGCGTGGGGACGACGATGGTTTCGGCAGTCCCGGGCAAGACCGTGCTGCGCAACACCACCAGATGGAACGAGTCTTTCTTTTTGAGTATCTCTCCGATCTCCCGGCAGACTGGCTTGATGTGGCCAAGATCGAGTTTGCCGTTCCGCAAACTTGGAGTGCCTACACAGAGGAACGAGATCTCCGATTGCATCACGGCGGCAGCCGAATCTGTGGTCGCATGCAGACGGCCGTCCCTGTGAGCTTCGGAAATCAGGTTGCTGACGCGTGGCTCGACGATGGGGCTTCTGCCATTGGCCATGGCCTCAACCTTAGCTGGGCTCAGATCGACGCCCATGACGCGGTTGCCCTTGTGGGCGAGGCAAGCAGCCGTAACCGTGCCGACGTATCCCAAACCGAAGACGCTAATAGACCGGCTCATTCAAATCCTTTATCCTTTGGGTAATGCCCATGGTAAATGGTGTTGTGATCCAATTCAGAGCAACTGGCGTGCCGAAACCAGCGTGCTAGTCTCGCCAATCGACTGGTTGAACAAATTCAGTAGTTAGTATCCTGCGGTGCAAAAGATTGCATGTTCTTCTAATCGTGCTCCTCTGGTGCGTGGAAAGTGCTCTAGTATTAACACACGTGAGAAAGTCTTTGGAAGTTCAATTGCTTCGGAGAAGGTACAAACGTAACAAAGATAAGGGGATATATCACACTTGGTACCTTCAATTGAGTGGTGGTAGACGTGACTGAGCGGTTGTTGTCAATAGATACGCAAATTCAGACTCCACCGGCATCGCGAGCGCGACGAGTGTTCTTCGTTCTGGACTCGCTAAATATCGGCGGGACTGAAACCCAAGGTGTGGAACTCGCGCGTAGGCTAGATCCGAAACGATATGAAGTCACGCTGGCGTGTTTGCGCGCGCAAGGACCGTTGCTAGAGAAGCTTACGGGGTCAGCGGTCAAGCTAATGGAGTTTCATCCAAACGGCGGCATGAACTCTTTGGGGGGAATCTATCAACTCTTACGGATGGCGACGTTTTTGCGCCGAGGGAAATTCGACGTGGTGCACACGCACGACTTGTGGGCTAACCTTCTAGGAGTGCCAGCAGCGTGGCTGGCCCAAGTACCTGTGATTATTTCGAGCCAGAGGGATTTGTCACACATGGATTTTTACAGGACGAACCGGAAGCGGTGGCTGCGAAAGATACAGAATATGTCGAACGTCGTGCTGGCGAATGCACGTGCGATTCGCGACGGCCTAGTGGTGGAAGAGGGTTTTTCTGCCAAAAAAGTGCGGGTAATTTACAACGGCGTCGACTTCGAGCGTTTTGCAAGAGTGGCGCGTGATCGCCAGCGGCTTTTCCCGGGAACGACGGACAAAAAGTTGATTGTGCTTGTTGGAAATATTCACACGGACGTGAAGGGTCATCCTTTGTTGATCGCTGCGGCCGTGAATGTGGTGCGTGAGTTTCCAAAGACGCAATTTGTTTTTGTTGGTGATGGAGCACTGAGAAGTGAGCTGGAGATCAGGGTGGCAAGCCTAGGGCTTAAAAAAAATGTGTTGTTTCTTGGACGCCGCAAAGATGTTCCTGAAATCCTCGCGTGTAGCGACATCGGGATACTGCCGTCTAAGGCCGAGGGTTTGCCTAACGCTGTGCTGGAATATCTCGCCGCTGGGCTCCCTACGATTGCCAGCGATGTGGGAGGGAATGCGGAGATCATTCAGGATGGAGTGAACGGGCTGCTGTTCCCGTCAGAAGATCCCGTAGCGTTGGCGAGGGCGCTGCAACGGCTGTTGCGTGAGCCCGAGTTGGCGCAACGTTTGGCGAGCGCCGGTCAAGAGCACGTGCGCAAGAATTTCAGTTTTGAGCGCATGATCGAGGAAATGGACAGCATGTACTCCGAACTACTCGGAGCACATTTAGGATAGAGAATGGCGAAGAGCTTTAGAGATCGTTGCGCGCGTCTGGCGTCCATGAGCGGAGGCGAGTTGCTGGATCGCGTCAAGCAGAAAGCTTCCGCTCGTGTAGATGTGCTTCGCTATCGAATGGGTCACAAATTTGCTGTCGCAATGCAGGCAAGTGGTGCCCATCCGCACGCGAGATTTTTCTTTGATCCGAACGACGTACTTGAAATTTGCGAGCTCCTAAAGCGGCGACTTCCGGAGGAGGCTGATGCCATCGTCAGGTGGGCCGAGAAAATTTGCCAACACCGCTTCGATCTGCTGGGTTACCAAGATTTGGATTATGGGAAGAAAATAGATTGGCATTGTGATCGCTTACATGGCAAGAGCGCGCCCCGAAAGCCATTTCATCTAATCCACTATCTAGACTTTGCTGAAGCGGGAGATGTTAAAGTCACGTGGGAACTTAACCGTCACCAACATTTCATCGTGTTGGCAAAAGCCTACCGATTGACTGGAAACGAGAAGTTCGCTGTCGAGTTGTTCCAGCAATGGCGGCACTGGCATGCGGAAAATGTTTATCCTATAGGTATCAACTGGGCGAGCACCTTGGAAGTGGCGTTTCGTAGCCTCGCCTGGTTGTGGATGTACTTTGTTTTGGGGGATTGTCCCGTCGCGCCACCCGGGTTCCGTGAAGAATGGATTCATGCGTTGGGCATTAGCGGCCGGCACATCGAGCTCTACCTTTCTACCTATTTTTCGCCGAACACACATTTATTAGGAGAGGCGGTTGCGCTGTTCTTTATAGGCACGATGTGCCCTGAGCTACAGCCGTCCCAGAGTTGGAAAAAGCGCGCGTGGGAAATTGTCGTGCGCGAAGCGGATAGACAGGTTGGGGCAGACGGACTGCATTTTGAGCAATCTACTTATTATCATGTTTACGCGCTGGACTTCTTCTTGCATGCTCGGATTCTAGCTTCCCGAAATGGGGTGTCAATTCCAAAGCAATTCGACGACACTTTGCGGAATATGCTTTCGGCAATTAGTCTTTTGAGCCGCGCGGGACTACCACCTCGGCTAGGCGATGATGACGGCGGGAGATTATTTAATCCGCTCCGCAACCGATCTGAGCACATGCTGGATCCGTTTGCGACGGGTGCAGCTCTGTATCACCTCAGCGATTTGAAAACCTTGGCGGGAGGAATTCGAGAAGAGACTCTCTGGTTACTCGGGTTAGCTGGAGTCGCAGAGTTTGATGGTCTGGCGCAGGTGCCATCAAACGGCGTTTCGACGGTGCTAGAAAACGCGGGGGTCTATGTAATGGGTGGGACAAACCGTCAGTTGGTAATCGACTGCGGCCCACAAGGACCAGCTACCGCCGGCCACGGACATGCGGACGCGCTCAGCATTTGCCTGAATAGTAGTGGGCACACACTTCTGATTGATCCAGGTACGTGCCAATACATTGGGAAGGGCGGAGACCGAGGGAAATTTCGTGGCACACCCGCACACAGTACTCTCACAGTGGATGATTACGACCAAGCCGACTCGAAGGGCCCATTTGCATGGACCAACCTGCCCGTGGTCCGTCCGACTCAGTGGATAAACGGGGAAGGCTTCGATTTGTTTGTTGGCAGCCACAATGGGTACTCCCGCTTCGCGTCGCCGGTAACTCATCGGCGTACAGTTTTTTCGCTGAAGGACAAATTCTGGCTTGTGCGCGACGAGGCCGAGGGAACCGGTGAACACAAGCTAGATCTGTACTGGCATCTTTCTCCAAATCTGATCCAAAAAGACAAAATACAATCGATCTTTGCTTCCTGTGATCGAAGTGAAGAGTTCGTGGTGCTACCGGCGCTCGCTCATGGATGGACCTCGGAAGTAGAGCAAGGATGGTGGTCTCCGGCTTATGGTCGCAAAGAAGCGGCTCCGCTGTTGCATTTCAGTACTACTGCGGCGTTGCCGGCCGAATTCGTAACTCTGATGGTAACGCGCGCGGTTGGCGGTGCTGTGAATGAACTGCTGCAATGTCCAGTGACGGGATCGGTTCGGCAGTACCGCTACCGAACGGCAAATGAAGAGTATTGTATCTCTTTCGCCCTCTGTGGCCGCTGGATAGGGGGCGCGTGGTCGAGCGACGCCGAGTTCTTATGCTGGGGAACCAGCAATGGTAATCGGCAACTTATTATGTGTAATGGGAGTTACGTGGCTTACGGCGACGAGAAGGTCGTGTCGTGTGAGCATAGAGTGAAGAGTTGCGAAATTTATATGATGCAGGGGAAAACAAGAATAATCTCGACCGAGACGGAATCGATTGTGCTACACCGATCGTTGGATAGTATTCCGGCGGATGATGAAGTGGTAGCGAATGCCAGCGGTCGTGGTTCCAGCAGGACGGACGCGTAATCGATGTGTGGAATTTGTGGCATTTTCTATCCTGATCCGCGCCGACGCGCCGAGCGTGAAATGCTCGAGCAAATGAACGGCCAGATCGTACATCGCGGCCCCGATGACGCTGGTTTCTTCGTCGAGGCTAATGTCGGACTGGCGATGCGACGGCTGAGCATTATTGATATTGCGACTGGGCATCAGCCAATCAGCAACGAAGAAGAAGACGTCTGGATCGTTTACAACGGCGAAATATATAACCACCAACAATTGCGGTCCGAATTGCAAGTGCGCGGCCACCGCTATCGAACTCAGAGCGACACTGAGACGATCATTCACCTTTACGAAGAGTATGGGCCAGACTGCGTGAAGCACTTGCGTGGGATGTTTGCGTTTGCGATATGGGACAGGAGGAAGAGGAGGCTGTTCGTGGCGCGCGACCGGCTGGGCATAAAACCTCTTTATTACCGGTACGACGGTACAGCTTTTCTATTTGGATCTGAGATCAAGACACTGCTGAGGTACAACGGAGTTAAGGCTGAGTTCAATCGAAGCTCACTCGCGGAATACCTAGCATTTGGATACGTCGCTGGCAATCACACGATGTTTTCGGGGATCGAGAAACTCCCTCCGGGCCACACTTTGGAACTCGCCGAGGACGGTAAGCTGACGATCACGCCGTACTGGGATCTGACAGTTACCCCCGATATTGACCACAAGCCGCGTGAGCATTACGTCAACAGCTATCGCCAACTTCTGGAGGAATGCGTGGCCAGCCACCTGATGAGCGATGTGCCGCTCGGGGTTTTCCTTAGTGGTGGCTTGGATTCAAGCGCTGTTGCAGCCCTGACCACGAAAATCCGGCGAGAGCCAATTGAAACCTTTTCAGTCGGCTACGGGGAAGAGCAGTTTAGCGAACTACCATTTGCGCGGCAGGTGGCTGAGCACATCGGCTCAAAGCATCATGAGGTGCAGCTGGGTCGGGAACAATTTTTCGACGCCTTGCCCAAGATGATATGGCATGAGGACGAGCCCATCGTTTGGCCTTCCAGTGTATCGCTCTATTTTGTGGCACGACTGGCACGGGAGCGTGTGAAAGTTGTTCTCACGGGCGAGGGAAGCGACGAGACTCTGGCGGGTTATACGCGATACGCGTGGACACTGATGAACGCGCGCATGGATAATGTATATCGCGCTTTAACTCCGGCGTTCTTGCGGCATTGGGTGCGAATAGGAATCAATGCTGTCCCGCTTGGTGCTTCGCTGCATCGTAAGCTGGAGCACACTTTTTTGTGCCGCGACGGCTCGTCGTGGCCATCGTTCTTCTACGACAATTTCTATGCCGCGTTTTCAGCGGCGGAAGAAGCCGAGCTGCTCTCGGATGGCGCGCGGCAAGCGGCTGGCGATGCTTATGCCGGGTCGATGCAATTCTGGGAGAAATCGTCAGGGGACATGTTGCACCGCTTGCTCTATACCGACATCAAGACATACCTTCTCGAGCTCTTGATGAAGCAGGACCAGATGAGCATGGCAGCGTCGATCGAAAGCCGCGTACCCTTTCTCGATCATGTGCTAGTGGAATTCGCCGCCAGCATTCCGGGAAAATATTCGGTAGAAGGATTGTCAGGTAAGTGCATTCTGAAGTCAGCAGTCGAAGATCTTTTGCCGAGATCGATTGTGTACCGGCAAAAAATGGGCTTCCCCACGCCGTGGGCGTACTGGTTGGCTGGACCGCAGTTGGACGATTTAGAACGTCTGTTATTTGAGCCGCGTACGTTAGAGAGGGGATTATTCAAAAGGGAAGCAATTCGGCGACTGTTTGGCGAACATCGCGCGGGCCACCGCGATCATGGGAATAAAATATGGCGGTTGCTAAACCTAGAGCTGTGGCATAGAGTATTTATCGACGGAGAAACGCCGTCGTTGTCCTTTTTGACTTAGGAGCGACTCAAGCCCCCCGTCCCTCCAGTGTTTCCAAGCATGACGCCTTCCCATTTCACCCCTTATGTGATTAAGCACCTGAAGCGTATGGCATTGAAGGGCTTACGGAGTTGCGGCGTGTTTGATGCGATCCGCAACAGTAATTGGCGCCGAAATCGTCTGCTTATCCTCTGTTATCACGGGGTCTCGCTTGACAACGAACATCTTTGGCGACCTGGTTTGTATATGCAACCAAGTGTGCTTGAGCAAAGATTGGAAATGCTTAAACGTGGCGGCTATAGTGTCCTTCGCCTTGGCGAGGCGTTACAAAAATTGGAAGCAGACGACCTCCCCCCCCGTAGCGTCGTTATTACTTTCGATGACGGAGCTTATGATTTTTATGACCGAGCCTATCCGCTTTTAGAACGTTATGATTTCCCGGCTACGGTTTATTTGACCACCTACTACAGTGGCACCCAAAGACCCATCTTCAATTTGATTTGTTCATACATGTTGTGGACACGTCGCGGGCTCATTTTGGACAAAGGTAAAGAGATTGGGCTTCCTCAGCCTATGAATCTTAAAACCGAACTTAACAGACACAAAATTGTGTGTCAGCTGAATGACAATTGCGAGGCCAACAATCTTACTGGATCCCAAAAAGACGCAGTGGCGGGGGAACTCGCTAAATTGCTGGATATTGATTATGCAGCGTTAAAAGCTACACGGCTCCTTCAAATCATGGCCCCGCACGAAATAGCGCAGCTTGCCTCGAAGGGAGTGGATTTTCAATTACATACCCACCGCCATCGCGTACCTGTTGAGGAAAGATTATTTCGCAAGGAAATTGAAGAGAATAGAGAGCGAATTAGAAATTCGACAAATTCTGTTCCGGTTCACTTCTGTTACCCTTCCGGCGTATACCACCGGCAATTTCTGTGTTGGTTGGAGAAAGAAAACGTTATATCGGCTACTACGTGCGACGTCGGCCTTGTAACGAAAACCACAAACAAACTGCTGTTACCGCGATTCATCGATACTTATGCTCGCACTCCAATCGAATTCGAAAGTTGGCTCACCGGCGTCGGATCGCTTATGGCCATTCGGCGTTCAGCAACGCAAGTCTATCGACCGGCGAACGACTGATGGTCATTCAGCAGTCGCGCGAGGGGTAGTCAAACTGTCCCGCACTAGAGTGTGCAAAGAATTTTGCAAATGCGACCCGCACGCGAAAATGCCAGACAGAAGCGGGTCTCGGTTGTTGCACCTAAGGGGCTTTCCTTCGAGAGTCCGCACCGACCCTCCGGCACTTTCTACTAACGCGGCGCCGCCCGCGACATCCCATTCGTTTTTGGGAGTTAGGGTGAAAGTGGCGTCCGCGAGGCCTGCCGACACCAGCGCCAGTTTGTAGGCCACCGAGCCCATCGCTATTACCTTGAAAGAGGCGTTCTCAAACCGTTTCCACTCGCCGCGCTTTACTTCGCTTCTACTGGCGAGAACGGAAGCGCCAGTCAGCGAGTCCTTTTTCCCCGCAAAAGCCGGCTTTCCGTTGTAGGTAACGCCAGATTCTAACGATCCCAAAAACGTCTCGTCGGTTGCCGGATTGTAGATTCCTCCAGCAATAGGAAGCCCATTTTCCACCATGGCGATAGAGGCGCAAAATTCTGGTATGCCTTTGACAAATTCTCGCGTTCCATCCAGCGGATCAACCACCCAAACTCGGCTGTGCGTTAGTCTGGCGGCATCGTCAACACTTTCCTCCGAAAGCCAGCCTTCGCCGTCGCGCAGTAATTCTTTTCGGAGTACGGCATCGAGCGCACGATCCGCTTCGGTTACGGGATCGTGTCCGATTTTGTATTCCGTCTCAATCGCGCCTGCAGTAAATCGGCTGAAAACGTTACGCGCAGCATCGAGCGCGGACTGAATGCGATGAAGAGTTTCGACATTTTTTGAATGAGTCATCTAAGTCCCAATAATCGAGCGAAAGTAATCTATAGAACGGAAATTAACATTCGTGCTCCCGTGGCTAACAATACCGTGCATAAAATTCTCCGCAGCCAGAGCATCGGTACGTGTGTGCTAAAGTGAGCGCCGATTAGACCTCCGGGGATGGAGCCGATCAAGAGCGACACCACCAGTGAGGTGTCTACATTGCCGAGGCGAAAGTGCATTAGGCTGGTGACCCCTGTCAATGCCACCGCATGCACGATGTCAGTGCCGACCATCACCTTGGGAGGATAACTATAAAACAACAATAGGAGCAGCATCACGATGCTGCCTGAGCCCACTGAGGTCATTCCGACGAGCACGCCCGCCAGCACTCCAATAACGCACATTCCGGCGAACGATTTCATTGTAGGAGGGCGATTCGCGACGCGTTCTTCGATTCGCCGCTGAAAAAGTAGGAGCGTGGGAATGCACAGCAGCAAAATTCCGATTGCCGTGGTGAGGAAAACATTGACGCCGCTGCCATAGACCTTACGCAAGTGGCCGAGGAAAGTTACTCCGGCGATCGAACCGGGAATGCTGCCACAGGCTAATGCCACGACCACTTTGCGGCGCACGGTTCCGTGGCGCAAGTGCATCCAGCTGGAACCAATCTTGGTTACGAAATTAAAAAAAGCATCGGAACCAACAGCAATGATTGGTGGAACGCCCACTACAAAAATTAAAAGGGGCAGCAGCAGGACGCCACCCCCAAGACCAGTCAATCCAATGAGAATCCCCACGACAAAACCGATGAAGATCTTGGTCGCGAGTGCCGTTGTCATCACCGGCATCCCTATGAAAATCAGCAGCGTGGCAGGCATTAGCTTGCTTGATTTACCCCAATGAAGCCCTCTCTTTCGAGATGCAGGATGATCTGCTGAGCAGCTTCATCCGGCGATAATTCTTCGGTATTGATGACCACTTCGGCATCGGCCGGAACCTCGTAGGGATCGGAGATGCCGGTGAACTCCTTCAGAATTCCCGCGCGCGCCTTCGCATAGAGTCCCTTACGATCACGCTTTTCGCATTCCTCAACCGTGGTTGCCACGTGGACCAGGATGAAGCCACCGAAAGCTTCTATAAGTCCGCGAACGTATTTGCGCGTGGCGTCATAAGGCGCAATAGGAGCGCAAATTGCCACTCCTCCGTTCTTGGTAATTTCGGAGGCGACGTAACCGATGCGACGGATGTTGATGTCGCGATGCTCTTTTGAAAATCCCAGCTCCGAAGATAAATTCTTGCGCACGTGATCGCCGTCCAAGAGCGTAACTGGACGCCCCCCCGTCTCAAGAAACTTGGTCAATAATGCATTCGCAATGGTTGACTTTCCCGAGCCTGAAAGCCCGGTGAAAAAGATTGTGACTCCCTGCTTGGCACGCGGCGGATAACTCCGGCGCAACTCCTGTACTACCTCCGGATACGTAAACCATGCCGGAATCTCGCGGCCTTCATTCAGGCGGTCGCGGAGATCTGTGCCAGAAAGATCCAGCACCTTCGCGCCTTTGGGCACTTCATCTGCAGGATAATATTTGTCCTCGCCTTCGAGGTACACCATCATGTTGAACGGCACCATTTCGACGCCGATATCTTTTTCGTGCTTCTTGAATAATTCCTGGGCCTCATACGGTCCGTAGAACGGCTTTCCGTCAGAGTCTTTTCCCGGTCCGGCATGATCCCGGCCGACAATCATATGCGTGCAGCCGTGGTTCTTGCGGATGAGGGCGTGCCAGATGGCCTCGCGTGGTCCGCCCATGCGCATAGCCAGGGGAAGCAGCGAGAGCTTCACGCTTCCCGCCGGATATTTCGAAAGCAGCAATTGATAGCAGCGCACACGGGTGAAATAGTCCACGTCGCCGGGCTTCGTCATTCCCACCGAAGGATGAATGAGCAGATTCGCTTCGACCTGTTTGGCCGCGCGGAAAGTGAGTTCAACATGGGCGCGGTGCATCGGATTGCGTGTTTGAAATGCCACCACTCGGCGCCAGCCCACGCGACCGAATTCGGCGCGAAGGTCCGCCGGAGTCAAACGCAGATTTCGGAAGTCATAATGAGAAGGCATTTGCAGGCCTTCAAGCCGGCCGCCCACGTACCACGGATTCGATTGGTTAAGCAGATAGTGAACTCCGGGATGGACGGCGCTTATAGTGTTGAACACCGAGTGCGCTTCAGCTTTACGATCTGGTTGCCAGACTTCTTCCACGTGCAGGACAGCGAGCATTACTCCCTCGGCATCACGCAACGCGATTTTGCTACTTCCGGAACTGAGCGACTTGGCGAATTTTTCCGTGACATCCAACGTGATTGGTATGGGCCAAAGGACCCCGCTGGATAATTTCATGTTGTGGCAAACGCCCTCGTAGTCGGCTCTGTTCAGAAAACCTTGCAGCGGCGAAAATCCTCCACACAATAATAGTTCGAGGTCGCATACCTGGCGGGGGGTGAGATCCCATGATGGCCACTCTTTCGATTGGCCCTTAAGTTCACGGGCCCTTTCCGGCTTCGCTAAGAGGTCAATAAGTTCACCGCCGTGT
>JALYIM010000213.1 GCA_030775785.1 Acidobacteriota bacterium
CTTAGCTCCCTCCCGAACATCTGCGTCCAGCTCAAATGCCGCGATTGCTCCGAGAATGATCGTAGTTCGTGCCTTTAGAATCAGCCCACCGTCTGCAAAGAACTCCGGCAGACTTCCTTCCAAAAACTCCGCCCGTTGAATAGCCTCATCTCGGAGACGCGACAGGTGGAAAACGGATCTCGGCGAGAACCAGGTTCATGGAATCCGTCCGTTGGCTCTCCGGGATAGAGTAGCGAAGAACGTATCTGCTTAAACAAGCGCCAAGGACGGTCCAGCCTTCTGCCATCGCGTAGTGGTTCGATGCCTGCTCGAAGCTGTTATCCAATCCGCCCTGAAGTTCAGAACTCTACGTTTTCAGATGATCGCTAACAGTTTCGAAGAAAGAGCGCATCACCGGAAATACCGTCATGCGTGTTGCGATTCAAATCATAACTAAGCGTCTTCAATTGAAGGGAAGGCGATACGCCAAATGACGAGGACGAGCTGCTTGAATTCGTCGAGAACATGCTCACTCGCGGGTAACTGCTCACTTTGAACGGCCGAGAACCCACGCTGTACTGGTCCTGCACTGTTGAAGGCGCTGTCGTCGTGCGGCTCAATCGCGAGGGCCTGCGTATGTGAATGGCGTTTCCAGAGCGACCTTTAGATGTTCGCCGAGCGCAAGAAAATCTTCCAGCAGAAGCGGTTTCTGAAGAAAAGCACTTACGCCGATGATTCCTGCTCGCTGTTTGTCGCTTGGTGCGTCGGAAGACGTAAGAACGACGATAGGGACTTGGAAGAGCGAAACATTCATTCTGTATCGGACAAGAACCGTTAGTCCGTCCTTTTTTGGCATATTGATATCCAAGACAATAAGGTCGGGACTGGGAACGGAGGTCAATTGGTCTAGATATCGAAGGGCCTTTTCGCCATCACTTAAAACAACCATTTCATGCTCCACGCCGTGCTTCGTCAGAGCTTTCGCGATGAGGCCCACGTCAGTGGGATTGTCCTCGATAACCAATATCCGATAGGTCTTGTTAGGAGCTGGCATGAGGGTCTGGCTTCTCTGCGGGGAGGGAAAAGTAAAACACAGCCCCGCGGTTCTCCTCGGATTCAATCCAGATTCTGCCGCCATAGCGCTCAATCAGTCGCTTGCATGTTGCAAGCCCAATACCGGCACCGGCGATATCTGAGCCATGAAGGCGTTTGAATGGGAGAAAGACCTGATCGTGATGTTCTGCGGCGATTCCGATGCCGTTGTCCCGAACGCAAAACTGCCAAAAGTCTCCGTCTTTCTTCGCAGAAATCTGAATCTCTGGATCAATGTCTGAACGGCGGTACTTGATCGAGTTTCCAATCAAGTTTTGAAATACCTGCCGGAGGTGCAAAGGCTCAGCCATGGCGATGGGAAGCTCGTTGGTGGTCAGCCTTGCGTGGTTTTCAGCGACAGCTATCCGCAGATCACCGAGGGCTTCTCTAACCGCCATTTCGGCGTCTACCGGGACTGGTTTTATTTCAGCCATTCCTCCGAGGCGGGTAAACTGCAGGAGTCCGTCGATGAGCCGTGAGATTCGTTGCCCTCCATTGACCACGTTTTCAATATATTCGAGTGCCGTCTCGGAGAGTCTTCCTTCGAGTTCCTTCTGAAGGAGCTGAACGTAGATAGTCATCATTCGCAGCGGTTCGCGAATGTCGTGCGTGGCCGCGAAAGTGAATTGGTTCAAGTCATCGTTTACACGCTGCAGGTTCGTATTTGAACGTTCGAGTTCCTTTTCGACCCGTTCTCGCTCAGCTATATCCTGCTCTCGTAATATTACCGTAGCTTGAAGTTGCCTCCGCACTGAATCCAAGGACTCGGCCAGCTCGCGGGATTGCTGGGCTGCTTGCGCAGAGAGTTTTGCTTTTGCGGTTGAGGCGATGATGAGACGCTCTTTTTCAAAGGTCGGAGCAAGCAATGGAAGAAGACATAGGACATCGCGCACCTGCGTCTCGTTTGGAGTGCCGTCGAATAAGACTAGAATACTTTTATCGGAGGCCGCCCATCCCCGTGCGGTTCGCTCCTGATCGGGCGTCGGATAGCACAAATG